>CAZMHP010000568.1:0-1016 GCA_964566095.1 uncultured Rhizobium sp. | reverse complement strand
TGTGAAGCTCGACATAGTCGTAGGCCTGCATGATCGAGTAGTTGAACTCCAGGAAGCTCATCGGCTGCTCGCGTTCCAGCCGGATGCGCACGCTGTCCATCGTCAGCATGCGGTTGATCGAGAAGTGCTTGCCGACCTCGCGCAGGAACGGGATGTATTCGAGCTTGTCGAGCCATTCGGCATTGTCGACCATGATCGCGTCGGATGGTCCGTCGCCGAATTTGAGCAGATGGCGCACGCCCGACAGCATGCTGTTCTTGTTCTCTTCGATCTGCTGCGGCGTCAGGATCAGCCGCGTCTCGTCCTTGCCGGACGGATCGCCGGCCTTGGTGGTGCCGCCGCCCATGAGCAGGATCGGGCGATGCCCAGCCTGCTGCAGCCGGCGCAGAGTCATCAGCTGCACAAGGTTGCCGATATGCATCGACTTGGCGGTGCAGTCGAAGCCGATATAGGCCGTCACGCGCTCGCGGGCGAACATCGCGTCCAGTTCTTCCCAGGGCTCGGAGACCGCGTAATAGGCGCCGCGCTCCACGAAGGTGCGGAGAAATTCGGAGCGGAATTGCGGCGCGGCAGGCATGATGTAGACTCTTCGCGAATTAGGGCGGCGTGTGTAGCACAGATGGCCGAGGTCCAGAAAATCGTAGGTCTCATGAGCGGCACGTCGCTCGACGGGATCGATGCCGCCCTGGTGGAGACCGACGGCGAGGCCGTCGCCGTCCCGGGTCCCGCCATCGGCGTGGCCTACGAGCCCGACATGCGGGCCCTGCTGCGCCAAGCACTGGACGACGCCCAGGCGCATGCGGCCGGTGCGCCGGTGCCCTGGTCGATCCGCGATGCCGAGCGCCGCCTGACCGAGGCGCATGCCGAGGCGGTAAAGGCGCTGCTCGAGAAGGCCGGTCTGGCGCCGCGCCAGGTTTCGCTCGTCGGCTTCCACGGCCAGACCATCCTGCACCGCCCCGCCCAGCGCTGGACCTGGCAGATCGGCGACGGCGCCCTGCTGGCGCGGCTGACCGGCA
>CAZMHP010000567.1:0-1018 GCA_964566095.1 uncultured Rhizobium sp. | reverse complement strand
CAGATGGACCATGACGTCGATGCCGTCGTCTGCGGCGTCGGGTCCGGCGGCACGCTGACCGGCCTCGGCCGCTTCTTCGCGCGCGTCTCGCCCAAGACGCAGATGGTGCTCGCCGATCCGGTCGGCTCGATCCTGACGCCGCTGATCCAGACCGGAAAGACGACCGAGGCCGGGTCCTGGATCGTCGAGGGCATCGGCGAGGATTTCGTGCCCGACAATGCCGACATCTCTCTCGTGAAAGTCGCGTACGCGATCTCCGACAAGGACAGCATCGAGGCCGCCCGCGAACTCCTCGCCAAGGAAGGCATCCTGGCCGGCTCGTCCTCCGGCACCATGCTCGCCGCCGCTCTGCGCTATTGCCGCGAGCAGACCGCGCCCAAGCGCGTCGTCACCCTGGTCGCCGACAGCGGCAACAAATATCTTTCCAAGGTCTACAACGATTTCTGGGTGGTGGAGCAGGGGCTCTCGCAACGCCCGCTCAAGGGCGATCTCAGCGACATCGTCTCGCGCCGCTTCGACACCGGCGCCACCGTGACCGTCGGGCCGGAAGACACGCTGCTGACCGCCTATAACCGCATGCGCTCCGCCGACGTCTCCCAGCTCCCGGTTCTCGTCGAGCGCACCCTGGTGGGCATCGTCGACGAGAGCGACATCCTGGCCGCCGTCGAAGGCAGCGAGGCGCGCCGGCTGGCGCGCTTCGCGGCGCTGGTGAAAACCGCCATGACCCCCACGCCCAAGACCCTGCAGGTGAAGGAACCCATGACGGCGCTGCTACCCGTCTTTGCGCACAACGAGGTGGCCCTGGTCTGCAACGGTGATACCTTCGTGGGTCTCATCACCCGCATCGATCTCATCAACCACATCCGGCTGCACAAATGACGAAGCCCAAGAACGGACGCAATCGCCTGGCCTTCGCCACGCGCACCATCCACGCCGGCCAGTATCCCGATCCCAGCACCGGCGCGGTCATGGTGCCGATCTACGCCACCTCGACCTACGCGCAGGAAAGTCCCGGCGT
>CAZMHP010000566.1:0-1030 GCA_964566095.1 uncultured Rhizobium sp. | reverse complement strand
TTGCCAAGGTTAGGGTCGGGCGTTCGATTCGCCTCGCCCGCTCCAGGTTTCTTCAAGAACTTCAAAGCATTGCTTTGCGCGGCAGGCCGCGACGGCTTGTCCGCGTCACCAAGCGCTCGCCGGCCGCACTTTGCGGTCTGCCGACAGATCGCCGGGCCGGCCGGCTTCGCGGCGCCTGGGAAATTCTCCACATGGCCTCGGCGTCGCGCGACTTGAAACGACCGCGACGGCGCGCTGCGTCCGCGCGGACGACGGACACGCCCCTGTGCGAAGCGAGCGGTGTGCGAAAATCCCTTGGGCTTGCTAGATACAAGGTTCGAACGGCGGGGGCGGCGATGGCGGGCGTGGAGTTGCGGCTGGCGCGGTTCTATCGCCGCTCGGAAGGCGCGCGCGGGCTCGTGCTGTTGTCGCCGACGATGCTGATCATGCTGGCGGCGATGGCGGCGCCGCTGGCATTGCTGGCGCTATATAGCTTCTGGAGCCAGGACGGCTACGCGCTCGATACCCATTTCACGCTGACGCAGTACGAGACGGGTATCGGCCGCGCCAGCTATCGCGAGCTTTTCTACCGCTCGATCGAGATTTCCGCGCTGGTGACGCTGATCACCGTGCTGTTGGCCTATCCGATGGCCTACTTCGTCGCCTTCAAGGTCGACGAGACGAAGTTCGCGTGGCTGATCCTTTTGACCATTCCGTTCTGGACCAGCTATCTGCTCAGGGTTTTCGCCTGGAAGCTGATCCTTGGTTACAACGGGGTGATCAATTCGGGACTGATGAACCTGGGCCTGATCCGTCAGCCACTCGAATTTCTGCTCTACAACCCGACCGCCGTGGTGGTGACGCTGGCCCATGCCTGGGCGGCGTTCGCCATTCTGCCGATCTATGTGAGTCTGGAGAAAATCGACCGCTCGCTGCTTGAGGCTGCTGCCGATCTGGGCGACGGCGCGGTGCGGCGCTTCCTGCGCATCACGCTTCCGCTGTCGCTGCCCGGCGTGATCGGCGCCGCGGTGCTGATCTTCGTGCCGACGAC
>CAZMHP010000565.1:0-1033 GCA_964566095.1 uncultured Rhizobium sp. | reverse complement strand
GCGTCCGGCGAACAGCGTCGCCGGAATGCACAGCGCCGCGAATGGCAGCGACAGATAGTGACGGCCCAGTGCGAAGAGGATGTCGATGCGGCCGGCAAAGACCGCATCTTGATCCCGCACCGGCTGATCGATCCCGGTCATTGACGCCTTCCCGCGCCAAGCCTAGCTTCGGCGCCCTTTCCCAACGATTAAGCGCGAGTAATTCCAATGCCTTCCGGCGTTTCCCGTCCGCTTCGACCCGATCTGGGAGCGCAAGCGCGCGCCTGGCCGTTCGAGGAAGCGCGCAAGCTCGTCGCCCGCGTGGAAAAGCGCCGCGCCGCTGGAAAAACCGTGGACGAAGTCGTGTTCGAGACCGGTTACGGCCCGAGCGGGCTGCCCCATATCGGCACGTTCGGCGAAGTCGCGCGCACGACCTGGGTTCGACATGCCTTCAACACGATGTCGGATATTAAGACGCGATTAATCGCGATCAGCGATGACATGGACGGGTTGCGCAAAGTCCCCGACAACCTGCCCAACCGCGAGATGCTCGCCGCCAATCTCGGCAAGCCGCTGACCGCGATCCCCGATCCGTTCGGCACGCATGACAGCTACGGCCATCACATGAACGCGCGGCTGCGCGCGTTCCTCGATGCGTTCGGCTTCGAATACGATTTCCGCAGCGCGACGGCGATGTATCAATCGGGCGTCTATGACGACGCGCTGCTGCGGGTGCTGGCGAACTACGACCGCGTGATGGCGGTGATGCTGCCGACGCTGGGCGATGAGCGCCAGCAGACCTATTCGCCGTTCCTGCCCATCTCGCCCATCTCCGGCAAGGTGCTGCTCGCCAAGGTCGTGGCGCACAACGCCGATCTGGGCACCATCACCTATATCGAGGAAAACGGATCGCAGATGACCGTCCCGGTCACCGGCGGCCATTGCAAGCTGCAATGGAAGCCGGATTTCGGGATGCGTTGGGCCGCGCTTCACGTCGATTACGAGATGTACGGCAAGGATCATCTGCCGTCGCAGCCGCTCTACGACGAGATCT
>CAZMHP010000564.1:0-1055 GCA_964566095.1 uncultured Rhizobium sp. | reverse complement strand
TAGAGCATTTTGATTTGTGGTTCACGCGTAGCCCGAGTTGCGAAGATAGTTGGCGCATTCGGCTGGGGAGAACGCGTCAAGCAGTTCGCCGATTCTGTCCCAGAGCGCGGGAACGGAACGCTCTGCGGCTTTGCGCAGGAGCGCCTTGAGCTTTGCGAAGACTTGCTCGATCGGATTGAGGTCCGGTGAGTAAGGGGGCAGATACAGGAGCATGGCGCCGGTCGCCTCGATGGCTTGGCGCACGCCATCGACCTTGTGGGCGGAGAGATTGTCCATCACGACGACATCGCCCGGCGCGAGGGTCGGTGCCAGGCATTGTTCGACATAGGCGCGGAAGATCGCTCCATTCATGGGTCTGTCGATGACGAAGGGCGCTGTGATGGCGTCGCTGCGCAGAGCCGCAACGAAGGTCGTGGTCTTCCAGTGTCCATAAGGCACCTTGCCGATGACCCGCTTGGCGCGCAGACCACG
Organism: uncultured Rhizobium sp.; assembly: GCA_964566095.1. Lineage (GTDB taxonomy): Bacteria > Pseudomonadota > Alphaproteobacteria > Micropepsales > Micropepsaceae > Rhizomicrobium. The sequence continues at coordinate 584 of CAZMHP010000564.1, read as the reverse complement.
GCCTCGGAGCCTGGCCATGTCGGTTGCGGTGCCGGTCTCGTCGAGGAAGACGAGCTTGGCAGCATCAAGCAGAGGCTGATCCTGTCGCCATTGCCGGCGCGCGGCGGCCACGTCGGGCCTGTCCTGCTCGGCGGCGTGCACGGTTTTTTTTGAAGCTGATGCCGTTGCGGTCGAAGAACCGCCAGATCGCGGCCACGCAGACCTCGACATCGCGCTCCAGGAGCCGAAGCCTGATCTCTTCCAATGTCAGGTCGGATTGTTCCTCGATCAGCGAGAGCAGGAAGTCCCGCTGCTCGTTCAGCGGAGCGCGCTTACGGCCACCCATCCGAGACGGCGCCGCGCTGCCGCTCCTGCGAAACCGATCAACCCATTTGATCGCCGAGCTGGCGCTGACCGAGAACTGACGCGCCGCCGCCCGTGACGATGTTCCCGCTTCAACCGCCGCTATCACGCGCTCGCGCAAATCCAACGAATAGGGTCGACCCATCGGCTGCCTCCGAATCACCTGATCCAAAGACAGAATCGCTCCTATCCAAGCCCTGCGGAATCCCCAGACCGATTCAGGAACAAATCAAAATGCTCTA
>CAZMHP010000563.1:0-1059 GCA_964566095.1 uncultured Rhizobium sp. | reverse complement strand
CCTAGAGTCTCTTGCGATCAAGATGACGCATATCCAGCATGTCGAAGATAGTTTGCGCATTCCTGCGGCGTGTATGTGCTGAGGGTCTGGGCGATGGCCTGGATGATGCGCTCTTCGGTTCTGGCGTTGGCCTTGCGCAGACCCGTCTTGAGCTTTGCGAAGACCTGTTCGATCGGATTGAGATCCGGCGAGTAGGGCGGCAGGAAGATGAGCCGCGCGCCGGCTTTGCGGATGGCGGCCCGGACGGCGCGGCCTTTGTGGCTTCCCAGATTGTCGATGATGACGATGTCGTCGGGCTTGAGCGTAGGCACGAGTGCCTCTTCGACATAGGCGCGGAACTTGACGCCGTTGATCGGCCCGTCGAAGAGCACCGGGGCATCGATGCGGTCGTGTCGTAGCGCCGCCAGGAAGGTGAGCGTCCGCCATTTGCCGAACGGAGCCTTGGCGAGGAGACGTTCGCCCCGGCGCGACCAGCCGCGGATGCGCGTCATGTTGGTCTTGGCCCAAGTCTCATCGATGAACACAAGCCGACGCGGATCGAACCGGCCCTGATAGCGCTTCCAGCGTGCACGCCGGCGTGCCACGTCAGGCCGATCTTGTTCGGCGGCGTAGAGACTTTTTTTTGAAGCTGATGCCTTGGGCCTTGAAGAAGCGCGATAGCATTGAGACGTCCGCCTTCACGCCGCGCTCAGTCCAAAGCCGCTCCGCAACCGCTGCCAGCGTCAAATCGGTCTCTCGTTCAACAAGCCGCAACAGCCAAGGCGCCTGCGACTTCAGCACCGAACGCCGATCCCCGCCCATCGGCCGAGGTCGGCTGCGGCCACCCCGCCGATACGCCTGAAGCCATTTGACCGCGCTGGAGTCGCTTATCCGGTATCGACGCGACGCCTCTCGTCGCGACAGACCTTCTTCCTCGACCGCCGCAATCACGCGCTGCCGCAAATCCTGCGAATAGGGTCTGACCATCCATGCTGGCCTCCTTCCCAGCCAGCATCTTGAATCAGACTCGCGGCCCCTTGGGAATCCCGACCGATTCAATAAGGTCGCAACTCACTCTAG
>CAZMHP010000562.1:0-1065 GCA_964566095.1 uncultured Rhizobium sp. | reverse complement strand
AGCGCGATCCCTCGCTCGGCTCGGACTTCTGCGCCTATTCCGCGCGCGACGGCGTCTACGGCACGATCACGCTGACGCCGCTCAAGGCCGCCTATGACCCCAAGACCGCCTTGGTGCCCGAATTCACCGAGCAGGAAGGCATCGGCGGCCGGATGGTCGGCGAGAAAACGATGCTCTTGGGCGGCGGCGCGACGCCGATCTCGGTCTATCAGCGCACTTATGAGACCACGGCGCTGGAGACGGTGCATTACCGCATCCTGTTCTCCGGCGGCACGATCGGGAACTGGGCGCTGGAGGCGACGGTCGAATTCGCCACGCCGCGCGACGACGAGGCGAAACAGCAATTCCTCGACGCGGTCTATGCCGAGGCACTGGCGCATGTCGCCAAGCTTCCGCCGGGGCAGACGGGAGCCGCGCCGCTGGCCGGTCCGCCCAAGCCGCGCTAGACTGCACCACCGCTTTCCCTGCCTGAGAAGGTCCCATGTTCTTCCAGTTCTTCGACGAGCTGCGCGCCGCCAAGATTCCGGTCACGCTCAAGGAATATCTGGCGCTGATGGGCGCGCTCGAAGCCGACGTCATCGACATGAAGATCGACGAATTCTACTACCTGTCGCGCACCGCGCTGGTGAAGGACGAGCGCAATCTCGACAAGTTCGACCGCGTCTTCGGCCATGTCTTCAAGGGGATGGAGGGCCTCGACCCCTCGCTCATCGCGCAGATCCCGGAAGAATGGCTGAAAGCGCTGACCGAGAAATTCCTCACCGAAGAGGAGAAGAAGCAGATCGAGGCACTGGGTGGCTGGGACAAGCTGATGGAGACGCTCAAGCAGCGGCTCGAGGAGCAGAAGAAGCGCCACGAAGGCGGCTCCAAGATGATCGGCTCGGGGGGCACCTCACCCTATGGGAACAGCGGCTACAATCCCGAAGGCGTGCGCATCGGCCAGGACAAGTCGCGCCACGGCCGTGCCGTCAAAGTCTGGGACAAGCGCGAATACAAGAATCTCGACGACACGGTCGAGCTCGGCACCCGCAACATCAAGGTGGCGCTGCGCCGGTTGCGCAAATG
>CAZMHP010000561.1:0-1066 GCA_964566095.1 uncultured Rhizobium sp. | reverse complement strand
CGCCGCCGCCGAACGGCCCGCCGGGATGAAAGCCGCCGCCCTGGCGCGGATCGAAGCCGCGCGGATTGCCTTGGGCGTCGATCTCGCCGGCGTCGAATTTGGCGCGCTTCTCCTTGTCGCCCACGATGTCGTAGGCGCCCGAGATTTCCTGGAATTTCTTCTGGGCGTTCTTGTCGCCGGGATGGGTGTCGGGATGGTTCTTCTTGGCCAGCGCGCGGAAGGCCTTCTTGACCTCGGCCTCGCTCGCGGTCTTGGACACGCCCAGGATTTCGTACGGATCGCGCATAATTTCTCCCGCCCGCCAGCCGGAATCGGCCCGGGCCGAACTCAATATAGAGCGTAGCGGATGAAGTTTAAGGGTTCGGCGTTCCGGCCGGTTGCGTGCCCGAAACCGGCCCGCCCAGCTTGGCGAGCCTCTCGCTGGCTTCCGGCACGCCGCGCGCCGCCGCGTCGGTATAGAGCGTGCGCGCGAAGGCCGCGTTCTTGTCGACCACGGCGCCTTCCTCATAGAGAAGGCCGAGCCGGTACTCAGCGATCGGGTGATGCGCCAGCGCCGCCTGAGTCAGCAGCGGCAGCGCCGCTTTGGGGTCCGGCGGCCCGGCCTCGCCGTTGAGCAGCATCTCTGCGAGGTCGTATTGCGCGGTCGCCAGCCCTGCCTCGGCGGCGCGGCCGAGCAGGTCTTCGGCCGCCTTGGGGTCCTTTGCCGTGCCCAGGCCCTTGCGCAGCATCAGGCCTTCGTTGCGCATCGCCGCGACGTCTTCCTCGTCGATCGACTGGAAAGTCTGGAACGCCTCGTCGTAGCGGCCGGCGTCATAGGCCGCCACGGCCCTGTCGAAGATCGCCTTCAACTGGTCGGAGTCGTGGATGCTGGTGCAGCCGGCTGCGAACGCGACGCAAAGACAGGCCGCCAATCGTGCCGGCGAATGTGAACGCATGGCTCTCCTCCCGCGTTGAGGCTACCGTGACAAAAGCCGGGATGCTATCTCCCCATCATGAGCGAAATCGGCGGACCCATCGACGACGGCGGCATCGCCGCGAAGGACGATCCCTTCGCGCTGTTCGACGC
>CAZMHP010000560.1:0-1066 GCA_964566095.1 uncultured Rhizobium sp. | reverse complement strand
CGGCATGCAGCACCTCGTCCGCCATGGCGAAGGCCTGGGCGAAGGTGGTGCGGTCGTTGGCGACGCGGAACAGGTTCTGGTTGGGGATGACGATCAGGGTGTGGACGTATTGCTGAAGCTCGGCGATGCCGCGTTCGGCGGCGCGCATGCGCTTGTCGCCCTCGAAGGCGAAGGGCTTGGTGACGACGCCGACGGTCAGGATGCCCATCTCGCGCACGGCGCGGGCGATGACGGGCGCCGCCCCGGTGCCGGTGCCGCCGCCCATGCCGGCGGTGATGAACACCATGTGGGAGCCGGCGAGCTGCTCCATGATCTCGTCGAGAGTCTCCTCCGCGCCGGCCTTGCCGACGTCGGGCTGGGCGCCGGCGCCCAGACCCTCGGTGGTCTTGTGGCCGAGTTGGATGCGGCGCTCCGCCCGGGACTGGGCCAGCGCCTGCGCATCGGTGTTGGCGACGACGAATTCCACGCCCTCGAGCCGCGCGGCGATCATGTTGTTGACCGCGTTTCCGCCTGCGCCGCCGACGCCGAGCACGGTGATTCGCGGTTTGAGTTCCGTCAGTTCGGGTGCCTTCAGGTTGATCGCCATTTTATGCTCCTTGGCCTTTTTGCTTCATCACCTTGTCACCCACGTCATGCCCAACCGATTCGTGTTGTTATTGTTGAATCACTCGAACAGCCCACCGGTCAACCGGGAGAGCCATCCTTTGGCCTGTCCCGAAGGCGCCTGGCGCGCGATTTCGGGATTGAGAACCTCCGGCGGCAGTGTGGCGCCGGCCATCAAAAGACCGACCGCAGCGGCGTAGTCCGGGCTTGCCGACGCGGCGGGAAGGCCGGGGAAGCTTTGCGGGCGGCCGATGCGGACCTGCTTGTTCAGGATGCGGCCGGCGAGTTCGCGCGTGCCGGCGAGCTGGCAGGCGCCGCCCGTGAGCACCGCGCGGCGGCCGGCCGCGACGTCGAAGCCGCTGGCGCGCAGCCGCGACTGGACCTGGCCGAAGATCTCCTCCAGCCGGGCCTGGATGATGCGGGTGAGCATGGAGCGCGGCACGCGCATGGCGCTGTCCTCGCC
>CAZMHP010000559.1:0-1085 GCA_964566095.1 uncultured Rhizobium sp. | reverse complement strand
GCCGCCTCGATCACCGCCATGTGCAGGCCGTAGCAGATGCCGAAGAACGGCACCTCGCGCTCGCGCGCGAACTTGACCGCGTGGACCTTGCCCTCGGTGCCGCGCTCACCGAAGCCGCCGGGCACCAGGATGCCGTCGACATTCTCCAGGAAGGCCGGCGCGTCGGGGCGCTCGAAAATCTCGCTGTCGATCCAGTCGAGATGGACCTTCACATTGTTGGCGATGCCGCCATGGACCAGAGCCTCGGAGAGCGATTTGTAACTGTCCTTGACCTGCATGTACTTGCCCACGATGGCGATGCGCACTTCGCCTTCCGGATTCTTGACGCGATCGACCACCTGCTGCCAGCGCGACAGATCGGGCGGCGGCGCGTCGTCGATGCCGAAGACCTTCAAGATCTCCGTGTCGAGTCCGGCCTGGTGATAGGCCATGGGCACGCGGTAGATCGTGTCGAGATCCAGCGCGGGGATCACCCGCTCTTTGGGAACGTTGCAGAACTGGCCGATCTTGCGCCGCTCGTCGTCGGGGATCGGATGGCTGGCGCGGCACATCAGGATGTCCGGCTGGATGCCGATGGCGCGCAGCTCCTTGACCGAGTGCTGCGTCGGCTTGGTCTTGAGCTCGCCGGCGGCCTCGATATAGGGCACCAGCGTCAGATGGACGAAGGCGGTCTGCTTGTCCGGCAGATCGTTGTGAAGCTGGCGGATCGCCTCGAAGAACGGCAGGCCCTCGATATCGCCGACCGTGCCGCCGATCTCCACCAGCAGGAAATCGAGATCGTCGATGCCGTCGAGGACGAATTCCTTGATCATATCGGTGACGTGCGGGATCACCTGCACGGTGCGGCCGAGATAGCCGCCCTTGCGCTCCTTCTCGATCACCTGGCTGTAGATGCGTCCCGACGTGACGTTGTCGGACTTCGACGCCGACACGCCTGTGAAGCGCTCATAGTGACCCAGGTCGAGATCCGTCTCCGCGCCGTCGTCGGTGACGTACACCTCGCCGTGCTGGAAAGGCGACATGGTCCCCGGATCGACGTTGAGATACGGATCGAGTTTCCGCAAACGGACTTTGTACCCGCGAGC
>CAZMHP010000558.1:0-1090 GCA_964566095.1 uncultured Rhizobium sp. | reverse complement strand
CAGCACCTGGTCGACGATCAACTTCGCCTACACGTTCCAGAACGAGCGCATGCTGATCGAACTCCTCGCGCAAGCGCGCGAGCCGGACAAGGTGGCGCGGCTTCTCAGGGTGCTGCGCCAGCGCCTGGGCCATCGCATCGCCTTCGCGGTGGAAGACGGCAAGATCGCGCTCAGCGACGCGGATGCCGCCGCCCTGCCCCTCGATTTCATCGAGCGAGATTTGCTGGCCGAGGCCACGCGCGCGGGCTTCGACCGCGCGATCGCGGCCAGGACCGAGCGCCTCCATCGCACCGCATCGCAATGCATCCGCGAGGCCGGCCTCAAGCCCGACGCGATCCACACCATCTTTTTCACCGGCGGATCGAGCCGCGTGCCGGCGGTGCGCGAGGCGATCGGCCGCGCGGCGCCACAGGCGCGCGTCGCGGCCGGATCGGACTTCCTTTCCGTCGCGTTAGGCTTGACGCGGGAAGCGCAGAAGCGGTTTGGATAGGAGCGAATAGCGAAATAGCGAGTAGCGAATGGGGACAACAACCTTCCCCATTCGCTACTCGCCATTCGCTACTCGCCAAGCCTTGGAGACGCTACATGACCATCCGCACGCCCCTCTGCGACATGCTCGGCATTGAGTATCCCATCATGCTCGCGGGGATGGGCGGCGTTTCGTATGGCGCGTTGTGCGCGGCGGTCTCGGAGGGCGGCGGCTTCGGCACGCTGGGCATGGCCGGACGCTCGGCCGACGAGATCAAGCGCGAGATGAAGGTCGTGCGCGACGGGACCGACAAGCCGTTCGGCGTCGATCTGCTCGCCGCCGTGCCGGAATCGCTGGAACGCACCGCCGACATCATCATCGAGGGCGGCGCCAAGGCGTTCATCTCGGGCCTCGGCGTGCCGCCGCCGCATCTGGTGAAGAAATTCCACGAGGCCGGTCTCAAGGTGATGAACGTCAACGGCACGGTGAAGCACGCGCGCTCGGCCGAGGCCGGCGGACTCGATGCCGTCGTGGCCCAAGGCACCGAGGCCGGCGGCCACACCGGCCGCATCGCCGGCATGGCGCTGATCCCGCAGATCGTCGACGCGGTGAAGATCCCGG
>CAZMHP010000557.1:0-1096 GCA_964566095.1 uncultured Rhizobium sp. | reverse complement strand
CCGGATCGTCCTGGAAATGGCATTTGAAGAACCAGAGATTCGGATTGACGTCGAGCTCGGCCTCGACCTCGCCCTTGCCGGAGACCCCGCCATTGTCGGTGATCTTGGTGATGCGATCGAACATCAGCATCGGCGGCAGGGGCAGCCGGGCGTTGCCGGGCCCGAACAGCTCGCCGCGGGCGCAGGCGAGCAGGCCGGCCATGTCGAAGGAAGATCTGCGGGCGGGGTTGGGCTTATCCACGGTGTACTCGTCCTTTGCGGCTGGCCCTTGACAGGATGGGGCTTTGCGCCGATTTGTATGTTAGAAACGTTCTAACGAAGTGTGCTTCGGGGTAGAATAGCAAAGTTGGCACCGGAGTGTCAGCTTGTCACATCGGTAACCCGTGATGATGAAAAAGGTTCGCGAGCAGGGGATTGAAGCGGTCGAACGGCTGCGCGCCGCCGGATTGCGCCCCACGCGCCAGCGCATCGAGCTTGTCGGGCTGCTGTTCGCCGAGGGTCACCGTCACACCACGGCCGAATCGCTGCACGGCCAAGCCCAGGCGGCGGGCGTGCAGGTCTCGCTCGCGACCGTCTACAACACCCTGCATCAGTTCACCGGCGCGGGATTGCTGCGCGAAGTCGTGGTCGATGCCACGCGCTCCTATTTCGACACCAACACCGGCGATCATCAGCACTTTTTCGTCGAGGCGGACGGCCTTTTGATCGACATCCCCGGCGAGCATATCGAAGTCGCCGGCGTGCCCGAGCCGCCGAGCGGCATGACGGTCGATCGCATCGACGTCGTTGTGCGGGTCAAGCGGTCTTAGTCCCTGTCATGCCCGCGGAGGCGGGCATCCAGAGGACTGGGCGTTTGCCAAGACTGGATTCCCGCCTTCGCGGGAATGACAGTCTCAAGAAAGTTTCTTAGAATAGTTCTAATCTATTGACAGCGGGCCCGCGCGGGCGTTTGGTACGCTCCGCGACACGCGCCGATAAAGGAGAATCCCATGGCGACCCTCAAAGGATCCAAGACCGCGCAGAATCTGAAGGACGCGTTTGCCGGCGAGAGCCAGGCCAACCGCCGCTATCTCTACTTCGCGCAGAAGGCCGACGT
>CAZMHP010000556.1:0-1097 GCA_964566095.1 uncultured Rhizobium sp. | reverse complement strand
TCGTCGACCATGATGTGCTTGGGTCCGCGCGTCTCGCCGGCGATCACCACGCGATTGGTCGTCGCCATCGTTTCGCAGGCGGCACGAATGTCCCAGGGCGACAAGCCGCTCTTGGGGCCTTCGCGGAAGAACAGATCGACCACTTCATCGGAGATGCGGTCGCACACCTTGTCGGGATGCCCCTCGGACACGCTTTCACTGGTGAAGAGATAATTCTGCCGCGCCATTGCCTTGTCCCTGTTCAACCCCACGGAAGGTTCAGCTTTTTGCAACAAATGCCCCCTCGGTCAACTGGCGTCGATGTCGTCCCACCCGCTAGAGTGGCCCATTGTCGAAGATGGGCGAGATTGGGAGGAATTCGGGATGGTCGCGCCGTTCAAAGGGGGCTGCCGCTGTGGCGCCATTCGCTATCAGGCCAGCACGGAACCGTTGGCGGTCATGAATTGTCATTGCCGCGATTGCCAATATTCGTCGGGCGGCGGCTTCACAACCGTCGCGGTGTTGCCCGCGGCGGCTTTCGCGCTCACGAAAGGCGCGCCGAAAAGCTTCACGGTGAAGGGCGATTCCGGCAACGACGTCACGCGCTTTTTCTGCGAGACCTGCGGCACGCCCCTCTACAGCCAACCGCCGGGAGGCGCGATCGTGCCGCTCAGGGTGGCCACACTCGACGATCCGAGCTGGCTCAAGATGAGCGGCGCGCTCTACACCAGCTCGGCCCAGCCCTGGGCGCACATCGATCCGGCGCTGCTGCGGTTCGAAAAGATGCCGCCGGGCGCACGCTAGAGAATATAGCGCGACAGATCCTGGTCCTTTGCGAGATCGTCGACGCGTGTGTGGACGTAAGGACCATCGACGGTGACGGCATCGCCGCTGCGCTCGCTTGCCGAATAGCTGATCTCGTCGAGCACCCGTTCCATGATCGTCTGCAGGCGCCGGGCACCGATATTCTCCAGCCGCGCGTTCACCTGCGCCGCGAGATCGGCGATCGCGGCGACGCCGTCCTCGGTGAAATCGAGCCTGACGCCCTCCGTCTGCATCAACGCCACATATTGCTTGATGAGGCTGGCTTCCGGCTCGGTCAGGATGCGGCGGAAATC
>CAZMHP010000555.1:0-1114 GCA_964566095.1 uncultured Rhizobium sp. | reverse complement strand
AGCTCGCCGGCCAGCGCCTGCGCCGGGAAGAGATGGCCGCCGGTGCCGCCGGCCGAGAGCACGATCACGCTCATGCGCGCGCCCCCAGAAGCTGGAGGAGCGAATGCTCGCGGGTGGCGAGCTGCGGCCGCTGGCGCGTCACCGCGAGCGCGAATCCCATCGTCAGCGCCACCGCGAAAAGCGACGAGCCGCCATAGGAGATGAAGGGCAGCGTCATGCCCTTGGCGGGCAGCAGGCTGACCGCGACGCCCATGTTGATGAAGGCCTGCAGCGCGGTGACGGTGGCGAGCGCCGCGCCGGCAAGCTGGGAGAAGCGGTCGCGCTGATCGGCGGCGCGCAGCAGGAGGCGCACCGTCAAGAGGCAGAACAGAAGCGCGATGACGCCGCACAGGATCAGGCCGAATTCCTCGCCGGCGACGGCGAAGATGAAGTCGGAATGCGCCTCGGGGATGCGGTATTTCACGGTGCCGGCGCCGGGGCCGACGCCCGTCAATCCGCCATGGGCGAAGGCCTTGAGCGCCAGGCCCGTCTGATAGCCCTGCTCGGTCGGGTTGAAGAACTGATCGATGCGGTGATGCACATGGGGAAACAGCAGATAGGCGCAAAGCGCCAGCACCAGGCCGCCGCCCGCCAGGCCGCCCATCCATTTGAGCGGCGCGCCGGAGAAGAACAGCAGCGCCGCCCACAGCGCGATCAACAGCGTCGTCTGGCCGACATCGGGCTGCTTCAACAGGATCGCGATCACGGGCAGGATCAAGAGCAGCGTGATCACCGGCTTGGGCAGGCGCATGGGCTGGCGATCGGCGATGACGGCGGCGGCCAGGACCGCGAAGCCGGGTTTGAGGAACTCCGACGGCTGGAGCGAGAAGAAGCCGAACTCGATGGAGCGCTTGGCGCCCAGCACTTCGGTGCCGACGACCAGCACCAGCGCGGTCGCGATCAGCGCGACGGCGAACACGATGGCGGCCGTGATCTTCACCTGCCGCAGCGACAGAAGCGACGTACCGCCCAGGATGGCGAAGGCGATGGCGGCGAAGAGGATCTGCTTGGAGGTGTAGCGGAAATCGCCGGCGGTCAGCGGCCCGCCCGTCGCAGCGGGGCTGGCGGCGAAGGC
>CAZMHP010000554.1:0-1126 GCA_964566095.1 uncultured Rhizobium sp. | reverse complement strand
AATTGCGACCAAACAATAACTTAGAGCGGTTCACCGATTCCATGAAGCGGTGAACCGCTCTAGCTTCTCACCAGCACGTCGACGCGGTCGGCGGGGCCGTTGTCGTCGGCGCCGCCCATGGCGCGCACGTCGATCTTCTCCGACGGCACGCCGTCCTCGATCAGCAATTCGCGGATCACCAGCGCCCGCTTCAGCGACAGGCGCCGCGAATCCGAGGATTTGTCGCCGCGCGGCCCACCATAGGCTTCCAGTTGCACGCGTGTCGCGCCGCTGGTCAGCGCCGCGTTCAGGCTCGTCGCCAGGCCGTGGACGGCGTTGACGTCGGCGGTCGCGGGGCTGCTTTCGCCCGGCGCGAAGGCGATGCTGCTTTGCTTGCGCAAGCCGGCGGCGATGGCACCGGGCGTGCTCGCGGCCGGCGGCGGCGACGTGCTTGCCATGCGACGCGGCGGTGTCGCGGCCGGCGCCGACGGTCCGTTATAGACCAGGCCGGTGGCACCGCTGTCCGGCGAGGGCTGGACCGGCGGCGGCGTCGGCGTCGCGCGCGGCTTGGCCGGTACTGGCCCGTTATAGACAAGTCCCGTCGCGCTGCTGTCCGGCGCCGGCCGGCGCGCGGGCGCAACCGTCGTCGGCGCGGCGCGTCGCGGCGCGGGATTGGCGGGCGCCGCCAACGGGGTCGAGCCGATCAGCCGCCCGGCGCTGTTTTCCGGCATGTCGTTGATGCTGCCCGTGGCCGGGGGAGACGGCGCTGCGGAAGCCACAGCCGCGGGGGCCCGCGCCTTGCGATGGCGGGCCGGCGCCGGCGTCGAATCGGGAACGGTCAGCGGCGCATTGGATGCGAGGTCCGGTGCCGCCGGCGCGGCGCGGTGTGCGACGGCACGGTGCTTCGCCGGCATGTGCAGACGGACGATGGTGCCCGGGCGCTCGCCGGGCTGCAGCAGAGGACCGACATAGCGGCCGTATCTGCCGCCGGGATAGAGCAGGTAGCCGCGCCCGAGCGCCGCCGGGTTCACCGTCACGTCCTCGCCCGGAAAGGACTGCGCGAAGGCCGGCACGGCGCATAGCAGGAAGATCGACGCGCCTAGCGCGCAAGCCCGTCTCATTCGCTCAAGTCAGCCCATCGATGGCG
>CAZMHP010000553.1:0-1130 GCA_964566095.1 uncultured Rhizobium sp. | reverse complement strand
CGAGCTCCGGCGCGAATTCGGGGAAATCGAGATGGCAATGGCTGTCGACGAGCATGCTAGAGCGTCCCCGCCCGACGGCGCGCTTGCGACAACTGGCCCGCCGCATGCAGCAAGGTCTGCCGCGGTTCTAGGTTGAGCGCCCCGGTGCGCGCGAAGCTCGCCCTGACGCGATTGAGCGCCTCGACCCAGCGATCGAGATGGCCGCCGCCGGCCAGGGCGCGGGCGCGAATCCGCGTCGTGAGGGCTTCGTCGAGGAAGTCGCCGAAGGTCTGCAAGCCGTCCGCGATGCGATAGAGCCGATCGCCGAGCGCAAGGATGGCGGCAATATCCGGCGCGGCGGCCTGATCGATCAGGCGATCGGCCTCGCGCGCCAGCGCGACGCTGTCGCCGCCGGCCAGGCGCAGCGCGGCACCGATCGAGCCGCCCGCCAGCCGCGCGAGCGCGACGCGCTCGGCCGCGGCCATGTCGGGCAGCAGCCGCGCCAATTCAATTTCGAGAGTGGCCATGTCCAGCGGCCGCAGATCGAGGCGCTGGCAACGCGAGCGGATGGTCGGCAACAGACGGCCAGGCACGCTGCTCAGCAGCAGCAACATGGCGCGCGGCGGCGGCTCCTCGAGCATCTTGAGCAGCGCGTTTGCGGCGGCTGGGTTCATGTCGTCGGCGGAATCGACGATGGCGACGCGCCAGCCGCCGGCGCCCGACGTCATGCCGAAGAATCCGGACAGCCGGCGCACGACGTTCACCGACATCTCGCTCATCAGCTTGCCGGAATCGTTGAGCCCGCGCTTGAGCACCAGCAGCCCCGGATGAGAACCGGCCCCCACCTGCATCGCCGTGGCGTCGCGCTCCGGCACCGAAAGGTCTTCGGGCCCGGCGGCGGTCGCGCCATGGGCCAGGACGTAGCGCGCGATGCGATAGGCGAGCGTCGCCTTGCCCACGCCCGGCGGGCCGGTGATCAGCCAGGCGCCGGGTGGATGGCCACCGCGGATCGCACGCGCGGCGTGCGCCAGAGCCTGGTCCTGGCCGGCAAGGCGCTGCGTTTCTCGCGGATGGGCGAAGCCCTCGACGCGGTCGATCTCGGGAATGTCCTCGGTCTTGGTGACGCGGGCGCGCGGAGCCATCGCTACAGC
>CAZMHP010000552.1:0-1136 GCA_964566095.1 uncultured Rhizobium sp. | reverse complement strand
AGCAGCGCGATCTTGGTCGAGACCTTGGCGCCGCCGATCACCGCCATCACCGGCCGCTCCGGATCGCCCAGCGCCTTGTCCAGGTGCTTGAGCTCCTGCTCCATCGACCGGCCGGCGGCATGCGGCAACAGATGCGCGAGCGCTTCGGTCGTGGCATGCGCGCGATGCGCGGCGGAGAAGGCGTCGTTGACGAAGATATCGCCGAGCATCGCGACCTCTTTGGCGAAGGCGTTGTCGTTCTTCTCCTCACCGGCATGGAAGCGCGTGTTCTCCAGCAGGAGGACTTCGCCGTCCTTGAGCTTGGCGACGGCCGCCTTGGCGACGTCGCCGATGCAATCGTCGGCAAAGGCGACGGGGCGTCCCAAGGCCCCGGCCAGCGGTCCCACCACCGGCTTCAGGGACATGCTCGGCACGATCTTGCCCTTCGGCCGGTCGAAGTGGGAAAGGACGATCACGCGCGCGCCCTTGTCGCTGAGTTCGCGGATGGTCGGCGCCTGCCGCGCGATGCGCACCGCGTCGGTGACGCGCCCGTCCTTCATCGGCACGTTCAGATCGGCCCGCACCAGCACGCGCTTGCCGCGGACGTCGAGGTCATCCAGTGTTTTGAATTTGGCGATCATCGCTCTTCATGGCCCTCGGACAACCGGTATTCACCGGTTTGTCCAGGCCCTCTCTCGCTGAATTCCGCGTCGACCTGCCCGATCGGCCGCGGAAACGGTGTACCAGCCATCGCCAGGGGTGCCGTAAAGCTCTGTCTTCTTGGATCCGAGATTCAAGATCATGTACTCCTTGGCGTCGCCATGCATCGCGCGATAGTGAAATTCCGCTTCGAGGACGGCCGATCCCACCGTCGGAACGGTGATGTAGTCGCCATCGCGTCCCAGTCGGTAAATATTTGCGTCGTTCGGCTTGGTGAACAGTATCCCGTATTGCATTGGCGTCTCCCCGTCGATCGCAGTTTCCAAGGTACTGCCCAAGAACGCGGGTCCGATCAGTTCATCAGATGAGCTTCCCCATCGCAACCGCGGTGTCGGCCATGCGGTTGGAGAAGCCCCATTCGTTGTCGTACCAGCTCATCACACTGACGAAATTGCCGTCCATCACCTTGGTCTGGTCGAGCGCGAAGGACGACGAGG
>CAZMHP010000551.1:0-1143 GCA_964566095.1 uncultured Rhizobium sp. | reverse complement strand
CGCTCTCCTTCGATCCCTATCATTGCATCGAGCTGCGCTGGGGCGCCGACGGCGATGAGCGCAAATCCTGCTCCGACGGCAAGGCCAAGCAGCACTGGTACGCGGCCGAGCAGCGCCTGCGCAACCAGGCCGATCGCACCTACGACATCCGGATGGGCTTCGACATCGCCGAGCTGAACGACAAGCTGAAGGGCACCGGCATCGACAAGCCGCCCCCGGTCGACATCAAGGCCCTGATCGACACGATCCCCGACCGCGATCCGCTGGCCGCGATGGTGCCGGTGGGGCGGTAGCAGATGATCCTCCCCCACGCAGCGGGGGAGGGGGACCGCGAAGCGGTGGAGAGGGCAGGACTGGGCGAGCAGTTCGCAATGCTGCGCGGGGCGGCTGTCCCCTCCGTCAGTCCTTCGCTGCGCTACGGCCTGCCACCTTCCCCGCTTTGCGGGGGAGGAACCATTTGCCTAATACGCTCTTGCGATCAGCACCTCTTCGACGCCCGGCCGGCCCGTGAAGATGCACGGCCCGAACGTCGCCGGCTGATCCGCCGGCGTGTTGCGCAGCGTGAGCTTCAGCGTCTTGAGCTTGGCATCGATCGCGTCCAGCTCTGCGCCGCTCGCCTTGCACCACGGCGCGCGCACCCAGCCCCTGAACTCACCGCTCTCGTCGTCGTCCGCCGCCGCGCCGAAATACTCCGCCAGTTCGTCCCAGGTCTTCACGTCGGTCTTTATATTGGCTTGGAGCCGCGCCTGGGCTTCTTGGAACAGCGTCGCCTGAATCTCGGCGAGCACGACCGGCACCACCGCCACGAATTCGTCGCGCGGCAGCGCCTGGCTCTTCACCTTGTCGCCGTCGCGCAAGGCATCGCGGCGCATGAAGGTCACCGTGCCGCTCGCCGCGTCGCGCGCGCCGATCTCCACGATGATCGGCGCCCCGCGCCGTACCCAGTTCCAGCGCTTGTCGGCCGATTTCGTCGCCCGCTTGTCCACCAGCACGCGCAAGCGCTCGTCGAAGGCGCGTTCGGTCTTGAGTGCGGTCGCGAGGCCTTCCGCGAATTCCAGAACCTGCGCGTCCTCCGGCTTGTCGCGCAACATCGGCACGATCACCACCTGGCGCGGCGCCACCGCCGGCGGCAGGCGCAGGCCA
>CAZMHP010000550.1:0-1143 GCA_964566095.1 uncultured Rhizobium sp. | reverse complement strand
TGCTCGATCTGCGCCGCGCCGGCGATCGGCGAGATCACGCCGCCGAGCTGCTGCAGGCTGGCGCCCAGGCTGACGATCAGATCGGAATGCGAGAGGAAATGCAGATAGGCCGGAATGAAGGTCGGTGCGTTGACCAGGCGAAAACCCGTCATGCCGAGCATGCCGTGGATATAGTGACCGGCATAATTGCGCCGCAGATTCTTCCACACGAAGCCTTCGTAGACCGCCTCGCGTTCGTCCGCGTTCTCGATGCCGGCGTAGATGTCGGTCATTGCGCGGGCGCGGGCCGGATGGAGAAGCCGGTGGCGCGGCGCCAGGCGAAGGAGGCCAACGCCGCGATCGCCACCACCGCGCCGCCGATGCTGATCGCGTCCGTCACGCCGATGGCATGCGCCACCGAGCCCAGGAACAGCGCGCCCCACGGCATCATGCCCAGGAAACTCTGCGTGTAGTGCGAGATCACCCGGCCGCGGAAATGCTCATGCGCCACGGTCTGGATGATGGTGTTGGTCGTGCCGCCGAGCAGCAGCAGGCTGGTGGCGGTCGGCAGCAGGATGATCACCGACAGCCACAGCGCATGCGAATGCGAAAACGCGATCAGGCCCAGCCCGAACACCAGCCCCGCGACCGCCGGCATATAGGCGAGCTGCTTCTCGGTGATGCGCGAGAGGAAGAACGCGCCGAACAGCGCGCCGGCGCCGACCGACGACATCAGCGTGCCCTGCGTCGTGGAATCGCCGTGGATCAGATCGCGCGCCACCGCCGGCATCATGGTCACGAAAGCGGCGCCGAACAGCGACGACACCGCGACCAGCATCAACGAGACGCGGATCTGGGGCGACGCGAAGGAATAGCGATAGCCGTCGGCGATCTCCTTCAGCGCATGCGCGCTGATTCGCGGCGGCCGCTCCTTGAGCCGCATCAGAAGAAGACTCACCAGGACCGCGGCGAACGATGCGGCGTTGAGCGCGAAGCAGATGCCTTCGCCCCACAGCGCGATCAGAAATCCGGCGAAGGTCGGGCCCACGATCCGCGCGGCGTTGAACATCATCGAGTTGAGCGAGATGGCGTGGCGCAGATCCTCGCGCCCCACCATGTCCAGCGTCATCGACTGGCGCGTCGGAATGTCGAAGGCGTTGATCA
>CAZMHP010000549.1:0-1160 GCA_964566095.1 uncultured Rhizobium sp. | reverse complement strand
CCGGCTACTACGCCATCGCGCCGTCGCTCTATGCGCGCCAGGGCGATCCCGGCAAATACGACATGCCGCACATCATGGACCTGATGAAGGATATCGTCGCCAAGGTGCCGGATGCGCAGGTGATGACCGACCTGGATTCCACCGTCGCTTTCGCGAAGGGCGAGGGCGCCGCGACGCGAAAACTCGCCATCACCGGGTTCTGCTGGGGCGGGCGCGTCGTATGGCTCTACGCGGCGCACAGCCGCGCGCTTAAGGCCGGCGTCGCGTGGTACGGCCCGCTCGCCGGCACCGACAACGATCTGCGTCCGCACACCGCGATCGAGCTTGCCGGCGAGATGAAAGCCCCGGTGCTCGGTCTCTATGCCGGCCAGGACCACAACATCACCGCCGACGACATCGATGCGATGCGCAAGGCGCTGGCCGCGTCCGGCAACGCCGCCTCGCGCATCGACGTCTTCGCCGACGCGCAGCACGGCTTCAACGCCGACTACCGCCAGACCTACAACGAGGCGGACGCCAAGGCAGGCTGGGCGCGGATGCTGGCGTGGTTCCGGGACAATGGCGTTGTTTGAGCGAATAGGGAGTAGCGAATAGGGCCCCAATTCGCTACTCGCCATTCGCTATCTGACGAACACCCGCACTTCGCTCGACGTCGCGCCGGGGTCAGTCGCCGAGGCGACGGCCAGCCGCGAGGCCGGCACGCCCATGTCGGTCATCGAGCGCAGCACTTCCTGCGCATGCGTCTTGGCCGAGGTCTGCGCAATCTGCACCGCCGCCGCGGTGCCGCGCGTCGGGGCGACGGCGACGACCGAGAAGCCCGCATTCGGCTTGGTCTGCAGCGCCTGGCTGAGCGCGGCGTAGAGGATCTGCTGATAGTCGACGCCGGGACGGTCGAAGCGGATCACCACCAGCGGCGTGCCGGCATAGGAGAGGGTGGAGGCCGACATCGGCCCGCCGGCGGACGCGGCGATCGGCGCGCTGCCCAGATCGGCGCCGTAAAGCTCGCCGTTCTTGATCGCCGCCGCCAGGGTGGTGAGGTTGGCGCGCTCATTGGCGACATAGGCCGTCTGGCGCTGGGTATCTTCCGCCGCCGCCTTCAGCAGCCGGTCGATCAGCACGATGGTCTGGTTGGTCTCGTCTTCCAGCACGGCGAGCTGGCG
>CAZMHP010000548.1:0-1161 GCA_964566095.1 uncultured Rhizobium sp. | reverse complement strand
ACGTGGCACGTATCGCCGGCGTCAATATTCCTACCCAGAAGCGGGTCGAGATCGGCCTTCGCTACATCCATGGAATCGGTCCCGCCAAGGCGCGCGAGATCATCGAGAAGGTCGGCATCGCGCCCAACCGTCGCGTCCACGACCTGACCGAGGCCGAGATCATCCAGATCCGCGAAACGATCGACCGCGACTTCCTGGTCGAAGGCGATCTGCGCCGCGAAGTGGCGATGAACATCAAGCGCCTCATGGATCTCGGCTGCTACCGCGGCCTGCGTCACCGCAAGGGCCTGCCGGTCCGCGGCCAGCGCACCCACACGAACGCGCGCACGCGCAAGGGCCCCGCGAAGGCCATCGCCGGCAAGAAGAAAGTGACCAAGTAATCCGATGGCTGCTCCCGCTTCCGCAGAGAAGAAGGCCGGCGCCGGCCGCGCCCGCAAGAAAGAAAAGAAGAACGTCGTGGTCGGCGTGGCGCATGTCGCCGCGACCTTCAACAACACGATCATCACCATCACCGACACGCAGGGCAATGCGATCTCCTGGTCGTCCGCCGGCATGATGGGCTTCAAGGGTTCGCGCAAGTCGACACCCTATGCCGCCCAGGTCGCCGCCGAGGACGCCGGCAAGAAGGCCGTCGAGCACGGCATGCGCACATTGGAAGTGGAAGTATCGGGCCCGGGCTCGGGCCGCGAGTCCGCGTTGCGCGCGCTGCAGGCCGTCGGCCTCGTCGTCACCTCGATCCGCGACGTGACGCCGATCCCGCACAATGGCTGCCGCCCGCCCAAGCGCCGCAGAGTCTAGGAGCATCGACCAGGAAAAGTGCGCAGCGCAGCGGAGCGGTTTTCCGTCGGGCGTGCGACCAGAAAAAAAGTTTCGAGAGCAGTCCCCAAGAACCCTTCGTCGCAAGAATGGGCGCGCGCTCTCCGCGTCCGGGACACGATGAGGAAAAAACTATGTTTCAGAAAAACTGGCAAGAACTGATCAAGCCGGGAAAGTTGAAGATCGAAGCCGGCCACGACGTCGGCAAGTTCGCGACGATCACGGCGGAACCTCTGGAGCGCGGCTTCGGCCTGACGCTCGGCAACGCGCTGCGCCGCGTGCTGCTGTCCTCGCTGCAGGGCGCGGCCGTGACCTCGATCCAGATCGAGGGCGTGCTGCATGAAT
>CAZMHP010000547.1:0-1165 GCA_964566095.1 uncultured Rhizobium sp. | reverse complement strand
CGCGGCCCTGGATGTTCTGGCCGATCATCAGAAGCGGCATCAGCATGATCTGGATGAGGTTGGAGATGAACAGCCAGAACACGAAGCCCATCGGCGGATCGAATTGCAGCGACGGCGGCGCGAGCAGATTCCAGCCGAGCCAAAAGATCGTCCAGATCAGGATCAGCAGAAAGAACGTCATCGTGCCGACATGGTCGGTGATCCACACCGCGAGCTTTTCGAGCTTGCCCATCTCCCCGCGCAATTCCGCATAGACGTTGCGCAGGGGATATTTGGCGCGGATGTCCCGCAATCTCGCGAACGAACCGGACATGGCGAACCCCTCCGATCTTGAAACGAATGTCATCCCCGGCTGAGCATCGCACGCCTAGCGCGCGATACTCAGCCGGGGATGACAGGGTGGCTTGATTCGGTCTTCGGGCGATCAAGTAAAAGAATTAGCCAACTAAACTTCGTGTAATCCGCTTTCCTGCTCACGTCAGATAGGCAGTGCCCAAGAGAGCCACGCCCACGACGCCGAACGCGCCGGCCGTCGCCCACAGCCAGCGGCGGCGCGTGATGATGGCGACGGTGGACATGGCGATGCCGATCTCGAACAGGGTCGCCGCGCCGGTCAGCCATCTGTGGCGCTCTTCATGCTTGGCGCTCAGGGCAAGCAGGCGGTCGCGGCCCTTTTCGTTGTCCAGTGCCTTTTCGCGCAGCTTGTCCTGCGTATCGCCGTATTCCTTCGCCTGTTTGCGGAAATACTCGCCATCGGCGCCCGAGGCGCCCCGCGCCGCAATGCCGTAGACATGCTTCTTGATGCTGTCGGCCTGGAACTCGTTCCACGTATCGGTGGCGCGATCCTGCTGCAGCACCGCTTCGCTGGTGGCGCCAAGCGCGCCTTCGCCCTCCATGGTCTCCAGGCTGCCGGCCGTCGCGGTCAGGACGGCGAGGACGGCGACGGTGATCGCGACGCGCGAGATGAAGGGATCGCCGGCATGCGCGGCGTGCTCCGCATGCTCGGTATGCTCATGGGCTTCGAGTGCGGGATTGTGCTCCATCGTTGCGCTCCCTCAGGCGCCGGCGAGATAGCGCTGCGCGATCGCGGCGTGCAGCGCGATGCCGCTGGCCATCGCCGCCTCGTCCATCATCATGCGGTTGGAATGGCAGGCATGGGCGTGGT
>CAZMHP010000546.1:0-1166 GCA_964566095.1 uncultured Rhizobium sp. | reverse complement strand
TCGTTGCCGAGGCGCTGCTGGTCGTCGCCATGGGATACGACTATCGCGCGCATGGTCGAGTTCACCGTGCCTATTGGGCGACGGCGGCGATTTACGTCGTGCTTCATGCGGGCGTCACCTGGGCGTTCGGCAGCCCGCCACTATGGACGGATTTCGCGCAATCGATCGCCCAAAGCTAAGCTCACCAGGGCGATTGCGCATGCCGTGGCGCGGCGTCGGTGGTGTCGAACCAGCCGATGTCGCTGTCCGTCCAGATGTGCAGATCCGGCTTCACCTGTTTCGGATCGTCGAGCGTGGCGGCATTGACGCCGATGCGCGCGCCGCCGTCGCGGCGAAAGACGAGCTGCGTGCCGCAGGCGCCGCAGAACTCCCGCTGCACCGTCGGCGTCGAGCGATAGAGCGCGGGTGCGCCCAGCGCATACGCAAAGTCGCCGGCCGCGACATTGGCGAAGGCCGCGAAGGCGGCGCCGAGCGATTTCTGGCACGAGCGGCAATGGCAGATGACCGTGCGGACCACCGGGCCGTCGATGCGATAGCGCAACGCGCCGCAATGACAGCCACCTTCGAGCCGCGCGGTCATATATCCAACTCGCACCAGATCGGTGTGTGGTCCGACGGCTTTTCGCCTTCGCGCACGTATTTGTCGATGACGCAGGTCTTGAGGCGATCGGCGGCTTGCGGCGAGAGCATGATGTGGTCAATGCGGATGCCGTTGTTGCGCTCGAAGGAGCCGGCGAAATAGTCCCAGAAGGTATATTGATGCGGCTCGGCGTTGCAGGCGCGGAACGCGTCGGTATAGCCGAGATTGGCGAGCGCGCGGAACGCGGCGCGCGACTGCGGCTGATAGAGCGCGTCCTTCATCCAATTCTTCGGGTCCTTGCAGTCCTGCGGCATGGGAATGATGTTGTAGTCGCCCATCAGCGCGACGGCTTCCTCGCCCGCGAGCAATTCCCCGGCGTGACGGTGCAGCCGCTTGTGCCAGGCGAGCTTGTAGGTGAACTTCTCGGTGCCGACCGGATTGCCGTTGGGCGCGTAGATCGAGGCGATGCGCACGACGCCCTTGTCGCCCGGCACGATCGCTTCCATGTAGCGCGAATGGTTGTCGGCGTCGTCGCCGGGCAGGCGCGGCGTTACGTCCTCCAGCGGACGCTTCGACAGGATGGCGA
>CAZMHP010000545.1:0-1175 GCA_964566095.1 uncultured Rhizobium sp. | reverse complement strand
AGCTTGTTGAGCGCATTGACGTAGGCATAGGCCGCGGCCACCAGCGTATCGGTGTCCGAACCCTTGCCCGTGACGGTGCGCCCATTTTCCTCGAGCCGCACGCTGACCGTGGCCTGCGCATCCGTGCCTTCCGTGACCGCATTGATCTGGAAGAGCTGCAGGGTGGCCGTGTGCGGATAGATCTCATGTATGGCCTTGAATATGGCGTCAACAGGGCCGTCGCCGGTCGTCTTGACGCGGCGGTCCTCGCCCTCGATCGACAGCGTCAGCTCGCATCCGGGAAGAAGATTGGTGCCGGTCTCGACCCGCAGGTTCTTGACCGCGATCAGGTCGTGGCCGCGCACGATCTCGTCGTCGACCAGCGCGATCAGATCCTCGTCGAACACATGTTTCTTCTTGTCCGCCAGGTCCTTGAAGCGCTTGAAGGCCTCGGCGAAGGCCGGCCCGTCGAGCTCATAGCCCATCGCCGCCAGCTTGTCGCGGAAGGCGTGGCGGCCGGAGAGCTTGCCCAGCACCAGCGAGGTCTCCTTCACCCCGACGTCCTCGGGCCGCATGATCTCGTAGGTTTCGACGTTCTTGAGCATGCCGTCCTGATGGATGCCCGATTCGTGGCTGAAGGCGTTCTTGCCGACGATCGCCTTGTTGTACTGGACCGGAAAGCCCGTGACGTTGGAGACCATCTTCGACGCCTTGGCCAGCATCCGGGACTTCACGCCGGTCGTGAACGGCATGATGTCCTTGCGGACCTTGAGCGCCATGACGATCTCCTCCAGCGCGGCATTGCCCGCCCGCTCGCCGATACCGTTGACGGTGCATTCGACCTGCCGCGCGCCCGCCAGCACGCCGGCCAGCGAGTTGGCGACCGCCAGGCCCAGATCGTTGTGACAGTGGGTGGAGAAGATCACCTTGTCCGCGTTCGGCACGCGGTTCTTGAGCATCTGGATGATCTCGAAATATTCCTGCGGCGTCGAGTATCCCACCGTATCGGGCACATTTATGACCGTGGCGCCGGAATGGATCGCGACTTCGACGGATTTGCACAAAAAGTCGGGCACGGTGCGCGTCGCGTCCTCGGCCGACCATTCCACCTCGTCGGTGAAGGTGCGCGCCCGGGAGACCGAGGCGCCGATCGCCTCCAGCACCGCGTTCTCGCCCATCTGGAGCTTGTGCTTCAT
>CAZMHP010000544.1:0-1186 GCA_964566095.1 uncultured Rhizobium sp. | reverse complement strand
TGAACCTGCTCGTTGCGCTGGACGCGCTGCTTGCCGAAGGCAGCGTGACTGGGGCGGCCCGTCGCCTCGGCCTAAGTTCTTCCGCCATGAGCCGGACGCTGACGCGCCTTCGGTTGGCAACGGGCGATCCGCTACTCGTGCGAGCCGGGCGCGGGCTCGTTCCCACGCCCTACGCTGCCGATTTGCGCGAGCGCGTCCATGCGCTTAGCCGGGACGTGCTAGCGGTCCTGCGCCCACATGTCAGCCATCTGGACATCGCTTCGCTCGAGCGGACCTTCACCATTAGGGCCAACGAAGGGTTTGTGGACGTCTTGTCCGCTTCCCTGGTCGCAGCGATCACCAAGGCCGCGCCGCGCGTCCGCCTGCGTTTCGCGCCCAAGCCCGAAAAGGATGCGCGCCCGCTTCGGGAGGGGCAAATTGACTTGGAGATCGGCGTGCTGGGTGCCTTCGCGCCAGAGGCTCGCACACAGTCTTTGTTTCGAGACAGATACGTTGGGGTGGCTCGGATTGGGCATCCGCTTCTTTCGGGCACAGACATTTCACCCGAAAGATATGCAGCTTGCGATCATGTCATTGCATCACGGAAAGGGGAATTCACCGGACCCGTCGACGACGCCCTGGAAGAACTTGGGCTTCGACGGACGATATCCGTTGTCGTGCCGGGATTTCCCGATGCGATGCGGATCGCGCGTCACTCGGATTTGGTCGCACTCGTACCGCGCTCGTGCCTGGGCAATACCCTCGCGAACGACCAGGTAGCGACAGCAGGACTTCAGAGCTTCGAGCTTCCGGTTCGCACGCCGGAGATCGTGATTTCGGCGATGTGGCATCCCCGAATGGACGCCGACCCGGCACATCGCTGGCTTCGTGATACGGTAGTCTCCGTGTGCCGGACGGCCTATCCGCGACGCTGACGATGGCCGAGACTGAAAGGCCTGCAATTTCAGAAACAACCCCAAAAGGAAGCCGGTGGCCTCAACGCCTGATCTCACGAGAGAATGGCGCACCGGACAGGATGAAACTGCGAACTGGCGGCTGACAGCCCGCCTTCGCTGCGCTTCGGCGGGGCGCCAGCTTTTGTAAGCTCGCTCCGCTCGCAAACAAAAGCTAGGCGTGGCGCACTCGGAGAGATTCGAACTCCCGACCCCCAGATTCGTAGTCTGGTGCTCTATCCAGCTGAGCTACG
>CAZMHP010000543.1:0-1187 GCA_964566095.1 uncultured Rhizobium sp. | reverse complement strand
TTCAGAATCTTCGCGACGACGCCGGAGCCGACGGTGCGGCCGCCCTCGCGGATGGCGAAGCGCAGCTTCTCTTCCATCGCGATCGGAACGATCAGCTCGACCTCGATCGACACGTTGTCCCCCGGCATCACCATCTCGGTGCCTTCCGGCAGCTTCACGATCCCCGTCACGTCCGTCGTGCGGAAATAAAATTGCGGACGATAGTTCGCAAAGAACGGCGTGTGGCGACCGCCCTCGTCCTTCGTCAGAACGTAGATCTCCGCCTGGAAGTTGGTGTGCGGCGTCACCGAGCCCGGCTTGGCCAGGACCTGACCGCGCTCCACGCCCTCGCGCTCCACGCCGCGCAGCAGCGCGCCGATGTTGTCCCCCGCCTGGCCCTGGTCGAGCAGCTTGCGGAACATCTCCACGCCGGTGACCGTCGTCGAACTGGTCGGGCGGATGCCGATGATCTCCACCGTCTCGCCAACCTTCACGATGCCGCGCTCAACGCGGCCCGTGACCACGGTTCCTCTTCCGGAGATCGAGAACACGTCCTCGATCGGCATCAGGAACGGCTGGTCGATCGGACGCTCGGGCTGCGGGATGTACTTGTCCACTTCCGCCATCAGCTTCAAAATCGCGTCGTGGCCCATCTCCTTGTTCTTGTCTTCCAAGGCCATCAAAGCCGAGCCGCGGATGATCGGAATCTCATCGCCCGGGAACGAATAGGAGGAGAGCAGCTCGCGCACCTCCATCTCCACAAGCTCCAAAAGCTCCGGATCGTCCACCATGTCGCACTTGTTCAGGAACACCACCAAGGCCGGAACGCCCACCTGGCGGGCGAGCAGGATATGCTCGCGGGTCTGCGGCATCGGGCCGTCGGCGGCACTGACCACCAGGATCGCGCCGTCCATCTGCGCCGCGCCCGTGATCATGTTCTTCACATAGTCCGCGTGCCCGGGGCAGTCGACATGCGCGTAGTGACGGTTCGCCGTCTCGTACTCCACATGCGCCGTCGAGATCGTGATGCCGCGCGCCTTCTCTTCCGGTGCCTTGTCGATCTGGTCGTACGCCGTGAACGTCGCCCCGCCCGTCTCCGCCAGCACCTTGGTGATCGCAGCCGTCAACGACGTCTTGCCATGATCCACATGGCCGATCGTCCCGATGTTGCAGTGCGGCTTGTTCCGCTCAAACTTGGCCTTCGCCAT
>CAZMHP010000542.1:0-1197 GCA_964566095.1 uncultured Rhizobium sp. | reverse complement strand
GGTCCCCCTCCCCCACTGCGTGGGGGAGGATCACGATCTACAAATTCCCCTCTTCATCCTCGCGCGCCGCCAGGCTCGTCGTCGACGTCTCCTCCAGCGCCGCGGCCTTTTCGGCCTCGAGCTGCAGCCGCTTCTTGCGCGGCTCCTCGACCAGCGTGACCAGCAGCACCAGCGCGATCGCCTCGCTCGCCACCGCCACCCAGAACACCGCGAAATAGCCGAAGCTCGCCGCGATCACGCCGCCCAGCAGCGGGCCGGCCGCGCTCATGATGCTCTCGGCGGTGTTGGAGAAGGCCAGCCGCATCGCCATGTCGTCGCGATGACCGAATTCGAACACGATGTTCGACGCGCTCATCTGATAGCCGGAATTGCCCGCGCCCAAGCCGAAGAAGGCGATGAACAGCCACAAGGGCGAGGTCACCTGCATCAGAAGGATGGTCGAGGCGATCCAGAACAGCAGCGCGATGATGAAATTGGAGCGAAAGCCGAAATGATCGGCGAGATAGCCCCAGCCCAGGCTCATGATCGTGTCGGCGCCGAGGAAGGCGAGCGACATGGTGCCGACCACGTCGCCGGAAAAGCCGATCTTCTTGCCGACATAGACGATGTAGAAGGGCTGCGCCACGCGGCTGGCGATCGCGAAGGTGCGCGCGATCATGAAATAGAGAAAGCCGCGGTCGGCGCGCAGCATCGGGATCAGCTCGCGCATGCGGTCGGCCATCGCGGTGCGCGGGCGCACCGTCGGCGGCTCGGGCTCGCGCACCAGAAAGCGGAACGCGGTCAGCCCCAGGCTCGTCAGGATGAAAGCGAGCGCGAAGGTCGTGCCATAGCCGTTGCCGAACACATTGCCGCCGACCAGATACTTGCCCGCGAAATAGCTGAGCGCCGCGGCCACGATCCCGCCGGACAGATTGCGCCAGCCCTGCAGGCGTCCGCGCCGCGTGATCGGGATCATCTTGGCGAGCAGGAATTGGAACGCGACATTCTGCGGCCCGCTGAACAGTCCGAGTAGGAACAGGAACGTCAGCACGCTCACCAAAAGCGGCGTGCCGCCGATCAGCCAGCCCGCGACCGCGATGCCCAGGATCTGCACCCGCATCATGGTGCCGAGGAACATCGAAACGGGGAGTATCTTCTTGCGATGCTCGATCTGCGCCGCGCCGGCGATCGGCGAGATCACGCCGCCGAGCTGCTGCA
>CAZMHP010000541.1:0-1211 GCA_964566095.1 uncultured Rhizobium sp. | reverse complement strand
CAGGGGAATCATAATCCCTTGGTCGGGGGTTCAAATCCCTCCGCTGCTACCAGCCTTTCGAAAAGGTGACGCCTTGACGAACCCGTCTGCCGCTTCCCCTGTGACGATCGACGACATCCGCGCCGCGGCGCGCCTGATCCATGGCCAGGTCGAGCGCACGCCCACGCGCCATTCCGACACGCTGTCGCGCATCACCGGCGCCGAGGTGCATCTCAAATTCGAGAACCTGCAATACACCGCCTCGTTCAAGGAACGCGGCGCGCTCAACAAGCTGTTGTCCCTGACGGAGGAAGAGCGGCGCCGCGGCGTCGCCGCCATGTCGGCCGGCAATCATGCACAGGGCGTGGCCTATCACGCCGGCCGCCTGGGCATACCCGTCACCATCGTGATGCCGCTGACGACGCCCTTCACCAAGGTCAAGCACACCAAGGATTTCGGCGCGCGCGTCATCCTGGACGGCGCGACCTTGAGCGAATCCTATGCCCGCGCGCTGACCGTTGCGAAGGACGAAGGCCTCACCTTCGTGCATCCTTACGACGATGTCCGGATCATCGCCGGCCAGGGCACCGTGGCGCTGGAGATGCTGGCCGACGCGGAAGAGCCGCTCGACACGCTGGTGGTCCCGATCGGCGGCGGCGGGCTTATTTCCGGCGTCTCGATCGCCGCCAAGGCGATCAATCCCAACATCCAGATCTATGGCGTGCAGACCCGCGCCTATCCGTCGATGTACGACAACATGAAGTCGGCCAATCTGCCCTCCGCCGGCCAGACCATCGCCGAAGGCATCGCGGTCAAGGACCCGGGCAAGATCACGCGCGAGATCGTGCGCGCCAATGTCCATGACATCCTTCTCGTCGATGAGCCGCAGATCGAGCAGGCGCTGGCCGCGCTGTTGGAAATCGAAAAGACCGTGGTCGAAGGCGCCGCCGCCGCGGCCTATGCCGCGGTGCTCGACAACAAGCAGTTGTTCCACGGCCGCAAGGTCGGCATCGTGCTCTCGGGCGGCAATATCGACATGCGGCTGCTCTCCAACGTCATCCTGCGCGAATTGGCGCGCGAGGGGCGCCTGCTCAGCCTCGAGGTCGAGATCGAGGATCGCCCCGGTCTGCTCGCCCGCGTCGCCACGCTGGTCGGCGAAGCCGGCGGCAATATCCTCGAAGTCAGCCACAACCGCATGATGACCGACATGCCGGTCAAGTCGGCGACGCTGG
>CAZMHP010000540.1:0-1221 GCA_964566095.1 uncultured Rhizobium sp. | reverse complement strand
CGGTCATGGTGCCGATCTACGCCACCTCGACCTACGCGCAGGAAAGTCCCGGCGTCCACAAGGGTTACGAATATTCGCGCAGCCAGAACCCCACCCGCATGGCGTTCGAGCGCTGCATCGCCGACCTCGAAGGCGGCAGCGACGGTTTCGCCTTCGCCTCCGGCTTGGCGGCCATCGGTACGATCCTGGAACTGCTGGACAGCGGCGACCACGTGATCGCCACCGACGATCTCTATGGCGGCTCGTTCCGGCTGTTCGACAAGGTGCGCAAGCGCTCCGCCGGGCTTCAGTTCAGCCTGGCGGACCTGAGCAATCTCGCCGCCATCGAAGCGGCGATCCGGCCGAACACCAAGATGATCTGGATCGAGACGCCGACCAATCCGCTCCTGAAACTCGCCGATCTCGCCGCCATCGCCGCGCTGGCGAAGAAGCACAAGCTGCTGACCGTCGCCGACAACACCTTCGCCAGTCCGTGGGTGCAGCGCCCGCTGGAACACGGCATCGACATCGTGATGCATTCGACGACGAAGTATCTTAACGGCCATTCCGATATCGTCGGCGGCTGCGCCGTGGTGAACGACCAGGGCCTTACCGAGCGCATGCGGTTCCTGCACAACGCCGTCGGCGCGATCGCCGGCCCGTTCGACAGCTTTCTCGCGCTGCGCGGCCTCAAGACGCTCGCCCTGCGCATGGAGCGTCACTGCACGAACGCGCAGAAGATCGCGGCCTGGCTGGAGACGCATCCCAAAGTCGAGCGCGTGATCTATCCCGGCCTCGAATCCCATCCGCAGCACGCCCTCGCCAAAAAACAGATGCACGGCTTCGGCGGCATCGTGACGTTCTTCGTCAAGGGCGGGTTGGCGCCGACCAAGCGCGTCCTCGAACGCACCCAGCTTTTCACGCTGGCCGAAAGCCTCGGCGGCGTCGAAAGCCTGATCGAGCACCCCGCCATCATGACCCACGCCTCGATCCCCGAAGTCCAGCGCGAAGCGGTCGGCATCTCGGATTCGCTGGTGCGCCTCTCGGTCGGCATCGAAGACGCGGACGATCTGATCGCCGATCTGGAACAGGCGCTTCAGTAATTTCCTCCCCCGCGGTTGCGGGGGAGGGGGACCGCGAAGCGGTGGAGGGGGCGGCCGCTTGGATTGCTCTCTGCGGCGCGGGGGGGGGCCCCCCCCCCCCCGCCCCGGCCCCCCCCCCCCCCACCACGCGGCGGCGCCC
>CAZMHP010000539.1:0-1224 GCA_964566095.1 uncultured Rhizobium sp. | reverse complement strand
CCGAGGAAGCGCTGACACTGGCGCGCGCCGGCGTGCCGTTCCGCATCGTGCCGGGCGTGACGGCGGGCATCGGCGGCCTCGCCTATGCCGGCATTCCCGCGACCCATCGCGACACCAATCACGCCGTGACCTTCATCACCGGCCATGGTGCCGACGGCAAGCTGCCGGCGCACGACTGGGCGGCGCTGGCCAAGGCGTCGCAGACGCTGGTGCTGTTCATGGCGCGCAAACATGCCGGTGAGATCGCACAGCGGCTGATCGCCGCCGGCCGCGATCCGAAGGAACCGGCCGCCATCGTGAGCGACGCCTCGCGCGACAGCCAGACCGTCATCGTCACCACCCTGGCCGGCCTCGGCGCCGCCGCGGCGGCGAGCGGCGCGCCGGCGATCATCGTGGTGGGCCAGAACGTGCGGCTGCGCGAAGGGCTCGACTGGCTGGGCGCGCTGGCCGGCAAGACGCTCAACCCCTGGCCGCTCGGCCAGGACAGGATCAGCGAGGCGTCCTGACGCGACGGGCCCCGCCGGTCGCGGCCGGGGTGGTTTTGTTCCTGCGCCGCCCATGACAAAATCGCGTCATGTCTGAATCGCCGGCCCAAGTCGATACCTTCTCCTATGCCGATCCCGCCGATCCGCGGCTGAAGCGGCTGTTCATCCGCATCATCGAGCGGGTCACCGGCCAGCCCTATCTGAAATGGCTCTATGAGGAGAACCGCGCCAATCCCGTGCCGGGCGAGGATTTCTGGGATGCGGCGATCCGCAAGCTCGAGCTCAAGCTCCGATACAACGAAGACGTGCTGGCGCAATGGCCCAGGACCGGGCCGCTGGTGGTGGTCGCCAACCATCCCTTCGGGGTGCTCGACGGGCTCATCATCTGCCATATCGTAAGCCGGGTGCGCAAAGACTTCCGTGTACTGACGAATGCCGTGCTGCTGCGCGCCGAGGAGGTGAAGACCTTCCTGCTGCCGGTCGATTTCGCCGAGACCGAGGAAGCGCTCAAGACCAATCTGAAAACCCGCGCCGAGGCCAAGAACCATCTGATGAAGGGCGGCTGCCTGGTCGTCTTTCCCGCCGGCGGCGTCTCCACCACGCCGACGATCTGGCACAGACGCGCCACCGACGCGGAATGGAAGAACCTGACCGCGCGGCTGGTGGCGCAGGCCAAGGCGGCGGTGGCGCCGGTCTATTTCGCGGGCCAGAACAGCCGGCTGTTCCAGCTCGCCAGCCA
>CAZMHP010000538.1:0-1225 GCA_964566095.1 uncultured Rhizobium sp. | reverse complement strand
GTCGTGATCCACGAGGGCGAGCTCTCCACGCTCAAGCGCTTCAAGGACGAGGTGCGCGAGGTGCAGACCGGCCAGGAGTGCGGCATGGCCTTCGCCAACTACCAGGACATGAAGAAGGGCGACGTCATCGAGTGCTTCGAAGTCGAGACGATCCAGCGCGCTCTATAAGGGGCGAGTAGGCAGTAGCGAGTAGCGAAGTGGATGACGCAACGTCCCTATTCGCCATTCGCCATTCGCCATTCGCTGAAAATGAAATGTCCCGTCAACGCCACGCCAACACCGGTCCCACCCAGCGCCAGCTTCGCGTCGGCGAGATGCTGCGTCACGCATTGGCGGATGTCCTTCGCCGCGATGAAATCCGCGATCCCGAGCTTTCCGGCGTATCGGTGACCATCACCCAGGTGAAGCCTTCGCCGGACATGCGGCATGCCACCGTGTTCTGCGAGCCGTTGGGCGGCAAGAACGCCAAGGGCGTGATCGCGGCGTTGAACAAGCACAAGGGGTTCCTGCGCGGCGAGATGGGCCGCCTGATCGCGCTCAAATTCACGCCGGAGTTGCGATTCATCGAGGACGAATCCTTCGCCGAGGCGCAGAAGATCGAAACGCTGCTGAAATCGCCGGCCGTGCAGCGCGATCTTTCATCGCCGCCCGAAGACGAAGATGGCGAAGCGTAAGAAAGGCCAGCCGGTCCATGGCTGGGTCATCATCGACAAGCCGCAAGGCATGACGTCCACCCAGGTGGTCGGCGCGGTGCGGCGCATCTTCGACGCCCGCAAGGCCGGTCACGCCGGCACGCTCGATCCGATGGCGACGGGCGTGCTCGCCGTGGCGCTGGGCGAGGCGACCAAGACCGTTCCCTATGCGATGGATTCGCGCAAGACCTACCGCTTCATCGCGCATTGGGGCGAGGCGCGCGATAGCGACGACGCCGAGGGCAAAATCACCGCGACCCACGACAAGCGGCCCACGCGGGCCGAGATCGAATCGGCGCTGCCCGGCTTTACCGGCGCCATCGTCCAGGTCCCGCCGGCCTACTCCGCGATCAAGGTCCAGGGCGAGCGGGCCTATGATTTGGCACGGGAGGGCGAAGTGGTGGAACTGGCGCCCCGCACCGTCGAGGTCCATGAGGCGCGCCTGCTGGGGATGCCCGATGCCGACCACGCCGAGTTCGAAATCCGTTGTGGCAAAGGGACTTACGTCCGCGCCTGGGTCCGCGACCTGGCCC
>CAZMHP010000537.1:0-1242 GCA_964566095.1 uncultured Rhizobium sp. | reverse complement strand
ACCACAACGACGGCGATCCCTGGAAGTAAGAGCGGTACGGTTGAATCGGTTTCCTCCCTCGCGAAGGGGGGGTGGGGGACCATCCGCCGAAGCGTAGCGTAGGCGGATGGTGGAGGGGGCGGGCACCGGCGCTGGCCCCCTCCGTCTCGCAGCGCTGACGCGCTGCGATCCACCTGCCCCACTGCGTGGGGGAGGAGCCGGAGCTAAAGCGCCCGCATCGCCGCGATCTTGGCTTGTTTCACCACCGCGTCGAACATCGCTTCGGTCAGCACGCCCGTGTTCGTGTTGTAACGCGAGCAGTGATAGCTCGAGATCAGCGTGAGCGCACCGATCTGATACGCCGTCGCGTGCCCGAAGGGATGCTTCGATTTCTTCGCGCCCAGCGCGTCGCATGTGCTGTCATGCGCGATCTTGCCCAGCGCCAGGATGGCGCGCAGCCGCGGCAGGCCGGCGATGGTCGGCGTCAGGAACTGCCGGCAGGTGCGGATCTCTTCCGGTGTCGGCTTGTTCTGCGGCGGCGCGCAGCGCACCGCATTGGTGATGGCGCAATCGTGCAGCCTCAGCCCGTCGTCGATCCGCTTGTCGTAGGCGCCGCGCGCCAGCCCGTGCCTCAACAGCGTCGCGTAGAGCAGATCGCCGGCGTAGTCGCCGGTGAACGGCCGCCCGGTGCGGTTGGCGCCGTGCAGGCCGGGCGCCAGCCCCACGATGAGCAGCCGGATCGTGTCCGGCCCGCCGAAGGTCGGCACCGGCGCGTTGAAATAGTCCGGAAATTCGCGCCGGTTGGCGTGGCGAAAGTCCTTCAGCCGCGGACAGAGCGGGCAGTCCTTCGCAGGCTCCGTGCTCACGCCGTCTGTGCGTAGTGCGGGCTCGACCCCGCGGCGGCGTTGGCGGCGGCCGAGCGCGGCCCGCCCTCGCGCGCGATCTGCGATTTCAGCTCTTCCAGCTCGATGAAGTTGTCCGCCTGGCGGCGCAGCTCGTCGGCCGCCATCGGCGGCTGGGTGCGCACGGTGGAGACCACGCTGACGCGCCGCCCCTTGCGCTGCACGGCTTCGACGAGTTTGCGGAAATCGCCGTCGCCGGAGAAGATCACGATATGATCGACCTGCTCGGCCATCTCCATCACGTCGATGGCAAGCTCGATGTCCATGTTGCCCTTGACGCGGCGCCGGCCCTGGGAGTCCGTGAACTCCTTGAGCGGCTTGGTCACCACCGCGAAGCCGTTGTAGTCGAGCCAGTCGACCA
>CAZMHP010000536.1:0-1266 GCA_964566095.1 uncultured Rhizobium sp. | reverse complement strand
TGCGCGCCGTTGGAGGTGCGGTCGGTCGACAGCACCAGCGCCGTGGTGGCGAGGCCGACCTGGATTTCCGAGGCGCCGGCCAGCACGACGCGCGCGCCGGTCGAGCAGACCTGCGTCATGGTCGGGCCGACGACGTGCTTGAGGCCGATCTCGTAGAGCGGCCAGGGCGCGCCGTAGAAGGACTGGAACTGCGGCAGCGTCATGCCCAGCGTTCCGAAGTCGAACACCTCCGGCGAGATGTCGCGCTTCTTGAGCTCGGCCTTGGCGACATGGGCGGCGAACTTCATGCTGTGCAGGTGTTGCAGCGAGCCCTGCCATTTGGCGAAGGGCGAGGACCAGTAGGCGCCGTAGGGGACTTCGACGCGCTCGAAACTCATTGCATTCTCCTCATGCGATGCCGGGACATGCGACCGCGAAGGGCGCCGGGAACACCCGCTGGGACGCGATTATAGCGTCAAAAATTCGTATGTCTTACAGACTATTCTGTCAAACGGACCCGGGGTTATAGAGGAAAGCCGAACTCAGATAACCTCCCCACGAAGGGGGAGGTGATTTCATCTACCGCTCCCCCAATGGCCCGGTTCCCGGCTTGGCGGGCGAGGCGGCGTTCTGGTCGGTCCAGGCCTGGATCGCGGCGCCATTCTTGGCATCGAGTTCGCTGTGGCGGCTCATCGCATAGCGCTCAGATGCCAGCAGGCGCTCCTTGGACGGCTGGAATTCGGGCATGACATAGCGCGCGAACAGCTCGTAATGCTTGCGCGTCGCTTCCCAGCTCGCGAAGTCGTTCGCCACCATCAGATAGGAACCGAAGCCGCCGGACTGCGCCTCAAGCTTCTTGATGTGCGCGATGGCGTCGTCCGGGGTCCCGATGATCGCGACACCGCCCTCGGTGAACCAGGCGAGCTGTTCCTCGAAGGTCTTGCCGCTGACGCGCAGGGTCGGCAGCGCCAGGACTTCCTGGGTATAGCGCACGAAATGGTGCAGGCCGTATTTGACGTCCTCGATCGCCTGCTTGCGCGTCTCGGCGATATGCATGAAGCCGACGAGGCGCCACTGATCCTGATCGACCTTCTGCTTGTGCTTGGCGGCTTCCGCCTCTGCACGGTCCCAGTGATGGCGCATCAGGTTCAGATCCTCGCGCATCAGCGCGCCGAGCGAGAGGAGGCCCAGGCCATGGCGCCCCGCCAGCATCGAGCCGGCCGGCGAGGTGGATGCCGCGACGCAGATGTCGAAATCCGAATAGGGCGCGAGCTGGCACTGCGCCTC
>CAZMHP010000535.1:0-1268 GCA_964566095.1 uncultured Rhizobium sp. | reverse complement strand
CCGATGACCGTCACCGGCAAGCCGCAGAAATTCAAGATGCGCGAGGCGATGGAGAAAGAACTCGCCCGGGACGCCGCTGTATCCGGCCGTGCCTGAAAAGCGCCGCGCGCGCCCTTCGGTACATATTGGCCACAGTCGGACGACAAACGCGGCCGCGGTCTTTCGATTGATCCCGCTCAATCGTTGTTACGGGCGAGAGGCCTTGTCCGTCACGTCCGCGAAATGCCTGCGACTGTCGTCGTGGGCATTTTTGGGGCGGGCGGTCAAAGGCCGCAACTTGAATTCATCTTGATGGGAAATGATCAATGAAACGAATTTTTCTGGCGTCGGCGGCGGTCCTGTTTGCCGCGGCGACAATCGCGAGCGCGGCGGCCGAGCCCGTGAATGGCTGGAAGGGACTCTATGCCGGCGTCAATCTCGGCGGCACCTGGGGCACCACCAATGTGCGCATTCCGGCCTATCCGGCCAATTTCGACCTCTCGTCGACCTCGCTGAGCGGTGGCGGACAGATCGGATACAACTTCCTGCTGACCGAACATTTCGTGCTGGGCTTCGAGGGCGACGTCTCGGCGATGAACGAGACGGGAAGCCATCTGAGCGGCGGCCCGTTGGGCGAGCGCTTCGCAACCCGCTACGACCTGCGCTACAGCGCGCGGGGCCGTCTCGGCTACGCCACGCCCGACACGCTGTATTATGTGACCGGCGGCTGGGTGGGAACGGAACTCTCCCGCGCGAATTTCGTGCCGCTCTCGGGCGGCGTCCGGTCCGGAACGCCCGATGGCTGGACGGCGGGAGCCGGCTTCGATTGGGCCTGGCGTCCGCACTGGCTCGTCGGTGCGGAATATCTGCATGACGAACTGGGTCGCCAGTCATTGGTCTTTCTCGGACCGACGTCGCTGCAATTGACGAACGACACGGTCCGCTTGCGTCTGAGCTACAAGTTCGGAGCGGATGAGGCACCGATGCCGCCCGCGCCGCCACCGCCGCCTCCCCCTCCGCCGCCCCCGCCGCCTCCCCCGGTGAAGACGTTCATCGTCTTCTTCGACTTCGATAAGTCGAACCTCACCGACAAGGCGCAGGAAGTGATTGCCGAAGCGGTTCGCACTGCCAAGGCCAGCGGCTTCGTCAAGGTGCTGGTCACCGGCCACACCGATACCGTCGGATCGGACAGCTACAACCAGGCGCTGTCGGTCCGCCGCGCGCAGTCGGTCAAGGACGAGATGGTCCGCGAAGGCATGGACGGCGGCACGATCGATATCGTGGGCAAG
>CAZMHP010000534.1:0-1274 GCA_964566095.1 uncultured Rhizobium sp. | reverse complement strand
CCGAAATCGATGCGCTTCTCGTCCTCGTTCCACTCGTACATCGGCATGTCGACGATCCAGCAGAACTTGAACACGCCCTCTTCCACCAATTTAAGCTCGGTGCCGATGCGCGTGCGCGCCAGGCCGGCGAGCTTGGCCGCGCGCTCGGTCTTGGCGTCAGCGGAAAAAAACAGTGCATCGCCCGGCTTTATTCCCGCTGTTCTTGCCAGTTGATTGAGCGCCTCCTGTGACAAGAACTTGGCAATTGGCCCTGAACCCGTAACCTCGACGAGACGGTGATCGGCAAACGAGGCAAGGTCTCCCTTAATTCCGAATGTGATGTAGCCCAATCCGGCTGCGCCTTCCGAGCGCGCCCACTCGTTGAGCTTGTCGAAGAAGGACCGCGGCTGCCCCGCGGCGCCCGGCGCCGGAATGGCGCGCACGGTCTTGCCTTTGAACGCCTTGAACGCCACGTCCTCGCGCGCGAACACGTCCGACACGTCGCAGATCACGATCGGGTTGCGCAGGTCCGGCTTGTCGGTGCCGTATTTCAGCGCCGCGTCCTCATAGGTGATGTGCGGAACCTCGGTATAGACCTTCCGCCCTTCGGCAAATTCCGAGAACGTCTCCAGCAGCACCGGCTGGATCGCATCGAACACGTCCTGCTGCGTGACGAAGCTCATCTCGACGTCGAGCTGGTAGAACTCGCCCGGCGAGCGGTCGGCGCGGCCGTCCTCGTCGCGGAAGCACGGCGCGATCTGGAAATAGCGGTCGAAGCCCGCCACCATGATGAGCTGCTTGAACTGTTGCGGCGCCTGCGGCAGCGCATAGAAATGCCCGGGATAGCGGCGCGACGGCACCAGGAAGTCGCGCGCGCCCTCCGGCGAACTCGCGGTCAGGATCGGCGTCTGGAATTCGGTGAACCCCTGCGCGATCATCCGCGTGCGCAGCGACTGGATGATCTTGCTCCGCAGCACGATGTTCTTGTGCAGCCGCTCGCGGCGCAAATCGAGGAAGCGGTATTTCAGCCGCGTCTCCTCCGGATAGTCGAGGTCGCCGAACACCGGCACCGGCAGTTCCGGCGCCGTCGCCTGCACCGTCACCGCATCGATGCGCATCTCGATCTCGCCGGTCGGCAGGTCCTTGTTGACCGTCTCGTCCGTGCGCGCCACCACGCGCCCCGTCAGCGTCAGCACCCATTCGGAGCGGGCCTTGTCGCACTCCGCGAAGGCCGGCTCGTCCGGCTCGACCACGCATTGCGTGATGCCGTAATGATCGCGCAGGTCGATGAACAA
>CAZMHP010000533.1:0-1277 GCA_964566095.1 uncultured Rhizobium sp. | reverse complement strand
TCGTAGACGTTCATCTGGCAGCCATAGGTCTTGATGAAGAGCTTCTTCATGGGGCGCGGGTTATACGGTCACGCCGTCGCCTGCGCCAGCGCGGCCGTGACGACCGGTGCCGGTTCCGGCGCGGCCGATGTGGGGCCGGTCAGCCCCGCCAGGGCGCGCATCTGGCCCCGGCGCACGATGGCTTCGGCCTTCGCCGCCAAGGCCTTACGGCCGCCGGCCTCCTCCACGTCCATGGGCGGATGGAATTCGACCACGACGTCGATCGGGCCGGTCAGCAGCGCTTCCCACAGATGCGGCACCAGCTCCATGTCGCCATACCAAGCGTAAAGCGGGCGGTTCTCGCGCCCCATCGGCATGCCGTGCATCCCGACATAGGCGGTCGAGATCGGCTGGACGCGGACCGGGCGCGTGCCGCCGCGTCCGTCATCGACCCGCGCCTCGACCGCGCCCATCAGCGCGCTTTTGAAGGGCAGGACCTGGTTGCCGTCGCTGGACGTGCCTTCGGGAAAGAGCACCAGCGAATCGCCGGCCAGGAGGCGGTCGCGGATCTGGTCGCGCGCCACGCCGGTGGTGGTGCGCCGCGTGCGCTCGACGAACACGGTGCGCTGCAGCTTGGCGAGCGTGGAGAACAGCGGCCAGGTCGCCACTTCCGATTTGGCGACGAAGGACACCTGGCCCAGCGCCGAGAACAGGATGATGTCCAGCCAGGAGGTGTGATTGGCGACGACCAGCACGCCTTCGTCGAGCGCCGGCCGGCCGATCGTGTGGATGCGGATGCCGAACAGCTTGGCCATGAAGCGGTGATAGCGCCAGGGGAAGGTCTTCTTCGCCCGCCGGTCGAAGCGCAGGTTGAAGCTCTGATACGGGATCAGCAGCAGGGTCACCGAAAGGAAGACGATGACGATGACGTAGGCGCGCAGCGTCTGCATCAGCGCGGCTTCTTGGCGCCCTTGGGAACGCCATAGAGTTCGAGGCGGTGGTCGACGAGTTCGAAACCCAGTTCCTCCGCCACGCGGCGCTGCAGCTTCTCGATCTCCTCGTTGCGGAATTCGATGACGCTGCCGGTCTGCACGTCGATCAGGTGATCGTGGTGCGATTCCGGCGCCTCCTCATAGCGCGAGCGGCCGTCGCGGAAATCATGGCGCTCCAGAATGCCGGCATCCTCGAACAGCTTCACGGTGCGATAGACCGTGGCGATGGAGATGTGCGGATCGATCGCCGAGGCGCGGCGGTACATCTCCTCCGCGTCGGGATGGTCGGCGGCTTCCGACAGCACG
>CAZMHP010000532.1:0-1285 GCA_964566095.1 uncultured Rhizobium sp. | reverse complement strand
AGCCGCGCCACATCGAAATCCAGGTGATGGGCGACAAGCACGGCAACGTCGTCTATCTGAACGAACGCGAGTGCTCGATCCAGCGCCGCAATCAGAAAGTGATCGAGGAAGCGCCGTCGCCGTTTCTCGACGCCAAGACGCGCAAGGCGATGGGCGAGCAGGCGGTGATGCTCTCCAAGGCGGTCGGCTATGATAGCGCCGGCACGGTCGAATTCATCGTCGACAAGGACCGCAAGTTCTATTTTCTCGAGATGAACACGCGGCTCCAGGTCGAGCATCCGGTGACCGAGCTGACCACCGGACTCGATCTCGTCGAGTTGATGATCCGTTCCGCCTATGGCGAAAAGCTTCCGGTCAAGCAGGGCGACATCGGCATCGAGGGCTGGGCGGTCGAGGCGCGCGTCTATGCCGAGGATCCCTATCGCGGCTTCCTGCCGTCCACCGGCCGGCTGGTGCGCTATCGCCCGCCGGCGGAAGGCGATTTCGGCGACGTCACCGTGCGCAACGACACCGGCGTCTACGAGGGCGGCGAGATCTCGATGTTCTACGATCCGATGATCGCCAAGCTCTGCACCCACGCGCCGACGCGGCTCGAAGCCGTCGATGCCATGGCCAAGGCGCTCGACGAATTCCGCATCGAGGGCATCAACCACAACATCGCCTTCCTGACGGCGATCATGCACAACCAGCGTTTCCGCGACGGCCGATTGACCACCGGCTTCATCGCGGAGGAATTCCCGGACGGCTTCCACGGTCTGCCGATGAGCGAGGCCGACAAGCGCCGCTTCGTCGCCGCCGCCGTCGCCGCGCGGCTGACGCGCGGCCTGCGCGCCAGCGCCATCTCGGGCACGCTCAACGGCGCACACCGCCTCGCCTCGGACTTCGTCGTCTCGCTCGACGGCGAGGACTTCGCCATCACCCACGCCAATCTCGCCGCCGGAAATCTCAGCCTTTCGATCGACGGCAAATCCTATGACGCGCTGACCGAGTGGATGCCCGGCCAGCCGATCATGCATCTGGCCGGCGCCGACGGCGAGCATGCGATCCAGCTTTGCCGCGTCCAGGGCGGTTACCGGCTGGGGCAGGGCGGCCGCAGCGTCGCCGCGATCGTGCGCTCGCCGACGGCGGCTCGGCTCGCCGCGCTGATGCCCATCAAGGTTGCGCCCGACACGTCGAAGATGCTGCTCTGCCCGATGCCCGGTCTCGTCGTCTCGGTGAACGTCGCCGAGGGCCAGGAGGTCAAGGCCGGCGAGACGCTCGCGGTGGTCGAGGCGATGAAGATGGA
>CAZMHP010000531.1:0-1297 GCA_964566095.1 uncultured Rhizobium sp. | reverse complement strand
GAGCATCTCTACGACCAGGATTTCGACCGCGACTCCAACACCATCGAGGTCTTCGTCGGCCGCCTGCGCAAGAAGCTCGACACCGATCTGATCCAGACCGTCCGCGGCCTTGGCTATGTCCTCGATGACAAGCAGGCGGACTAGGGAAATTCCGTCTCCCCTTGCGAGGGAGAGGGAGAAATCCGAGCAATGACACTTCTCTCCCGCCTGCGCCTCAACTCGCTCGCCGGACGGCTGATCGCCGCCGCGGCGGTGTGGACGCTGTTCGCGCTGGTCGCCGGCGGGCTCATCCTTTCCAACGCCTTCCGCAGCTCGGCCGAAGGCGATTTCGATTCCGAATTGCGCACCGATCTCGATGCCCTGGTCGCCGCCGCCGGCCACGACCGCAGCGGCGAGATCCAACTCGAGCCGCGCTATCTGAGTTCCAAGTTCCAGCGTGCCTATTCCGGCGACTATTGGCAGATCGTGCCGGTCGGCAAGGGCGAGACGCTGATCTCGCACTCGCTGCTCGATCGCACCATTGCCTTCGAAGGGCTGACTGCCGCCAAGGAGAGCGTGATCGCCGGTTACGGCGATGGGCCGGACAATCAACGTCTGCGCATCCTGGCGCGCCGCATCGAATTTCCCATCGACGTCACCGCCAAGCCGGACGATTCCCGCGCCTATATGTTCTTCGTCGCGGCCGACACCTCGCAACTCGTGCAGCGCATCGCCGAATTCAACGGAACGTTGGTCTGGTCTTTCGTCATCCTGGGTCTGGGGCTGGTGGCGGCGGTGTTCCTGCAAGTGCGCATCGGGCTGCAGCCTTTGCGCAAGGTCACGCTGTCGCTGCATCGCATCCGCGACGGCAGCGCACGCCGCCTCGAAGGTCGTCTGCCGTTGGAGATCGAGCCGCTTGCATCGGAGCTCAACAGCCTGATCGAGCACTCGGCGGAAGTCGTGGGTCGCGCCCGCTCCTATGTCTCCAATCTCGCGCATTTCTTGAAGACGCCGCTCAGCGTCTTGGCGAGCGAGGCCGCGGCGCAGCCGGGTCCTCTCGCCGATGCCGTGTCGCGCCAGGTCGGCGTGATGCGCCGTCAGGTCGATCACTATCTCGCCCGCGCCCGCGCCGCCGGGGCGCTCGACGTGCTGGGCAACCGAACGCCAGTGGCCGGCGTGATCGAGGATCTGGCGCGCACGCTCAAGCGCATCCATCGCGACCGCGCCCTGGAGATCGAGGTCGCCTGTCCGCCGGCGCTGGCATTCCGCGGCGAGCGCCAGGACCTGGAGGAGATGGCCGGCAATCTGATCGACAACG
>CAZMHP010000530.1:0-1299 GCA_964566095.1 uncultured Rhizobium sp. | reverse complement strand
CGCCAGCCCGAACCGGCTGCGATAGCGCGCGTCGATGTTCGACAGCGGGAAGTAGATGAACACGTCGATGGTGGAGAACTGGCGATCGATCACCGCGCCGTCGCCGATGCAGCCGCCCGCGCGCAGATAGCCCTTCAGGAGCGGCGGCGAGGCGCGCATGCCTTCCTTCTCATCCACCGCGGCTTTCGGCATCCGGTTCATCGGTACGAACAGCTCGGGTCGCGCCTTCACGGTCACGCGCGCGGGCATCGGATGGAAATAATGCAGATAGGACAGCGGCAGTGCGATCGCGTCGGGATCGATGCCGGGGAACGAGGCGCAGCCGAACATCACATCGATGTCGAAACGCGCGACAAAGGTGAGCAAGCCTTTCCACAAAAGCTGAAGCGTCGTGGTGCGGTTGCGATAGGCCTTGAGCACGCAGGACCGGCCGAGCTCCAAGAATTTCGTTCCCGGCGGATGACCCTTGATCATTTGGGAAATGTCGAACTCGCCCGCGGTATAGAAACCGCCGGCCCGTGCCGCGTCGATCTCGCGCGTCAGCCGATAGGTGCCGACCACCAGGGGCTGGCCATCCTCGCCCAACGCCGAGCGGTCGACGACCAGAAGGTGGTCGCAGACCTCGTCGTACTTGTCGAAATCGCGACGCGCCTCGCGCATGTCCGGCGACGGAATGGCGGCCATCTCTTCGTAGAAGACGTGATAGCGCAGCCGCTGCGCCTGTTCGATTTCGCTGTCGGTCTCGGCCAGGCGAACTTCCAGCGCGCCCGCCGCTGCCAGCACGGGCCATTGCGCAAGTCGGCTCTCAAGGGGGCCAGGCTCGTGAATGTTGACCAAGCGAACAAGATCCCAAGGGTGGGCGCCGACTAGGCTGCAGCCAGCTGGCCCGTTCCCGAATGGGGTGATTTTACCGCAAGCCCCCCGGGGCAGGCAAACAGCCAACGGGCCGACTGACGGTTTGTTAACTCAGGCCGGCGCGTGGGCGCCGCGGTTCCGGGCAAGGATCAGGAACATGACCAGTGCCGGCAGGGCCGCAAAGGCGGTGGTGACGAAGAACGGCACAAAGCCCACCACCTTGTCCGGAAGGGATGCGAGCGACGGGAACACTGCCTCCGCCAGATGGCGATGCGCGGCGAACCAGTCGACGAGCAAGCCGGACAGTCCGCCGAGCAATTTGCCCGGCATGGCATAGAACGAGCTGAACAGGGCGTATTGCGTCGCCGTGAACGCCTTGTTCGTCAGGCTCGACATATAGGCCAGCAGCGCGGTGCCGGCGAAGCCCGCGGCGATGTTCTCGAC
>CAZMHP010000529.1:0-1317 GCA_964566095.1 uncultured Rhizobium sp. | reverse complement strand
AAACTATCTTCGACATGCTGGATATGCGTCATCTTGATCGCAAGAGACTCTAGGCAGTCGTCGCTCGGCCCGCATCGCCGGCCCATTGCGTGCGGATGATTTGCGCAAGCTCGCCGGTGTGGGTCCAGATCAGCGTGTGCTCGGCGCGATCGATGATCCGCCCGCAGGCGCCCGCAATGCCCTTCACGAGCATGTCGTAATGATATCGCGGCACCGCCGTGTCGTCCGAACCGGCGATCACCAGCGTCGGCACCTTCAATTCCGCCAGCCAAGGCCCGCTGTCGAACGCCAGCATGCCGCGCACCGCCGATCGCATCGCGCCCCGGCCGTTCGACGCCATGAGGCCGCGCACCCAGAGGGCCTGCTCCCGGGTCAATCCGACGGGGCCGCCCGGCTTGGTCTTGGATGGGCGTATGGCGAGCCGGCCCAGCGTGCCCGGATCGATGAAGCGCAGCAGGGTCTCGAAGATGGCGCCCTCCAGGCGCTCGCGCCGCGTCCCGGCGTTCTGCGCATAGGTGCAGCCCAGCATCATCCGCGCCACGCGTGCCGGTCGCGTATGCGCAAGCTGCTGGGCCACGGCTCCGCCATGCGAATAGCCAAGAACGGAGCAACGCTCGAAGCCCGCTTCCGCGAGGACGGCATCCAGATCGGTGGCGAGCGCGGCGACGTCGCACGGTCCGGCGACCGTGCCGCTCTTGCCGTGTCCGCGAAGATCGGGAATGAGCATGCGGAAATCGTCCCGCAGCAGGTCGACGAGCGGATCGAACATCTCGCCATTGACCATGAGCCCGTGAAGCAGCAGCAGCGGCTCGCCCTCGCCGGCGACCCGGAAGAAGATGCCGTTGGACGCGTAACCTTGCGTTGACGTTGCTGGCATGGGGCGTGACCGGATTGGCGTGGGCGGTGTCCGGAGAGGGATTCTGCGGCCCGTCATCCGTCGCCGACCGTGAACCCGCGCCGGTCCCATTGCAACCCGGCGGGCGAATGCGCGATATACGAACCTTGAGCCTACGGGCGCGACGCGCCAAAATCCCCTGTGCAATTGCCGGAGAATTCATGATCGGACGCCTCAATCACGTCGCCATCGCGACCAGCGACATCAAGAGGGCCGCCGCGATCTATCGCGACGTGCTCGGCGGCAAGGTGTCCGGGGAAGTGCCGCAGCCCGACCACGGCGTCACCACCGTTTTCGTCGATCTGGGCAACACCAAGATCGAACTGCTGGAGCCCCTGGGCGAGAACTCGCCGATCGCCGGCTTCCTCAAGAAGAACCCGAACGGCGGCATGCATCACGTCTGCTACGAGGTCGAGGACATC
>CAZMHP010000528.1:0-1320 GCA_964566095.1 uncultured Rhizobium sp. | reverse complement strand
GCCGTCCTTAAGAGTTTTTTACGACCCCCATGTCCACACTGCGGCCTGCCCTCGCGGAGGGTTGGCTAATCCGTGGTGGAGTTGGGGTTGCGCAGCGAACGCGAACAGGCGCTGGCCAAGACGACGCTCGCCTTGATGGGCGAATGCGACGTCTCGCCGACGCCTGACAATTACGAGTTGTTCTATACCTATGCGGCGGGCGACAACCCGTCCGTCGGCCGGATCATCGGCGACATGATCGCGATGCGCCGCCCCTTCACGCCGACGATCCTGCGCGAACTGCGCGAACGCAGCTTCGCGCGCGACCGCACCGAGCACGCCGTCGAAACGATCGGCGAAACCGTTTCCGTCTCGTTGGACGATGCGATCGCCAAATTGGAAGAGGCGAGCAAGCATGCCGGCGAATACGGCAAGACGCTGTCGGCCGCGCGCGGCGAACTGGGTGGCGTCGACTCGGCCGAGGCGCTTCAAGCCCTGGTCGGCAATCTCGTCTCGGCCACCAAGTCGATGGAGACGCGCTCCCGCGCGCTCGAACAGGAATTGCAGGCCTCATCGCAACAGGTCGGCGACCTGCGCGCGCAGTTGGAGAATGTGCGCAAGGAAAGCCTGACCGATCCGTTGACCGGCATCGCCAACCGCAAGGCGTTCGACGCCGAGCTTCTGACCGCCATCGCCGAGGCGCAGTTGAACGGCGAGCCGCTCGCGCTGTTCATGTGCGACATCGACCGCTTCAAGGCATTCAACGACACCTGGGGCCATCAGACCGGCGATCACGTGTTGCGCCTGGTCGCCGCCTGCATCTCGGAGAACACCAAGGGCCGCGACACCGCCGCGCGCTATGGCGGCGAGGAATTCGCGGTGATCGTGCGCCGCGCGGATCTTATCGCCGCGACCAAGCTCGCCGAGCAAATCCGCATCAACGTGCAGGGCAAGAAGCTGGTCAAGAAATCGACCGGCGACATCCTGGGCTCGATCACAATCTCGATCGGCGTGGCGGAGCTGACGCCGGGCGAGGATCCGACGACGCTGATCCAGCGCGCCGACATCTGCCTCTATCGCGCCAAGCATGCCGGTCGCAATTGCGTGGTTGCCGAATCCGGCGCCGCCGGCGTCAGTCTTGAAATTGACGCGGCGTAATCCGCGTTCGCGCCGTCGGGTCCTTTCCATCATGCCTCAACCGCGTATGCTGTGCGCCATTCAGACGGGAGCACGCGGATGCGGACGGAATTCGATCGCGCCTATGTGACGGCGCACGGCAAGGTGGCCGTGCTGACGCTCAACCATCCCGAAGCGATGAACGCCGCCGGCGTCAAGCTGGTG
>CAZMHP010000527.1:0-1327 GCA_964566095.1 uncultured Rhizobium sp. | reverse complement strand
ACTCGCGGCCCCTTGGGAATCCCGACCGATTCAATAAGGTCGCAACTCACTCTAGTCCTTCGAGAATCGTATGTCGTCAAGATCAAGCTCGCCGACCGATATGGCCTGAGGCTCGCCTTCCAATAGAAATCCGATCTGAAAGACCGATGAAGGATCCAGCGAGACTTGATAGGTTACATAGGGAGGTGCATGGAACTTCTCGAACGGGGCAACGACTTCGCTCCAATTCGTGGTGAGATCGCTTCGCAAAACATCCACCTCAGGAAAAGCGTAAAGTTCCTTGGCTTCATGGGGTAGGTTCCTGGAGTAGACGATCACGCGAACCGTTGGCAGTTTCGCCGGCAACCTGCCTGCCATTCGCACTCTAAATTTAACGGAGTGAAACATCGAAGCGTCAAACACTTCGGCAGGGGGGAACGAAAAGGGGCAATATATTCCCACAAATGACGTGCCTTTGCCGCGAGACACCAGTTCATAGCGAATCCGAAGGTATCCATCGCCATAGTGGTCGCCGTCGACACGACTATATGCAATTCGTGAGGCCAGATCATTCGTGCTGCTGCTTTGCGCACTATCGCTCATAAGTGAGCATTGCGTTTCAAGCCGTGTCTCGGCTGGACCACCATAGACCGAGCTGAAGTCCGCGATGAGACCGCTTGCGATCGGATAAGGCGGCGGGGGCGGACTGCTGCAGCAGGGGCGCGTCGTATTCGCGAATGCCAGATACCCGAGATAGACGGTACTCAACAGGAACAGCGTCGCAAGAATTGTCGGAAGTCGCTTGGCCGCGACGGCGGCGAACTGCGGCGCCTCATTGATTGCCTGATCGGCTGCGAAGGCCAGGGCGACGAGGCCGATGCCGACAAATATCTCTCGCCAATACCCTTCTCGAAAATACGCGACGACGAACAGGCAGGCCGCAATCAGCACGGGCACGAATACAAGAGTGGCTATTCGTTTCATTTCCGGACCGAAAATATTCAAAGTATTAGTTCGCACTTCGTCAATGAAACTTCAGGCCCGCCCCACTGTCAACACGCTGTTCCGGCCCGCGAAATATTGCGGACGAACAATTGAAGATTATCTGCCGGCCTGATGGCGAAGCGGCGCCGGAAAGGCGGCCGCCGTGGGATGCGCCATAAATCGGGTGCACGAATTCGGCGGCCTAGGCCGGCTCGCCCACGACGTGTCGAGCGGCCGGCCGTGGTGGGCTTTTATCGACCCTATTCCGCCGCTTCCGCCAGCATCGGTGCGGCGTCCAGCACGTCGCGACCGACATGGGCTTCGAACTTCTTGAAGTTGTCGCGGAACATGCCGACCAGCTTGC
>CAZMHP010000526.1:0-1333 GCA_964566095.1 uncultured Rhizobium sp. | reverse complement strand
TCGTATTCGCCGATCGCGGCGCGCGGCTCCATCGCGTTGGGCACGAGGCGGTTGTTGACGATGTCGAGCTCGACGATGTGGCTGGCAGCGGCGAAAGCGACCTGCGTCTTCTTCTCGTCGCCCAGCTGCCAGTCGTAGATGAGATTGCCGGGCGCCTCGTCGTGGATCTTGGGCGCACCGGCAAGCAGCGCGTCGGTCGCCTCGAGCACCGCGGGCAGCGCCTCATAGTCGACGACGACGGCCTCGGCGCCGGCGGACGCGGCGCCCGCCGTCTCGCCGATCACCAC
This sequence comes from uncultured Rhizobium sp., assembly GCA_964566095.1. Taxonomy (GTDB): domain Bacteria; phylum Pseudomonadota; class Alphaproteobacteria; order Micropepsales; family Micropepsaceae; genus Rhizomicrobium. The sequence goes on along the minus strand of CAZMHP010000526.1, from coordinate 1,046 downwards.
GGCGAGCTGATCGCCGACATGTCGCACCCGGTCGATGGCGAGCGCGGGGTGGTTGCCGGCCTTCATCGGCGTGCCGTCTTTCGAATAGATCATCCAGCCGCAGATCAGGCCCTTGACGCCGTCGCCGGCGAGATCGGCGCCGGTCAGGACCGCGAGCACGCCGGGGATCGCCAGCGCCGGCTTGATATCGATGGACTTGATCGCGGCATGGGCGTGCGGGCTGCGGACGAAGATCGCTACGGTCTGGCCCGGCTTCGCGTAATCGTCGGTATAGTGGCCATTGCCGGTGATGAAGCGAAAGTCTTCCTTGCGCTTCACCGATTGTCCAACGAGCGCGTTCATCCCGGATGCCTCTTTGAGGGCGTGGCCAAATCCTAGTCCCGGCGCGGCGGAACACAAGGACGCGCCGCCGTCGCTGCAACGCGGCAAAATCCTATGACATCCTTATTTGCCGCTGGCGCCGACATGCACTATCTCAGTCGCGGGCGAGGACACGAAAGGGATTGGGATGGGCCACGAGACGGCTCTGGCCTTGGGGGCGCTGCTGGCGTTCCAGATCAAGCATTTCCTGGGCGACTTCGTGCTGCAGACCGCTTGGCAGGTGCGCACGAAGGGCATCTATGGCCATGTCGGCGGGCTGGTGCATTCCGGCATCCATATCCTGGGCACGATTCCGATTTTGATCTATCTGGACGTTTCGGCCGGCGCGGCGGCGATCATCCTGATCGGCGAATTCGCCGTGCACTATCACATGGACTGGCTCAAGGCGAACATCGACCGCGTCTATCAATGGGGGACGCAGAGCCAGCGCTACTGGATCCTGTTCGGCGTCGACCAGCTGGTGCACCAACTCACCTATCTGGCCATCGTATATGTGACGCTCGCAGGGCTGTTGGGGCGATAGCCTCTTTTTAGGAGTCCGGCGTTTCGGACCACAGCACGCGGCTGAAGAAAGTCTTCATCCGGGCCATCAGATCGCGTTCGACCGCACCGACCTGGATCGTCTTCTGCGCGATCGCCGCGCGCTCCTGCTCGCGCTTGGCCAG
>CAZMHP010000525.1:0-1338 GCA_964566095.1 uncultured Rhizobium sp. | reverse complement strand
ACTTCCTCTACGCCAATGGCGACATGCTGACCTTCATGGACGTGGAGACCTACGACCAGATCGAGCTGCAGGCCGACTGGGTCGGCGACCAGACGCAATTCCTGGTCGATGGGATGAAGGTGATGCTGCAGCTTTACGAGGGCAAGCCGATCTCCATCAAGCTGCCGGCGCAGGTGACGCTCGAAGTCGTCGAGGCCGATCCGGTTTTGCGCGGCGGCACGGCGGCGCCGAGCTACAAGGGCGCCAAGCTGGAGAACGGCATGATGATCCAGGTGCCGCCGTTCATCGACGCCGGCACCAAGGTCATCGTGTCGACCGAGGATGGCTCTTACGTGCGGCGGGCGGAGTAGCTTTGGCGCGCCCTCATCCTTCGACAAGCTCAGGATGAGGATTTGATATTTTCCTCGCCCTGAGCCTGTCGAAGGGCGAGCGACACGGAAAGGCCGACATGCCCTATCTCTCCCCCGCCTTGAACGTGATGGTGACCGCGGCGCGCAAGGTGGGTCGCGGGCTGATCCGCGACTATGGCGAGATCGAGAATCTTCAGATCTCCCTGAAGGGGCCGGCCGATTTCGTCTCCACCGCCGACAAGCGGACCGAGACCAAGCTGATCGAAGAACTCGGCAAGGCGCGGCCGGGCTATTGCTTCCTGACCGAGGAGACCGGACCGATCGACGGGCCCGACAAGTCCCATCGCTTCATCATCGATCCGATCGACGGCACGACGAATTTCCTGCACGGCGTACCGCATTTCGCCATCTCGATCGGGCTGGAGCGCGACGGCCAGCTCGTCTCCGGCGTGGTCTACAATCCCGTCACGGACGAAATGTACGTCGCCGAGAAGGGCCAGGGCGCCTATCTGAACGACAAGCGGCTGCGCGTGGCGGCGCGCAAGAAGCTGAACGAGGTGATTCTGGCCACCGGCATCCCGTTCCTGGGCCGCGCCGGGCATGAAACCTTCGTCGGCGAGCTCGGCGCCATCATGGCGACGACCGCGGGCGTCAGGCGTTTCGGCGCGGCCAGCCTGGATCTCGCCTATGTCGCCGCCGGCCGGTTCGACGGCTTCTGGGAACGGGGCCTGAACGCCTGGGACGTCGCGGCGGGAATTCTGCTGGTGCGCGAGGCGGGCGGCGTGGTAACCGATCTCAAAGGCGGCGCGGACACCCTGCATGGCGGCACCCTCCTGGCCACCAACGAGTATCTGCATCCGCTGGTGCTGAAGCTTCTGAAGGACGCCTCCGCCAAAGGTTGAGACGCGCGGTGCCGGCCAGTATGGTCGCGAACGCCATCGATGGGCTGACTTGAGCGAATGAGACGGGCTTGCGCGCTAGGCGCGTC
>CAZMHP010000524.1:0-1352 GCA_964566095.1 uncultured Rhizobium sp. | reverse complement strand
TCTTCACCGCGCCGGAAAAGAAGCAGACCGAGCAGTACATCACCGGCCGCTTCGGCTGAACGGGCTACTGCATCATCCGGGCGACGATGCGTCCGGCCGGGGTGGGCATCAGAAGACCCATGCCGGCCGAGATCAGCCCCAGAGACAATAGCTTTTCGCGGCTTGGCCGCGACACCGTCGCCGTGCTGCTGACGTTGCGCGCGATCACGTCGCGCAGGGCGGCCATCTCATCGACCGTCAGGTCGCTGCCGCGCGGAATGCGGTCCATCGTGGCCGGGTTCATGCCGCCTCGCTCGCGCGCGAGGTGAAGGTCGCGTGCGTGACCGTGACGGTCATGCCGCCGGAGGAACTGACCGTTTCCACCTTGGCATTGAGCTGATGCGCCAGCGCGTTCACCAGGCTGGTGCCCAGTCCACCCTTGGCGGATAAGCCGCCGTTCTCGCCGCGCCCGACGCCATTGTCGGACACCGTGAGCTTCCAATCCGTGTCGTTCACCTGGTGGCGCACCGTCACCGTCGCGTTGGCGCGCTGGTTTGGAAATGCGTATTTGAGGGCATTGATGACCAGCTCCGTCACGATAAGGCCGAGGCTGACCGCGTCGGCCGACATCAACAGACCCGGATCGCTCTCCACCTTCAGAGTCGCGGCCTGGTCCTCGCCGATCATGGACTCGGCGAGCGAGGCGCACAGCTTGGCCAGGTAGGGCTCGATCTCGATCATGTCGGCGCGGCCGGTGCTGTGCAGGTGCCGCTGTACCGCCGCCACGGAAATCACCCGGCGATGGGCGTCCTGCAGGTGCTGGCGGGTCTCTTCGGAGTTCACCGCGCGCGCTTTCAGCATCAGGATGCTGGCGATGATCTGGAGGCTGTTGACGATGCGATGCTGCATCTCCTCCAGCAGCATCTCCTTGTGGATCACCAGCTCGTCGGCCTGCGCCTTGAGCTTTTCCTTTTCCACCTCGATCGCGCGGCGCTCGGTGATGTCTTCGATATTCAGGATGACGGCCGGGCGGGTGTTCGGGTTGTGGGCAAGCGCGCGGGCATAGAGGCGAAGGACGCGCGGCCCGATGCGGGCGAAGGTGTGGGCGATTTCGACCGGCTCGACGACGAGGCTCAGGCGCAAGGCCGATTCGAGCGCCTTGCGCAATGCGGGAATGTCCCAATCGCCGCCGTCCAGCGCGAACAGCAGGCTGCCGTCCAGGGCAATCGCCGGATCGAAATGAAAGGTGCGGTGAAACGAGGCGCTGGCGAACAGGATTCTGAAATCGGCGTCCAGGACAAGCACCGGCTCGCGGACCGTGTCCACGATGATTTGCGCGAGCGCGCGCGCATCTTCGACTTGCTCGAAGAGCT
>CAZMHP010000523.1:0-1356 GCA_964566095.1 uncultured Rhizobium sp. | reverse complement strand
CGCTTGCACATCGCCTTGTCGAGCGTCACCGCCATGGTGAGCGGATCGGAGAACACATAGGGGATGTCATAGGCCTCGAGGATCGCGGGCACCTGGGCCTCGCGGGAGACGCCCTTGAGCCCCTCGCAGAAATTGAACACGCCGTCCCAGCGGTCGCCCGCCGCCAGACGCTCGACCAGGCGCTTCACATTGCCGATGCGGACGGGTTCGAAGCCCAGTTCGGTCAGCGCGCCGCAGAGGCCGTCGATGGTGACCTCGGAATCGAATTCTGCGGTTTCCTCTTCGCTGAAGCCTTGCGCGAGATAGTCCGCGCGCAGGTCGTAGGTGACGCCGATGCGAAGAGACATGAGCCGCCTCCCCTTTATGGGGAGGTCGAAAAATCGCGAAGCGATTTTTCGGGTGGGGTGCGGTGCCGGGCGGAGAGAGCGGCCCCCCACCCGAAATTCGCTCGCTTCGCTCGCAAATTTCGACCTCCCCACAAGGGGGAGGTGATAGACGCCCAAATGGTTTGACCTCCCCGATGAGGGAGGCGATGTGCAGTCATAGCGACCTTCGACTTACCGTCTACTCGGCGGCGACGAGCTTCGGCTTCTTTGCCCCCAGCGTCCCGCCGGGATCGGGGTAGCGGTAGATGCCGCCCTCGAAATTGCGCAGCAGCAGATCGTCGCCGTCGCGCCCCACCACAAAGTCCGGTGCGATCTGGATCTTGCCGCCGCCGCCGGGCGCATCGACCACGAAAAGCGGCGTGGCATAGCCGGTGGTGTGGCCGCGCAAGCCTGCGATGATCTCAAGACCCTTGTCGACCGTTGTGCGGAAATGGGCCGAGCCGCGGATCGGATCGCATTGATAGAGGTAGTAGGGACGCACCCGGCGCTTCAGAAGGCCCTGCATCAAGGGCTTCATTACGTCGATGTCGTCGTTGATGCCCTTGAGAAGGACGGTCTGGCTGCCGAGCGGAATGCCGGCATCGGCGAGGCGGTTGGTCGCCTCGGTGACCTCGTCGGTCAGCTCGGTCGGGTGGGTGAAGTGCAGGCTCATCCACAGGGGATGATGCTTCTTCAGGATGGCGATGAGATCCTTGGTGATGCGCTGCGGCGTCACCACCGGCATCTTGCTGCCGATGCGCAGGAACTCGATATGCTTGATGGCGCGCAGCCGGCCGAGCAGCCAGTCCAACTTGTCGTCGCCCAGCGTCAGCGGATCGCCGCCGGAGAGCAGGACGTCGCGGACCTCGGTGTGCGCCTCGAGATATTGCAGCGCCTGCTCCCACTGGCGGGTCGAGAACTGGTACTCGCCGCCCGGATTGCCGACGACGCGGGCGCGCGTGCAATAGCGGCAATAGGTCGAGCAGGTGCC
>CAZMHP010000522.1:0-1356 GCA_964566095.1 uncultured Rhizobium sp. | reverse complement strand
CGTTCTTGAGCGCGTCCACGACATGGGGCCGGCCCTCCAGCACCTTGTTGATGCGCTTGACCGGAAGGCCGGCGGCGGCCAGCGCGTCGGCTGTGCCGCGCGTGGCGACAAGCTCGAAGCCGAGTTCGACGAGGCGGCGCGCGGGCTCGATGGCGAGCGCCTTGTCGGCGTCGCGCACCGAGACGAAGACGCTGCCGCTTTGCGGAAGCTTCAGGCCGGCGCCGATCTGGCTCTTGGCGAAAGCGCGGCCGAAGGTGGCGTCCAGGCCCATGACTTCGCCGGTCGAGCGCATCTCCGGTCCCAGGATCGGATCGACGCCGGGAAAGCGCGCGAAAGGCATCACCGCTTCCTTGACCGAGACGTGCGGCGACTTGGACGGCGTCAGATCGAAGGCGGAAAGCTTCTCGCCGGCCATGACGCGCGCCGCGATCGCGGCGACGGGCAGGCCGATCGCCTTGGCGACGAAGGGCACCGTGCGGCTGGCGCGCGGATTGACCTCGAGCACGAAGATGTCGTCGCCCTGGATGGCATATTGCACATTCATCAGCCCACGGACTTTCAAGGCGCGGGCCAGCGCCTCGGTTTGCCGCTCGATCTCCCTGAGGATGGAGGGCTTGAGAGAATGGGGTGGCAGGGTGCAGGCGGAGTCGCCCGAATGCACACCCGCCTCCTCGATGTGTTCCATGATGCCGGCGATGAAGACGGCGCCGTCATGGTCGCAGATCGCATCGACGTCGACCTCGGTGGCGCGGTGCAGGAAAGCATCGATCAGGACCGGATTCTCGCCCGAGATGCGGAACAGATCGCCCGACTGCACTTGCGCCTTCAGGCTCGTTTCGTCGGCGCAGACCACCATGCCGCGACCGCCCAGCACATAGGACGGCCGCAGGATCACCGGATAGCCGACCTGCTTGGCCGCGGCGATGGTGTCGGCGGCGGTCAGCGCGGTGGCGTTGCGCGGCTGCTTGAGGGCAAGGTCGTTGAGCAGCACCTGGAAGCGCTTACGGTCTTCGGCGAGGTCGATGGCGTCGGCGGAGGTGCCGAGGATCGGCACGCCTTCCTCGACCAGCGTGTTGGCGAGCTTGAGTGGAGTCTGGCCGCCGAACTGCACGATCACGCCGGCCAGCGTGCCCTTCGACTGCTCGACGCGCACGATCTCCAGCACGTCTTCGGCGGTGAGCGGTTCGAAATAGAGCCGGTCGGAGGTGTCGTAGTCGGTCGATACGGTCTCCGGATTGCAGTTGATCATGATCGTCTCGAAGCCCTGGGCGGACAGTGAGAAGGCGGCGTGGCAGCAGCAGTAGTCGAACTCGATGCCCTGGCCGATGCGGTTCGGTCCGCCGCCCAGGATGATGA
>CAZMHP010000521.1:0-1378 GCA_964566095.1 uncultured Rhizobium sp. | reverse complement strand
TGCTGCGCGAAGCTCGGCGCATCCTCCGGCAGCGGCACGCCGTTGGAGAAGACGCCGTGGGTGCGGACATATTGGCCCGTGAGCATCGAGGAGCGCGCCGGCATGCAGACCGTGTTCTGATTGTAGGCGCGGGTGTAGTTGATGCCCTTGGCGGCCAGCGCGTCGATGTTCGGCGTGCGGCAGAATGTGTTGCCGTTGCAGCCGAGCGAATCGAAGCGCTGCTGGTCGGTGGTGATGAAGAGAAGTTTGCGGCCCATCGCTCAGCCTTTCAACGGTTCGAGGCAGCCGGCATCTTCAAGCATCGGATCGATCTTGTCGCGCGCCACGCCGTCGAGCTTGGCATACCGCTCGCGCAGGTCCCACAGACAGCGCTGCTGATAGCGGAATGTGCCTTGGGTATAGGTGCGGCCGAGCAAGGTTACGGAAAAAGTCTTCTCGCCCTTTTCGAACGCCGCGGCATTGGCGAGCAGGAAGGGGAAATAGACCTCACCCGCCATCTTGAGCAGCGCGGGGATCGCGGGCGGCAGCGGCGCGGCGGGGTCGCGCCAGGCGCCGTCGATGCCCGACGCGTCGTCGAGATCCATCAGCCAGCGGAAGGTGAAGGGCGCGACCTCGCGCATCAGGTCCTGCGGCGTGGGATCGACCGCGAGCTGGCTGAGCTGACCCATCCAGCCGAAATCGGCGAGCGAGGGCCGCGTGCCGAACAGGAACGGCTCTTCGGTCACATGCGCCTCGAACACGGCCAGGATCTGTTTGGCGGACTCTTCGATGATCGGCGCGTTTTCCGGTGTGCAGCCGACCAGCGCCATGCGCCCGACCTGGCGGTCGCGGAAGGCCTTTGCCGATTTGAGGATGGTGTCGCGGCCATGGCCGGAGAGGCGGTCGAAGGCGAGCCATTCGCTCATCTGCTTCTGATCGCGCGCGCGGAACCAGCGGTAGTGGAACATCGCCTTGGTGCCCCACTCGTCCGCCATGTCTTCCAGCAGATAGGCGAGAAAGTGCTGCGCCGGATCGGGTGGCACGATGGAGCGCTCGGGGTGCAGCCGCTCCAGCGTGTAGATCATCGGCGTGGAGTCGTTGTGCCAGGAGCCGTCGGGGAACTGGACGATCGGGATCACCGGCGCCTTGACGTTGGCGAAGATCGCGCGGTCCGCCATGTCCATCTGCTTCCAGATGTGCGGGATGCGGCGGTAGCGGAAGATGGCGCGCATCTTCATCGAATAGGGCGAGCCCAGGCCGCCGTGGATGACGTAGGGGGTCATGTCTTTCTTTCCCGTCTCCCTCAACCGTCATGGGCGGCCTCGAGCCGCCCATCCATCGGCGCGCGGCAGCGCGCCACAAAGAATCTTTGCGCCCGCCGACGCGGGCGCGATGGGTG
>CAZMHP010000520.1:0-1381 GCA_964566095.1 uncultured Rhizobium sp. | reverse complement strand
GGATCGCTGCGGCCGTCCGGCGCCTGGAACACCACGACCCGCAGCGGCACATGCACCTGGGGCGCGGCCAGGCCCGCGCCGTCGGCGTCGATCATGGTCTCGATCATATCGCCGACCAGACGGCGGATCTCCGCCGCCCCGGGGTTGGCGACGGGCTGGGCGACTTGCGCCAGAACCGGATGGCCCATAAGGGCGATTTTCAGAATTGCCATTTTCTTCAGATACTTAGCTGACTTTCGGCAACATAATTGTTTTCGAGATCGCCGAGTGTGGGCAGATTTCCCGCCCGCGGCAACCGCGCCGGCCACCGGCTTTCCATGTGGGGATTGTCCCGCCGACATGCAAGCGCGGTGGACAGGCAGGGACCCTTCTGTTACATCCCGCGCCTCCCAAAACGGGCCCCAAGGAGCGGAATTTGCAGATCATCGTTCGCGACAACAACATCGACCAGGCGCTGAAGGCGCTGAAGAAGAAGATGCAGCGCGAAGGCATCTTCCGCGAGATGAAGCTGCGCGGCCATTACGAGAAGCCGAGCGAGAAGCGCGCCCGCGAACGCGCGGAAGCCATCCGCCGCTATCGCAAGCTGCAGCGCAAGCGCCTGCAGCGCGAGGGCCTGCTGCCGCGCTAGGCGTGTCGGGAGAACGAAATTCGAAAAGCCGTTCCGAAAGGGACGGCTTTTTTGTTGGGGATCTACACACATCGACGTCATCGCCCGCGAATGCGGGCGACCCAATTTTCTTTTCGTTGAATGAGAAATGGGTTGCCCGGACAAGCCGGGCAATGACGAATAGGGATGGGTTGAGGATGACGAGACTTCCATGACCGACATCTCCGATCGCGTCCGGATCGCGGACATCAAGGTCCTCTCCGACCAATGGTATGTGCTGCGCAAGGTCACGTTCTCGTGGCGGCGCGGCGACGGAAGCTGGCAGGCAAGCACGCGCGAGGCCTATGACCGCGGCAACGGCGCGGCGATCCTGCTCTATGACAAGACACGGCGCACCGTCGTGCTGACGCGGCAGTTCCGCATGCCGGCGTTCCTGAACGGCTATCGCGACATGCTGATCGAGGCGGCGGCGGGAGTGCTCGACGACGCGGCGCCCGAGGCCCGCATCCGCGCCGAGGCGGAAGAGGAGACCGGCTATCGCGTCGGAGAGGTCACCAAGCTGTTCGAACTGTTCATGAGCCCCGGCTCGGTGACCGAGAAACTGTATTTCTTCGCCGCCGCCTATGACGCGGCGTCCAAGGCCGGCATGGGCGGCGGCGTGGCCGCGGAAGGCGAGGACATCGAAGTCCTCGAACTGGCCTTCGACGAGGCGATGGCGATGGTCGCCGACGGCCGCATCTGCGACGCCAAGACGGTCGTGCTGCTGCAATGGGC
>CAZMHP010000519.1:0-1386 GCA_964566095.1 uncultured Rhizobium sp. | reverse complement strand
CGACGTGATGGGCAAGTACCATCCGCACGGCGACGCTTCGATCTACGATGCCCTGGTGCGCATGGCGCAGGAATTCTCCCTGCGCGTGCCGCTGATCGATGGACAGGGCAATTTCGGCTCGGTGGACGGCGATCCGCCGGCGCAGATGCGCTACACCGAGGTGCGGCGCGCCAAGATCGCGCATCAGCTCACCGAGGATATCGACCGCGACACGGTCGAATGGAAGGACAATTACGACTCCTCGGAGAAGGAACCCGTCGTCCTGCCCGCGCGGTTTCCCAATCTGCTCGTCAACGGCGCCGGCGGCATCGCGGTCGGCATGGCGACGAACATCCCGCCGCACAATCTGGGCGAGGTGATCGACGCCTGCCTGGCCTATATCGACGATCCCTCGATCAATCTCGATGCGCTGACCGAGATCGTGCCGGGGCCGGATTTTCCGACCGGCGCGCTTCTGATCGGCAAGCAGAATGCCCGCGCGGCGCTCGCGCGCGGCCGCGGCTCGCTGCTGATGCGCGCGCGATGCGCGGTCGAGGAAATCCGCAAGGATCGCGAGGCGATCATCGTCACCGAGTTGCCCTATCAGGTGAACAAGGCGCGGCTGCAGGAGAAGATCGGCGAGCTGGTCCGCGACAAGCGTGTCGAAGGCGTCTCCGATATCCGCGACGAGAGCGACCGCCACGGCATGCGGGTCGTCATCGAACTCAAGCGCGACGCGTCTTCGGATGTCGTGCTGAACCAGCTCTACCGCTTCTCGGAACTGCAGACGACGTTCGGCGTCAACATGCTGGCGTTGAACGGCGGCCGGCCGGAGTTGATGAATCTAAAGGCGATGATCGGCGCCTTCACCGCCTTCCGCGAGGAGGTGGTGACGCGTCGCACGCGCTTCGAACTCGGCAAGGCGCGTGACCGCGGCCACACGCTGGTCGGTCTCGCGATCGCCGTCGCCAATATCGACGAAATCATCGCGCTGATCCGCGGCGCCGCCGATGCCACGAGCGCGCGCGAGCAATTGATGGCGCGCGACTGGCCGGCGAGGGATGTGGAGCCGCTCATCAAATTGATCGCCGATCCGCGCCACCTCATCCGCGAGGATGGTACGATCCGGCTGTCGGAAGAGCAGGCCAAGGCCATTCTCGACATCCGCCTTCAGCGCCTCACCGCGCTCGGCCGCGACGAGATCGGCGACGAGGTGAAGAAGCTGGCGGAAGCGATCGCCGATTATCTGGACATCCTGCGCTCTCGCCCGCGCGTGCTCGAGATCGTGCGGGGCGAGCTTCGGACCATCCGCGACGAATTCGCGACGCCGCGCAAGACAGAGCTGGTCGACGCCGATATCGAGGTCGAGGACGAGGCGCTGATCGAGCGCGAGGACGTCGCCGTCAC
>CAZMHP010000518.1:0-1408 GCA_964566095.1 uncultured Rhizobium sp. | reverse complement strand
TCACGCCCTGCATGATGGAGACATCGTCCTCCACCACCGCGGTCTCGCCGATCACCACGCCGGTGGCGTGATCGATCATGATGCCCTTGCCCAACCGCGCGGCGGGGTGGATGTCGACCGCGAATTCCTGCGAGATGCGGCTTTGGAAGAACAGCGACATCGAGCGGCGGTTCTGCACCCAGAGCCAATGCGCGATGCGATAGCATTCGAGCGCATGAAACCCCTTGTAGAACAGGAACGCCTCGAGATAGCTCTTGCAGGCCGGATCGCGCTCGAACACCGCCGACAGATCGGCGCGGACGGCTGTGACAATGGCGGGATCGGCCTTGATCGCGTCCTCGAAAATTTCGCGGGCCGTCATCGGGGCCAGGTCTTCCGAGCCGATCTTCTTGGCCAGGTGGTAGGAAAGCGCGCTCTCCAGCCGGTCGTGCTTGAGCACCGTGGCGTGGACGAAGCTCGCCAGCGCCGGTTCGGCGACGGCCATGGACTCCGCCTGCTCGCGCAGGGCGGCCCAAATCGGATCGCAGGTGGCGATTTTCTCGCGTGTGACGGCCATGACGTCTCCCAGAGGCCGCTTTATAGCAGCGGCAGAGGTTTGTGACAAAAGAACGCGTCAAACCGGTGAAGAGGGCCGAAAAAGTCTCGCGCCGTCCCCGCCTCTTGCTTAGATAAGACGAAACCCCGGCTCTCCAAACCCCACCGTTCCGCATAGGCCCGATATGGATTCCGCAACGCCCGCCCTTAACCGTCCCGCCCCGGACGCCATCGATCTGCTGCTCAGCCGCCGCTCCGGCTCTGCCAAGGCCATGACGGGGCCTGGGCCATCGCCGGAGCAGCTGCGCACCGTTCTGACGGCCGCCGCGCGGGTGCCCGACCATGGCAAGCTGTTTCCCTGGCGCTTCATCCTGTTCGAGGGCGACGCCCGCCGGCGCATGGGCGAGGTGTTGGCCGAAGCCCTGCGCGAAACCGAGCCGCAGGCCGCGACGCCGGAACGGCTGGACGTCGAACGCCACCGTTTCGAGCGCGCGCCGGTCGTCGTCGCCATCGTCAGCCGCACGCGTGAGGCGATCCCGATCCCCGAATGGGAGCAACTGCTTTCGGCCGGCGCGGTGTGCCAGAACATGCTGATCGCCTGCCACGCCATGGGCTTCGTCGCCAACTGGCTGACCGAATGGTGCGCCTTCAATCCGCTGGTCAAGGAGCGGATCGGGCTGAAGCCCGGCGAGCGCATCGCCGGTTTCGTCTATATCGGCACCTCGGCAATACCCCTCGAAGAGCGCGTTCGGCCGGACCTCGACAAGATCGTCAGCCGTTTCTAAGGGAACCATGGGCCGCAAGATCCTCTTCATCACGACCGACCAGATGCGGTTCGACGCCATCGGCGCCAACGGGCAGACGATCGCGCGCA
>CAZMHP010000517.1:0-1433 GCA_964566095.1 uncultured Rhizobium sp. | reverse complement strand
TCGTCGCGATGTTGCCGCCATGGCCGTTCAGCCAATAGATGCGCTCGAAGCCGTGACGCGTCAGCGACTGCGCCCAATCGGTCATCGCCGCGATCATCGTCGAGGGCCTCAGCGTGATGGTGCCCGGGAACGCCATGTGGTGCTGCGCCTGACCGACATTGAAGGTGGGCCCGATCAGGATCCCGGCCTCGTCGCCGGCGCGCTTGGAAATGATCTCGGGGCACAGCGAGTCGGTGCCCAAGAGGCCGTTCGGCCCATGCTGCTCGGTCGAGCCGATGGGGATCACGATCGCCTTGGATTTGGCGAGATAGGCCTCGATTTCGGGCCAGGAGGAGAGATGGAGTTGCATATCAATTGCTTTCGAGCATTTTGGACAGCTTGTCCACCGCCGTCTTCCACGCCGCGCGCTCCTTCTCGACCACGTCCGAACCGGAGAGCTTACCGACATCGACGGTGATCTGCGCCTTGTCCGCGCCCTTGGCGTAGAAATAGATCGCCAGCCGCGCCTCCTTCTTCCACCTGGCGCGCAGATATTTGTCCTTGGTGCGCGAGGTTTCCTCGATCGCGCCCTTGGGCAGCCATTTGGGCCACAGCTTGGGATCGGTAGCGGCAGCGTAAAGCTTCGACAACGGCAACGACACGACCTTGCTCACGCCGACCGAGAACTCGCCGTCGCATTTCTGGTTGGCGGCGCGGATGCCGCGGGCGCGCTCATACGACACTGCGATCATCTGGCCCCACCACGGCCCCGCGCCCATCTTGCCGTTCAGGATGGCGACGATGCCCTTGTGGTCCAGCTTGGCGGCGCCCGCCTTGTCGAGCGCCTTGAACCACCAATCCCAGTCGTGGCCCGTCTTCGCCGCGATGCCGGCATCGGTCATCATCGGCTTGGCCGTCTTGAGGGACGCTTGCCCCTTCGCCGCCATGGCTTAATCTCTCTCCATCGCTATTCGATCATAAGACAATCCGAGGAATTCTCCCATGCACTCCGATTCGAAAAAAGGGCCCCTTCACGGCGTGACGGTCATCGACCTGACCAGTTTCATCTTCGGTCCCTACGCGACCCAAACGCTGGGCGATTTGGGCGCCGAGGTGATCAAGATCGAGGCGCCGGGCGGCGACAAACAGCGTTTTGGCCTCAAGCAGAACAAGTCCAAGGACATGGGCTCGACCTTCATGATGCTGAACCGCAACAAGCGATCGGTGACGCTGGATCTCAAGCTGGAAACCGACCGGGAAAAGCTGCGCGCGCTGCTGCCGACCGCGCAGGTCTTCATCCACAATGTCCGCACCAGCGCCATGGATCAGCTCGGCTTCGGCTATGAACAGGTCCACGCGGTGAACCCGTCGATGGTCTACGTCCATTGCGTCGGCTACGGCTCGGAAGGGCCTTATGGCGGGCGTCAGGCGTTCGACGATCTGGTGCAGGCCGC
>CAZMHP010000516.1:0-1455 GCA_964566095.1 uncultured Rhizobium sp. | reverse complement strand
ACGATGCGCGTGGTGCAGATCGAGCCCGGCCCGATGCCGACCTTGACGCAATCGGCCCCCGCGTCGATCAGCGCGCGCGCGCCTTCGCCGGTCGCGACATTGCCCGCCGCGACCTGGGTGTAGTTGGAGGATTTCTTGATCCGCGTGATGGCGTCGAGCACGCCCTTGGAATGGCCGTGCGCGGTATCGACCACGATGACGTCGCACTCCGCCTCGATCAGCGCCTGGGCGCGGGCATAGCCGTCCTCGCCCACGCCCGTCGCGGCGGCGACGCGCAGCCGCCCGCGCTCGTCCTTGCAGGCATGGGGATGCTTCTGCGCCTTCTCGATGTCCTTGACGGTGATGAGCCCGACGCAGCGATAGGCGTCGTCGACCACGATGATCTTCTCGATGCGGTGCTGATGCAGCAGCCGCTTGGCCTCGTCCGGCTTCACGCCTTCGCGCACGGTGACGAGATTGTCCCTGGTCATCAGCGCCGACACCGTCTCGCGCGGATCGTCGGCGAAACGCACGTCGCGGTTGGTGAGGATGCCGACGAGCCGGCCGGCGCCGCGGCCGTTGGCGCCCTCTACCACCGGAATCCCGGAGATGCGGAAGCGCTCCATCAAGGCGAGCGCGTCGGCCAGCGTCGCGCTCGGCGCGATGGTGACCGGATTGACCACCATGCCGCTCTCGAAGCGCTTCACGCGCCGCACATGTTCGGCCTGTTCCTCGATGGAGAGGTTCTTGTGGATCACGCCGATGCCGCCGGCCTGGGCCATCGCGATGGCGAGACCGGCCTCGGTGACCGTGTCCATGGCGGAGGACATCAGCGGAATGCCGAGCTCCACCGTGCGCGTCAGCCGCGTTCTTGTATCAACCTGGCCGGGAAGGACGTCGGACGCCGCGGGCACCAGCAACACATCGTCGAAGGTCAGGGCTTCGCGGATGGTCATGGGCGGGGCGCTCCATCTCTTTGGAGCGCCGAGCGTTTAGCAGCGCCGTGACGATTCGGCAAGGCCGCGAAAAATGGCCGGATTGGGGCGAATTTTAAAATTAACGTCACCCACCGGCGGGAACGGTTCTGTACAATGTCCGTTTCAAGGGGCGATCGGCATGCTATGCCGCAGCGCCCCCTTCCAAGGGCATTAGACCGACAAAGGATAGGAGAACCCAGACATGCAGAAGAGATTTCGTTTGATGATGGGCGCGGCGGTCATCGCCGCCGGAGCGCTGGCTTGCGCCGGTGCCGCCGAAGCGGCGCCGCATGGCGTGAAGGTCGGCAGCTTGACGTGCAACGTGGCCAGCGGATGGGGCTTCGTATTCGGTTCGTCCAAGGATCTGCATTGCACGTTCCACGGCAACCGCACCCATGGCGGCGAGCACTATACCGGCACGATCTCGAAGTTCGGCGTCGACATCGGCTACACCGAAGGCGGCGTCCTGGTCTGGGGCGTGTTCGCGCCCTCGTCCGAC
>CAZMHP010000515.1:0-1464 GCA_964566095.1 uncultured Rhizobium sp. | reverse complement strand
CGCTGCGGCTGGTTCGACTCGGTGCTGGTGCGTCAGACCGCGATCACCGGCGGCATCGACGGCATCGCACTCACCAAGCTGGACATCCTCGACACGTTCGAGCGCATCGAGGTGTGCGTCGGCTATCGGCTGGGCGAAAAGCTGCTCGACTATCTGCCGGCGGACGCCGTCGAGCAGGCCCGGCTGGTGCCGATCTACGAGACCATGGAGGGCTGGCTGAGCTCGACCCGCGGGGCGCGAAGCTGGGCGCAATTGCCGGCCAACGCGATCAAATATGTGCGGCGGATCGAGGAGCTGATCGGCGCGCCGGTGGCGCTGCTGTCGACTTCGCCGGACCGCGACGACACGATCATGGTGCGCGATCCGTTCCTGGGCTAGTTGCGCGACAAAGGTCAGGATGGTAGAATTCTACCGATTGATGGTAGAAAGGTACCAAATGGGCCTAAACATCAAAAATGACGAAGCCCACAAGTTGGCGCAGGAAGTCGCTTCGCTGACGGGTGAGAGCCTATCGGCCGCCGTGACGGAGGCTCTGCGCGAGAAACTGGCACGGCTTCGCCGCAACGGGCTGGCGGAGCGGTTGATGGAGATCGGAAAAGAATTCTCGTCGCGGATGAGCGAAGAGACCAGGAATTTCGACATCGACAAAGAGCTCTACGACGAACGCGGCCTGCCGAAATGATCGTCGACAGCTCGGCCGTCATCGCCGTGTTGCGGCGCGAGGACGACGCCCTGAAATTCGCCACCGCGCTGGCATCAAAGCAGGATTTGAAGATGTCGGCCGCGACCTATGTCGAGTGCGGCATCGTCGCCGACAGAGATCGCGATCCGGTGATGAGCCGGCTGCTGGATCACGTCATTCGCGACGTGAGAATAGAAATCGTTGCGCTCGATGAAGCTCAGGCCCGCACCGCACGCGCAGCCTATCGCGATTTCGGCAAGGGCAGTGGCCATCCGGCCGGGCTGAATTTCGGTGACTGTTTCTCTTATGCGCTGGCGAAGGAAACGGGGGAGCCGCTTTTGTACAAGGGCGGAGATTTTTCCCAAACCGACGTAGCGTCAGCGCTGGCTGCGCCACCTCTTGCGCGGCCGCCCAGAAAGCCTGCACGCTCTCCCAAGCGATAACGAAGGAAAGCGCCCCATGTTCAAGACGAGATTCACCGAAATGTTCGGCGTCGAAGCGCCGATCACGATGGGCGGCATGACGCGCGTCGGCAAGGCCGGGCTCGTCGCCGCCGTCGCCAATGCCGGCGCCCTGCCCTTCCTGACCGCGCTGACGCCGGGCTCGCCGGAGAAGCTCGACAAGGAGATCAAGGCCACCTTCCAGATGACGAACAAGCCGTTCGGCATCAACCTCACCATCCTGCCGACGATCACGCCGGTGCCCTATGACGAATACCGCCAGGTGATCTGCGAGAGCGGCGTCAAGGTGGTGGAGACCGCGGGCAACAATCCGCAGCCGCA
>CAZMHP010000514.1:0-1465 GCA_964566095.1 uncultured Rhizobium sp. | reverse complement strand
CGATCGTCCCGATGTTGCAGTGCGGCTTGTTCCGCTCAAACTTGGCCTTCGCCATTTTTTTCTCCGTCTACTGAATAAGTGAAGCGCTTACGCGTATTTGGCTTTGATTTCGTCCGCGATGTTCTGCGGCACCTGGCTGTAGTGGTCGAATTCCATCGAATAGTTCGCGCGGCCCTGGGTCTGGGAGCGGAGCTGATTGATGTAGCCGAACATATTGGCGAGCGGGACCATGGCCGAGATGACCGAGGCGTTGCCTCTGGCATCCTGGCCCTGCACCTGGCCGCGACGGCCGAGCAGATCGCCGATGACGCCACCGGTGAATTCGTCCGGCGTCACGACCTCGACCTTCATGATCGGTTCCAGCAGCTTGACCGCACCCTTGCTCGCAAGCTCGCGGAACGCCGCGCGCGCCGCGATGTCGAAGGTCAGCGCGTTGGAGTCCACCTCGTGATACTTGCCGTCGGTCAGCGTTGCCTTGAAGTCGATCACGGGGAAACCGGCCAGCAGGCCCGATTCCTTCTGCGCCTTCAGGCCCTTTTCGACCGAAGGGATGAACTCCTTCGGGATCGAGCCGCCGACGACGTCGTTCTCGAACACGAAGCCGGAGCCGGGCGGCAACGGCTCGAAGTCGATCGAGACTTCGGCAAACTGGCCCGAACCGCCGGTCTGCTTCTTGTGCGTGTACTTGATGGAGACCGGACGCGACAACGTCTCGCGATACGCCACCTGCGGCGCGCCGACATTGGCCTCGACTTTGTAGGTGCGCTTGAGGATATCGACCTTGATCTCCAGATGGAGCTCGCCCATGCCCTTGAGGATGGTCTGGCCGGAATCCTGATCGGTCGAGACGCGGAAGGACGGATCCTCCTGCGCCAGGCGCACCAGCGCCATGCCCATCTTTTCCTGATCGGCCTTGGTCTTGGGTTCGATCGCGACCTCGATGACCGGATCGGGGAATTCCATGCGCTCCAGGATCACCGGATTGTTGGGATCGCAGAGCGTCTCGCCCGTCGTGGTGAGCTTGAGGCCCGCGAGCGCGACGATGTCGCCGGCATAGGCTTCCTTCACGTCCTCGCGGCTGTTCGCGTGCATCAGGAGCATGCGGCCGACACGCTCGGTCTTGTCCTTGACCGAGTTGAGCGCGCCGGTGCCCGAATTGATCACGCCCGAATAGACGCGCACGAAGGTGATCGAGCCGACGAAGGGGTCGTCCATGATCTTGAAGGCGAGACCGGCGAACGGCGCCTTGTCGTCGGCCGGACGCTCGACCTCGTTGCCCTTGAGATCGGTACCCTTGACCGGCGGAATGTCGAGCGGCGACGGCAGATAGTCGACGACCGCGTCGAGCAGGGGCTGCACGCCCTTGTTCTTGAACGCCGAGCCGCACATCACCGGCACGAAGGCGAACGCCATCGCGCCCTTGCGGATGCAGCGCTTGAGATCGGCTTCCGACGGCTCGGTGCCG
>CAZMHP010000513.1:0-1475 GCA_964566095.1 uncultured Rhizobium sp. | reverse complement strand
TCAGCGCCACCAAATCCTTGACCGGCCACAGCCAGGGCGCCGCCGGCGTGCACGAAGCGATCTACACCCTGCTCATGATGCAATCGGGCTTCGTCTGCGAGAGCGCCAATATCGAGGAGATCGATCCCGCCGTCGCCGACGCGAACATCGTGCGCAAACGCATCGACAACGCCAGGATCGATACGGCGCTGTCGAACTCCTTCGGCTTCGGCGGCACCAATGCCTCGCTGGTGTTCCAGCGCGCCGCATAGAACTTGCATCGGACCAGCCGACCCCATGTCGGCTGTCCCAAATCGGAACAGACCCAACAAGGGCGAGGGTAAGATGGCGGACGGCAAGTTGATGCAGGGCAAGCGGGGCCTGGTGATGGGGGTCGCCAACGACCATTCCATCGCCTGGGGCATCGCGCGCGTGCTCTGCGCCCAGGGCGCCGAGATCGCCTTCACCTATCAGGGCGAGGCCCAGCACAAGCGCCTGCGTCCGCTGGCGCAGTCCATCGGTTCGCAGATCGTGTTGCCCGCCGATGTCGAGAACGACGGCGAACTCGACGCGGTCTTCAACCGTCTGGCCACCCATTGGGGCAAGCTCGATTTCCTGGTCCACGCCATCGCCTTTTCCGACCGCGAGGAATTGAAGGGCCGCTATGTCGACACGACGCGCGACAACTTCACCCGCACGCTGTCGATCTCCTGCTACTCCTTCACCGCCGTGGCGCGCCGCGCCGCCGCGATGATGACCGATGGCGGCTCGCTCGTGACGCTGACCTATCTCGGCGCCAATCGCGTCATGCCGAACTACAACGTCATGGGCGTCGCCAAGGCGGCGCTGGAGGCCTCGGTGCGCTATCTCGCCGCCGATCTCGGCAGGGATTCGATCCGCGTCAACGCGATCAGCGCCGGTCCGATGCGCACGCTCGCGGGTTCGGCGGTCGGCGACGCGCGCATGGTGTTCAAATGGAACAAGAGCCACGCGCCGCTCAAGAAATCCGTCGAGCTCGATCATGTCGGCGGCGCCGCGCTCTATCTGCTTAGCGATCTGTCGGGCGGCGTCACCGGCGAGGTGCATTTCGTCGATGCCGGCTTCAACATCGTCGGCATGCCGCCGACGGCCGATCTCAAAGGCTGGGGCGCGCCGGAAAACGACGCGACCGAAGGAACCAAGTCGAATGTCCGCGAACCTGTTTAGACTTCTCCTTGGCGCCGCCGTTCTGGCGTTGACCGCGACCGCCGCCTCCGCCGGCTGGCAGGATGTCGCGTCGCAGTTTGATCAGCAGCGTCTCGCGCGCCTGGGCGAAGCGAAGGAAAAAGCCCTTGCCGAGGCCCATGCCGGCGCCGGTTCGGGCGACGCCTCGGCGATCGCCTCCGCGCTCGCCCCGGCTAGCCATGCGCCGTCGGCCGGCGAACTCGCCGGCGCCTGGCGCTGCCGCACCATCAAGCTCGGCGGCATCACGCCCTATGTGGTCTATGCCTGGTTCA
>CAZMHP010000512.1:0-1479 GCA_964566095.1 uncultured Rhizobium sp. | reverse complement strand
ACGACGTCCTGCCCGGCACCAAGCTGACCGACGACATGGGCATGGGCGTGTCGCTAAACCCTTTGGAAACGGTCATTGTGACTGCCAGCCGAATTTACGCCACTCTTTCGATCGGGGTTCAGAACCTTCTCACTACCGTGCCGCAGGGCCCCAGACTATCCGGCGATCCATCGTCATCCGGCGAAGTCACCGAAACCGTCGTCGTCACCGCCGACAAGCCGAAACCAAAACCCGTGCCGGAGCCGGTGTTTCCGACGATATTGCCCAATGCGTTCGCTCCAACACTCCCAAGCGGCAGAGGTTCAAGCGGTTCAAATGGGAACGCTTGTTTGGCGAAAGGCTTGTCTGGCGGACTCGTGTTGGGCGGTACAGCGGAAGCGGGAATACCGCACGTTGGTGGCATCGGTGGAACAAAATCGTACGGAGGCGGAGGATTTTACAATTCAGGCACGGGATCCGTATCGGCTGGTGGATTCGGTACAAGCGGGTCAGCAACTTTTGGCTCAGATAATTTTAAAGGCAACGAAGGTATTGCGGGGCTTTTCGCCGGGGGAAGCTTTGGTGTCTGGGCCTCGAATGCGGGAAATGCGAATGCTCTCCAGGGACCATTCGAGACCTTTTCGCTTAACCTCGGATTTGAAGGTCAGGTTTCTGTCCAAATTGCGAATAGCGACGGCATCTACTATGGCGCCATCACGATTGGTCCAGGCGCTGGCGTAAACGCAAGTCAATATAAAACGAACACCAAAGTGGCCTCTACCGCCTCATGTCATTAAATCGCACCTAATAACTAGCCAGGATCGACGGCTAAAAGAGTGGAATAAGATGATCGCCAGTCCCTACAACATTATCCTTATGATTATAGCGTTTGCCGCTGTCGTCGTCGGCATCATCGCGTGGTTCGCGACAGCCGCGAATTATTTCATGATGCGCGCGAATCGAACCGACAGCGCTCGATGGTTCGTTCGCCTATTACCTTGGTGGTTTATTCTCGAAGGAAAATTGGATGCAAGGGGTATGGAATTTCGGGGACGCTTTATTCGATCTCTTTTGCTTTTCTTAGCAGCGATAATTGTACTGGCAGCTATAATTTTGGGGTCCTTAGCCTATTGCCATGGACAGCAAGATTGTTTGGTGGTCCGTCTAAGATAGAGCGCACGGTGAACTGCACGTCTTCCAACATGACCGACACTCAGGGCACGACGACCGACGCCATGCGGAAGAAGAAGCAGGCAAACCCCTGCAACCCATCGCTGGTTAACAGGTTGCGGCAACCGCCCAGTGGGTACCCCCCTTCGGATTCCGCGGTTCAATACGATGTGGCCCGCAGGGCTCGCGACCCCCTACATCTGCGACGGCGCGGAGCATCGACGCGCCGGAGCCGCACGGTCTGCAACCCACACTTTGCGCTCACGCGAATCCCGACCAACACCTTCGACGCGACCACGGGCCGGCTGACGAACCTGCGCGCCGGTCCGT
>CAZMHP010000511.1:0-1485 GCA_964566095.1 uncultured Rhizobium sp. | reverse complement strand
ACCTTGCGCAGCGCCGAGTTCGGCTTCTTGGGCGTCACGGTATAGACGCGGGTGCAGACCGCGCGCTTCTGCGGGCAGCCCTGCAGGGCCGGCACCTTGTTGCGCTTGGGCTTGGAGCCGCGGGGCTTGCGGATCAGCTGATTGACTGTCGGCATTCGAATTCCCAACTTTGAACGGCATCCGCCGTCCGGCCTCTGTTGGCTTGTGACGACCATCGCCAAAGCCGAAACGAAAAGGGGCGCCAGGCCCTGAGGCCTGCCCCGGATAAA
Organism: uncultured Rhizobium sp.; assembly: GCA_964566095.1. Lineage (GTDB taxonomy): Bacteria > Pseudomonadota > Alphaproteobacteria > Micropepsales > Micropepsaceae > Rhizomicrobium. Next base: position 1,216 of record CAZMHP010000511.1, on the reverse strand, counting down.
TCGCGGAGGACTGAGGCAACTGCCTGAGTCGCGCGGTTTAACGCTCTAAACTGGCTTTCCGACAGCGTTTTGGGCGATTTGCGCCCAACGACCTGCCCCTGAAAGGTGGCGCCTTATATTCGCGGCCTGACGGGCGGTCAAGCACGGAAAGCAAGGAAATTTCAGGGCCGAGAGGTCTGGGCGGACCGCGACGGTCGGCGCCACACTATATATCTATGACGGCCACCGACATCGAAGCGCTCCACGCCCTTGCCGCAACGGCGGTACGCGCGGTTGCCGCCCAGCATCTGCCGGGGGTTGGCCAGCCGCGCCCGCTGGACGGTTACAGCAACCTGCTCCTCAAGGTGGAGCCGTTTCCTCTCGTCGCCCGGGTGGTGACGGCCGAAATGGCCAGGGTCCGGACCGGGCCCACCTGGCTGGGCCGCGAGGTGGCGTTGGGGCGCTATCTCGCCCGCCGAAACGCCGCGACGGTGCCGCCGGCGACCCTGCTGCCCGCCGGTCCCCATGAGGTGGACGGCATCGCTTTCACCTTCTGGCAGTATCTCGAGATCGGCCCGATACCGCCCACACCGCGCGAGACCGGGGCGGCGCTTCGGTCTCTGCATGAGAGTCTGATGGGTTGCCCCGTGGCGCTGCCAGCAATGGCCGTGATCGACGAGACCGACCGCATGCTGGCGCGGCCCGATGCGCGCACCAAGCTCGGCCCGATGCACAGCGCGACCATAGATGCGGTGGCCGCCCAGATACGCCTCGCGCTGGCGGAGCGGCGGCTACATGGGCGCGCCCTGCATGGTGACGCGCACCATGGAAATCTCTGGCGCGTCGGCGAGCGGCTGGTGTGGGGCGATCTGGAGGACGCGCAAATGGGCCCGATCGAATGGGATTTGGCGGCGATGACCGCGTCTTCCGTCGTTCTGGGCACGGGCGGGGCCGCGGCGGATGCGCTCGCCTCCTATGGCGCGCCTTTCGATGCAGCGCTGCTGCGCGTGATGATCAAGGCACGCACCCTTCAGGGCTTGGCCTGGGCTTTCGTCGGTCTCCCCGATCCCATGGCCAGCCCCAGGCTTCAATCGCGCTTGAGATGGCTCGCCGCGCAAGCTGCCTAAATCAGGGCCAGCACCTCGCGGCCGGCCATGATCATCAGGACAATCGTCGAGAGCGCGAAGACCAGGAAGCGCAGCGTCACGCGGTTGACCGTGTTCTGGACCAGCGAGTG
>CAZMHP010000510.1:0-1490 GCA_964566095.1 uncultured Rhizobium sp. | reverse complement strand
TGGGCGGGCTCGGCAAGGGCCGCGCGCTCGGCGTCGGCGAAGTGAAATTCTCCGGCATGGTGCTGCCGACGGCCAAGAAGATCACCTATTACGTGGAGCTCAAGCGCGTGATCATGCGCAAGCTCGTGATGGGCGTCGCCGACGGCATCGTCAAGGTCGACGGCATCGTGGCGTTCGAAGTGAAGGACATGAAGGTCGGCCTCTTCCAGGACGCCGTCGCGGCGCTCAAGAACGCCGGCGCGCAGCCGGTGACGGCCTGACGACATTGGCGACACCCCTATCGGTGTCATGGCCCGCGAGTTCGTAGCGGCAGCGTACGAACGGGCCACCCAGTTGACGAAAGGTTGTGACTGGGAAAGAGCATACGGTTGCCAATCTCGCAGTTCGGCGTCGGTGGCACCTGGGTGGCCCGCATTCGCGGGCCATGACAAATGAGATAGCGGTCGAGCACAAAAGGAATTTTCTTCCATGAGACGCGTGGTGGTCACCGGCATGGGCATCGTCTCGTCCATCGGCAACAACACCCAGGAAGTCGTCGCCAGCCTGCGCGAGGCCAAGTCCGGCATCGTGACGGCGGAAGACTATGTGAAATACGGCTTTCGCAGCCAGGTCCATGGCAGCCTGAAGATCGATCTCGACGCGGTGGTGGATCGCCGCGCGCGGCGCTTTCAGGGCGACGGCGCCGGCTATTGCTGGGTGGCGATGAACCAGGCGATCGCCGATGCGGGCCTCGAAGAAAAAGACATTTCCAACCCGCGCACCGGCCTGATCGTCGGCACCGGCGGCCCCTCGACCAAGGCCATCGTCGCCGCCGCCGACATCACCCGCGCCAACAACAGCCCCAAGCGCATCGGCCCCTTCGCCGTGCCCAAGGCGATGTCGTCAACCGCGTCCGCCAATCTGTCGACCTGGTTCAAGACCAAGGGCGTGAACTATTCGATCTCCTCGGCCTGCTCGACCTCCGCCAACTGCATCGGCAACGCCTATGAGATGATCCAGTGGGGCAAGCAGGATGTCATGTTCGCCGGCGGCGGCGAGGAGCTCGACTGGACGCTCAGCGAATTGTTCGACGCGATGGGCGCGATGTCGTCGAAGTTCAACGACACGCCGCATAAGGCGTCGCGCGCCTATGACAAGAACCGCGACGGCTTCGTGATCTCCGGCGGCGGCGGCATCCTGATTCTGGAAGAATACGAACACGCGCGCGCGCGCGGCGCCAAGATCTATGCCGAGATGGTCGGCTACGGCGCCACCGCCGACGGCGCCGACATGGTCGCGCCGTCGGGCGAGGGCGCGGTGCGCTGCATGCAAATGGCGATCGAAAAGGTGCGCGCGCCGATCGACTACATCAATCCGCACGCGACCTCGACGCCGGTCGGCGACATTCCGGAGATCAAGGCGATCCGCGAGGTGTTCGGCGAGAACATGCCGCCGATCAGCGCCACCAAATCCTTGACCGGCCACAGCCAGGGCGCCGCCGGCGTGCACGA
>CAZMHP010000509.1:0-1498 GCA_964566095.1 uncultured Rhizobium sp. | reverse complement strand
AATCGAGCCCCTGCGGCATCCTCTACTACACGCGGCACTACAAGCTGCGCGACGGGCAGGACGAGCCGCCGCGCAACAATGCCATCCAGGGCGGCGCCGATCTGGGCTATATCAAGTTCGGCGTGTTCATCGCCGACAATCGCCATTTCTCGGTGACGCTGGCGGTGCCCGAGATCGAGACCGACCTGCGCATGGCGGTGGTGAGGCCCGAGATCTTCGACGCGGCCTGCATGGCGATGCCGGGCGCGGCGCGCTGGGTCGATCCGGCGCGGTCCGAGCCGGTAAGCCGGGTCTATTCCATGGGCGAGCTGCACAACGTGTGGCGCCATTATCTGAAGGACGGCGAGCCGCAGGTCTTGAACTTCTTCGCGCTGGGCGACGCGGCGATCCGCACCAACCCGCTCTACGGCCGCGGCTGCTCGCTGGGCGTGGTGGGCGCGCATCTGCTGCGCGCGGCGCTGGATGCGGGCGACGATCCGGTCGCGCGCGCCAAGAAATACGACCGCGACATGAGCGAGGCGATGCGGCCCTATTTCGACTCCATGGTCTCGCTCGACCTCAACGCGATCCGCCGCGCCGAGCATGCGCGCAATCCGAACTACCGGCCGGGCTATCGCGCCCGCCTGGCCCGGAGCTTCGCCGAGGACGGGTTGATGCCCGCGCAGCGCGCCGACATCGAGGTCAGCCGCGCCATGTCGCGGATCTTCCACATGCTCGACGAGCCGACAGCGTTCATGAAGCGGCCCGCGCTCATGGCGCGCATCATGGCGGTGTGGGCGACGTCGAAGGCCGACAAGCAGCGGCGCGGGCTCTATCCGCCCAAGGCGGGGCCGGAACGCACGGAGATGCTGAAGCTGCTCAAGATTGCGGCGTAGGCGCCGCGGCCCTCGTCCTTCGACAGGCTCAGGACGAGGATTTCGATGAAGTCCTCATGCTGAGCCTGTCGGAGCATGAGGACGACAGATCAGGAGACCCACATGACGTCCTTTCCCGAACCGTATTTCGTCAAGACCAACGGCATCTACATGGCGGTGTACGAGATGGGGCCGAAGGACGGCGTGCCGGTGGTGTTCAGCCACGGCTTTCCCGAACTCGCCTATTCCTGGCGTCATCAATTGCCGGCGCTGGCGGCGGCCGGCTTTCGCGCCATCGCGCCCGATCAGCGCGGCTATGGCCGCACCGCGCGACCGGGTGCGATCGCCGATTACGACATGGCGCATCTGACCGGCGATCTTGCCGGCCTGCTCGACGCGCTCGGCCTGAAAGACGCGGTGTTCTGCGGCCACGACTGGGGCGGGATGGTGGTGTGGCAGATGGCGCTGATGCAGCCCAGCCGCGTGCGCGGCGTCATCGGCGTCAACACGCCGTTCCTGGCGCGCGGCCCGATGGATCCGATCGCGATGATGCGCATGGCGTTCGGCGAGGAGATGTACATCGTCTTCTTCCAGAAGCCCGGCGTCGCCGACGCGGTGCTGGCCAAGGACGTCGGCAAGACGTT
>CAZMHP010000508.1:0-1509 GCA_964566095.1 uncultured Rhizobium sp. | reverse complement strand
GAGACGGGCATTCGCCTGCGAATCGCGCAGGCGCGGGCCGCCTTCGGAAAGGTCTTGATACGAAAACGGACGGCGCCCAGGGATGAGCGCCGTCCGCTTCGATTGCTTCAGGACTTAGTGGTGGTGATGTCCGCCGCCGTTGCCGCCGCCGCCGCCACCGTTCCCACCGCCATGGCCGCCCCAGTTGCCGCCACCGTGACCGCCGCCGTGGCCGCCGCCCCAGTTTCCGCCGCCATGACCGCCGCCCCAATTGCCGCCGCCATGGTGGAAGTCGCCGTGCCAGCCCGAACCGCCATGCCAACCGCCGTGATAGTAGAACTGGCGATGGCCGCCATAGTAGCGCGAGCGGAATCCGCCGTTCAGCCAGATGCCGTCGATGAAGACCGGACCGTTGTAGTAGTCGTAGTCGTCATAATCCTCGCAGCGATAGGGGTCGTACCAGCGGCTGTAGGGATCGCAATAGGCCGGCGGATAGCCGCCCGGGCCGTAATACCCGCCGCCACCGATGCCGATGCCGACGGTCACCCGCGCCTCGGCGGGGGCCGCCGTGATGGCCGCGGCGCCGGCCAGCAACAGCGCGCCGAATGCTGCTTTCGTGAAGAGTTTCATGACTCACCTCGTGTTGTATCAATTGCCGAGGTGGAATGTGACGTCCCGTGCCTGAACCGCACATGAACGCGGCTGTCAGGATAGCGCCGTAAAAAGTCAGGCCGAACGGCCCCGCGCGTCGACCGGCCAGATCGCCTCCAGCGTATCGCCGCGCACGCAGTGATAGCGGTCGTAGAGATTGACCGTCGGATCGCAGTGCGGAACGACGCAGCGCAGGACGTCCGCAGGCTGAAGATGCCGCCCGTCCTTGGGATAGCTGACGCCGCCCTGCTCGTCGCCGAAGAAGAAATAGACCGAGCCTTCCGGTGCGCCGGAATGCAGCAAGGGCTGGCCGGCATCGGTCGCGAAGGATTTGAAGCCCGCATCGGTGGTGGCGAGGCCGGGGCGGTTGGCGCTGATCACCGTGGTCTGCACGAAGAGCGAGGTCTCGAACGGCACGGTGTCGCCGGGCTTCTCCCACACATCGTTGTACTGCCGGTCCATGAAGACATAGGAGCCGACCTGAAGCTCCGTCAGCACGCGCGCGTCGGGATCGATGTCGAAGGTGCCGGTGCCGCCGCCGGAGAGGATGCCCGGCGCATGCCCGGCCTGCGCGAGGGTGTCGCGCAGGGCGCCAAGCTCCTTCATCGCCTCGAGCGAAGCGGCGCGGCGCTCGTTCGGCGATTCCAGGTGCTGCACCTGGCCGGCATAGCATTGAAGACCGCAATAGATCAGGCCGCGCGACGCGGCGACCTGTTCGACCAGCGCCGGCGCGTCGGCGGCGCGGATGCCGGTGCGACTCATGCCCGGATCGATGTCGACCAGCACCTTGAGCGGCTTGCCCGCCGCCTGCGCCGCCGCATCCAGCCGCGCGGCAACCGCCGCGTTGTCGCACACCGCCATGAGTTCGGCGATGCGCGC
>CAZMHP010000507.1:0-1519 GCA_964566095.1 uncultured Rhizobium sp. | reverse complement strand
TTCAGATATTTTTGGATGAGCAGCTTGCTCAATGGGCGCTCCAGAATCGCGTGTTGTTCAAGTAATCATGCGAGCGGTCGCGGGGACAGGCGGCGCAACGGAACATGCTCCGTTCGGTTGACAATCTGTCAGGAAAATATTCCCCTCCGCCCTTGAAGCCCCAGATTGCGTTCCCCATCTGTTCAATTAGAAGTTGAACGGAGTAACGACCTTCTAGCAACCATGGGCGCGGGATCATACAGGGCCGGGTGCCATCTCGTGCGCACCCGCGCGGACTCGTCGGAATGGGTATCCCGCTGCGGAGCGATTTGGGCTCGCGGGGGAATTTCCGGCGGGCCTCGCAAGGACCGGGGCGGTGGAGCGAAGGCGCCGTGCGGTTGGCTCTTGGGAGCCTTGCGCCGGCCGGCCTGTCGTCTCGTGACCAGGGCGGACACCGCCGGCGCGCCTACAGCCTCAAGACTCTTCGGCATCGCGCGCCGCGCGCTGGCCGCCTTATTTGCATCCGCCTCACGGCAGGATCGCGGCGGCGAGCAGTTTCTGGGTCAGCTGCTGGGCGTTGGTCGCGCCGGGCGTCACCGCGAAGCGCTGGATCATGCCGACGAAGATCAGGTCGTTCGCCCAGTCGACCCAGAACCACGTCCCCGCCGCGCCGTCCCATTCATAGGTGCCCTGGCCGACCGGGATGCCGGCGGCCTTGGGATCGGTGAACACCGCGCCGTTGAAGCCGTAGCCGAACCCGGGCCTGATCTGCATCGCGCCGATGCCGAAGCCGGCGCTCAGCATCCACTCGGGCAGATGGTTCTTGCTCATCAGCGCGACCGCCTCCGGCGAAAGGATGCGCACGCCGTCGAGTTCGCCCTTGTTGAGCAGCATCTGCGCGAACCGCGCATAGTCGCCCAGCGTCGAGACCAGTCCGCCGCCGCCGCCGGCGAGCCGCGGCGGCGACAGGTAGTCGTTGCCCATCGGCGACTTGTCCAGCTCATGCAGTCCGCCCTTGCGGCTTGTGAGGTACATCGAATGCGCCAGCCGGCCGGCCTTCTGCGGCGGCACCCAGAACGCCGTGTCCACCATCTTCAGCGGTCCGAAAATGTGCTCCTGCATGAAGTCGGCGAGCGGCTGCCCGGTGATCGCCTCGATGATCGCGCCCTGCACGTCCATCGACAGGCTGTAGAGCCACTGCGTGCCCGGCTGATAGGCCAGGGGAACGCGCCCGATCCGCTCGGCGAATTCCATCAGCGTCGGCGCCCCCCAGATGTTCGCGTCCTTGTACGGTCTGTCGTGCAACGCGTCGCTGCGGCCATAGGTGATCCCCGCCGTGTGCGTGAGCAGCTCGCGCAGCGTCGGCGGATGGTCGGCCTTGGCCGTCATCAGCCGCTCCCCATCGTCCAATCCCTCGAACACGGTGCAGTGGTTGAACGCCGGGATGAACTTCCCAACAGGATCATCCGGCTTCCACAGTCCCTTGTCGTGCAGGATCATCATCGCGACCGCCGTCACCGGCTTGGTCATCGAATAGATG
>CAZMHP010000506.1:0-1519 GCA_964566095.1 uncultured Rhizobium sp. | reverse complement strand
CGCCCTGGGCCGATGCGACGTCGCGCGCCGCGATGGCGGCGGCCGTCCGCGCGTCGAACGGGGTCAGCCCCACGATGATGAGAAGCAGGACGAGGACGAATCCCGCCTCGGCCAGCCGCGTGTCGAAGCTCGGGCGCGGGGCGACGAAGCCGGTCGAGATATCCTCAGTCGCCATGGATCACGGAATACTCATTGTATTGCCGTCCGATCAGGGCTGCGAACTTGCCGGCGGCGCGGAACAGACGGCGCAACGCATCCGCACGGCGATTCGCGCTGAACGCCAAGATGACGAAGAGCACCGGCGACAACAAGAGCGCGCCGGCGATGCGCAACGCTTCCCGCGCCCGCGCCGCCGCATCCGGCGCGTATTTCAGGAACACGCGCATGTCGGAATTGCCGATCGAATAGGCCCGCGCCAGCCCCCAGGCGAGGCTCGTGCGCGTCGCCGGCACGAAGGTGTGGGCGAGGCCTTCGTCCGACCAGGCGAAGCGCGCGCCGGCCTGCTTCAGGCGCAGGAAGAAGTCGCGATCCTCGCCGCCCCCCAGCGCGAAGGCCGGATCGAACCACGGCCGCGCCAGCCGCTCCAGCGCGCCGCGCGCGATCAAAAGGTTGCCCGCGCCCTGCAGCATGTCGACCGGCCCGCTCGCATTGCGGATATCCGACATGCCGTCGAACGGCGCCGCCCAGGCGCCCGGTTGCGTCTCGAAGTCGAACAGGATCGAGCCCTGCAGCACGTCGGCGCCGGTCTTCGCCTGCTCGCCCAGCAGCGCCTCGAGCCAGCGCGGCTCCGGCCATTCGTCGTCGTCGAGCATGGCGATGAAGTCCAGGCGCGGATCGCTGAGCGCCGCCGATACGAGGCCGTTGCGCGCCGCCGCGATGCCGCGCTCGGCGACGATCACCGCGCGGATCGGCCAGCGATAGCCCCGGCTGCGGACGCTGCCGCACAGATCGAAGCCTTCATGCTTTTCCACATCGTTGTCGGCGACGAGAACGGTCACCTTGGCCGTTGTCTCGATCTTCGCCAGCGCGTCCAGCAGGCGGGCCAGCCCGCGCGGCCGGCGGAAGGTCGGAATGGCGACCGTGACCTCAGCCATGGGCCAGCTTCCAGCGGCGGGTCTTGGCGAAGATGCCGGCCGTCATCGCGATGTCACCGGCGACGATGCCGAGCAGCGAGGCGACGGGTCCGAAGGCGAACAGCAGAACGAGCGTGGCGGCGAGCGAGACGATCGACGCCTTGGTGCCGATGGACGCCAGGCTCTGGAACTCGCCGGCCGCCTGGAGGAACACCGCGTCCGGCGTGCGCAGCGCGCGCACTGCCATGATCGCGACCCAGATCGCGAGGATGATCGCCGCCGACGAGGCGTCATAGCCCTGCTTCAGGACGAGGGAGGGGACAAAGATCAAGAGCGCCGCCGCAATCAGGGTCGTGGCCGCCAACACTGCGGCCGCGGCGGTTCTGAATTCCTTAACGGAGCGCCAGGCGCGGCCGAAATCGCCCGCGCCGATGGCCCGCGCCATG
>CAZMHP010000505.1:0-1525 GCA_964566095.1 uncultured Rhizobium sp. | reverse complement strand
GCCGGCGCGCGCCAGCGTGGTCTCCGCCGTCAGGATCGCCATCGCCTTGCCGCGATGCTGCGTGAACAGCGCCGCGACCACCTTGGTATAGGTCACGCCGGTCGAACCGAAGATGCCCAGCAGCGCATAGTAGCCGTAGAACTGCCACAGGCTCGCGGTCTGGAACGCCATGCCGAGCGTGACGAGGCCGACCATCGCCGTGCCGCCGAGCAGCACCGGCCTTATGCCGAACTTGTCGGCCATCCTGCCGATCGGCCACAGGCTCAGCGCGCCGAACACGAAGAGGAACGTCACCGCCAGGGAGAATTGCGCCGCCGTCCAATGGAACTGGTGCGTCAGCGGCGTCAGCATCAGCATCAGCGCGCTGTAGGGCAGGATCGAGGTGCCGAAGCTCTGTCCGATGATGATGCCGGCGACGATCTTCAGCTTGCGCGGGCTGAAATCGCCTTCCATCTCCGGCGGCGCGAGCGCGATCTCCGGCGGCCCCTCGACGAGCTCCGCATTGGCGACGTTGACCATGCTGTGCATCCCTCCCTGACGTCCCGCAATCTGCGCGTTCCGGTGACCGCCCGCAGTGTACCGATTCCGGTTGCTTCGACGAGAGGGCTTCGCCGAAGACGCGCGAACCTTCTCCGGCTCTCGCCTCCTTGTTCCCAGATAGTGGAGTAGGCCGGCCGGTGTGAAATCCAAGATGCTGGTGCATGCGCCCGGGATCGGCGCGCAAGAGATCGGACCCATGGAACAGCTTGAAGGAAAAGTCGCGTTCGTCACCGGCGGCGCCAGCGGCATCGGCCTGGGGCAGGTGAAGGCCTATCTCAACCACGGCATGAAGGTCGCCATCGCCGACATCCGACAGGACCACATCGACGCGGCGCTGAGGGAACTGCACGCCGACAACCGCGTGCGCGGCTACCGGCTCGACGTGACGAACCGCAAGCAGTTCGCCGAGGTCGCCGACGCGGTGGAGCGCGACTTCGGCAAGATCCATCTGCTCAGCAACAATGCCGGCATCGGCCTCGCAGGCCCGGCGAAACATGCGACCTACGAGGATTGGGACTGGGTCCTCGGCGTCGATCTTGGCGGCGTGATCAACGGCGTGCAGACCATCCTGCCGCGTATCCTGAAGCACGGGGAAGGCGGCCACATCGTCTCGACCAGTTCGATGTCCGGCATCATGCCCAATCCCAACACCATCCAGTACACCGTGGCGAAGGCCGGCGTGGTCGCGATGATGGAGGTGCTGCGCACCGAACTGGCGGCCGACAATATCGGGGTCTCCGCCTTCTGCCCCGGCCCGGTGCGCAGCCAGATCGGCAAGAGCGCCGAAACGCGGCCCGCCGATCTCGCCAACACCGGCTATGCGGAATGGGACAGGCGCCGCGCCTCCGGCTCCGGCCTCGACGTCAGCCTCTGGATGGATCCGGTCGAGGTCGGGGAGATCGTGGTCGAGGGCGTCAAGAAGAACTGGCTCTACATCTTCACCCACAGCGAGTTCGGCCCCGGCATCAAGGAACGCGGCGACGCG
>CAZMHP010000504.1:0-1526 GCA_964566095.1 uncultured Rhizobium sp. | reverse complement strand
CTCGGCGCCGAGCAATTGCTGTGGCGGCTGTTCCACGAGGACGAGACGCGCGTGCTGCCCTTCGTGGCGACCGAGTTTCGCTGCGGCTGCGACACCTCGCGGATCTCGGCGGTGCTCAAATCCTATGGGGCCAAGGAGCGTGAGGGCCTGGCCGATCCCGACGGCCTCATCCGCGCGCGCTGCGAGTTCTGCGGCACGGTCCACGCGATCGACCCCAAGTCGCTGGAACGGGCGGAGTAATTGATCCTCCCCCACGCAGTGGGGGAGGGGGACCATCGCGTAGCGATGGTGGAGGGGGCGGCTATTTCTCCGCCTTTTCGATCACCCGGCGCAAGAAATCCTCGCACTTGCTCAGTTCCGACAGCGCCACGAACTCGTCGGCCTTGTGCGCCTGCTCGATCGAGCCGGGGCCGCAGACCACCGCCGGAATGCCGGCGCGCTGGAAATGTCCGGCCTCGGTGCCATAGGCCACCGCTTCCACGCGATTGGCGCCGGTGATCTCGCGCGCCAGCGCGATGGCGGGCGAGGTCTCGTCCAGGACGAGGCCGGGATAAGATGCGTGCAGCACGGTCTCGAATCGGGCCTCCGCCGCGCGGGCGCGGTATTTGGGCAGGATGTCCGCCTCGGCGCGGGCGCGCACCGTGGCCACCACCTTCTGCGGATCGCGATCGGGCAGGGCGCGGTATTCCCAGGTCACCGTCGCGTCGCGGCCCAGGATGTTCACCGCCGAGCCGCCCGCGATCATGTTGGCCTGCAGCGTGGTGTGCGGCGGATCGAAACGCGGATCGGTGTCGGCGCGCAACTCGGTCCAGATGTCGTCGAGCAGCTTGACGAACTCGCCCGCCATCATCACCGCGTTGGCGCCCTTCTCCGGCGCGCTCGAATGGCCCTCACGGCCGCGGCAATGGGTGTGCAGCACCGCGCCGGCCTTGTGCGCGCCCACGGCCTTCATCAGCGTCGGCTCGCCGACGATGGCCAGCGCCGGGCGGATGTCGGCGGCCTTGAGATCGTCGAGCAGCGCGCCGACGCCGGCGCAACCGACTTCCTCGTCATAGGACAGCGCGAAATGGATCGGCCGCTTCAGCTTGGCGCGTGCGATCCTGGGCACCAGCGACAGCGCCACGCCGATGAACCCCTTCATGTCGCAGGCGCCGCGGCCGTAGAGCCTGTCGTCGCGGATGTCCGCCGCGAACGGATCGGACGACCATTCCTGCCCGTCCACCGGCACCACGTCCGTGTGACCCGACAGGACATAACCGCCCGGCCCCTCGGGCCCGAAGCTTGCGAACAGATTGGCTTTAATGCGGCCGGCATCGAAGGTGCGGCGGCAGCGCGCTCCGGCGCGCTCCAGCCGTTCCTGCGCGAAATCGATCAGCGCCAAATTGGAGCCGCGGCTGGTCGTGTCGAAGCCGATCAGCGTGCGAACCAGATCGACGGGCGCGGTGAGCGCGGTCATGTGCCCTCAACCCATCTGCGTGGCGGGGTTGCCTATCGGGGTCCATGAGCGCGTCCGAGATGCGGAGTGC
>CAZMHP010000503.1:0-1530 GCA_964566095.1 uncultured Rhizobium sp. | reverse complement strand
GAGCGTAAGCCACATCGCCCTGCTCGTTCAGAAGCTCGCAGTGCTGGTGCTGGTAGAAGGCGAGATCGCGATCCCGCGGCCGGCCCAGCCCCGTCTGGATCGTGATCGCCCGCGCCAGGGCATACTCGGCGGCATAATAGTCGCCGCGCGCCGCATAGCGGCTCGCCTCGTGCGACATGAACCAGGCAAATTGGGCCGAGCGGTTATTCGTGAGGCCCGCGCAAAGGCGAATATCCGTCGTAAAGGTCTCAATGTCGGCGGCGTTCCGGCGCGCTTCCGCCGCCCGCAGAAGATCCGTCGCGGCGGCCACCTGCTCCTCCGGTTTGCCACACGCCATCTTTCGTTCGGTGAGAAGATGCGTAAGCTCGAGCGGCGCCACCGCCTCGTCCCAACGCCCGAGCCGCATCAGAATCTTCCCGAGAACGGGTGCCGCCGCCTCCTGGAACCGGTAGGCGGCGAGCGCCACGCGCTGGCTGCGCGGCAGCCGGCCGCCTTCCGCCTCCTCAAGACGCGTGAACCCGCTGAAGCCCTCGGAGGCCGAAAGGTCGGCCGCCCGCTTTGTGACCGCGATCGCCCCCGCCAGCTTGGCGGCCGCTGCGGCGAGACGGTCTGGGCGCGGGTCGTGGCGCAGAACCGCGTCGGCCGTCCGTAGCTCCAGCCATGCGGCGAAGAAGCGTTTGCCGACCCACGCATCGGGCACGGTGCGGTCAAGTTCGGCGGCCAGCGGCAATACCTGAGCGCGAAGCACCTCGAATTCCTGTAGGTCGCCGGTCCGGGCCAGATTTTCAAGCAAGGCGATCGCGGCTTCGAAGGCGACCAGCCGGCTCGGCGCGCCGCTCGCCCGCGCCATCGCCTCGAACGCTTTCCGGAAATAAGGATTGACGAGCGCCTCAAGCCCCGGAACATTGCAGCTGCGCAAGAAGACCAGCAGCAACTCGTAGCGCGAATAGGGCGCCTTAACCATGCCCCAGACGGACTCTTCGCCTTCGCGCATCGCGGCGCGTGCTTCCTCTTCGCGTCCCAGCGAAAAATAGGCCCGCGCCGACCAGCCCGACAGCTCGATCGGCGTTTGCCAATGGTGTAGAAGCGACCGCGTCTCGAATTCCTTGATCCAGTCGATCACCCCCGCGTAATTCCCGACGTTGAATTCAAATTCCACCAGCCTGACGACGCGCTCGATGGCCTCTCCTGAATCGTCACCGGCGTCCAGGATATCGGCGTGGAACAGGTGCTGAACCAGTTGCAGCAGCTGGTCCGCGAATAGCAAATGGAGCACCGCCCTCCGAGCCGGCGCGTTCAGGTGTCATTCCGCTTTCCGGCCGGGTCAGAGACTGGCGCTCCGTTATGATTTTGCCCCATCACTGCCTGGAACCGCCGGCGCAACAATGACCTCGATTCCTTTCCGGCGGAATTGCTCCACCAAGTCCGTCGGCGCGGCGCTGTCCGTCACGATCACATCGACACAATCCAATCCGCACAACGGAAGGACCGATCGGCGTCCCAACTTCGTGTGATCGAAGCAGAAGATGA
>CAZMHP010000502.1:0-1531 GCA_964566095.1 uncultured Rhizobium sp. | reverse complement strand
CCGGCCCCGGCGCGTTGGCGACCGGCTTGCCGTTCAGGACCGGATCGAAGGAGAAATCCGTCAGCTCGTTGTTCAAGAGGAACCCGTTCGCCATCGTCTCCGAGCCGAAGGCGAATTCAATCGTCGTGGTCATCGCCACCACCTGGCCGCGGTCGTCGACCACCGACAGATGCGAGGTGCCGGGAAGCTGCGCGCTGCGCTGCGGGGCATAGTCGGCGCGCTTGTCGGGCGGCGTGCCGGCGCTTGCCTGGCCCATGTCCTTCTTCGGATCGATCAGGGCCGAGCGCTGCGCGAGATAGCCGCCGTCCAGAAGACCGCGCACCGGCACATTGATGACGTCGGGATCGCCGAGATAGGTCGCGCGGTCGGCGAAGGCGAGCCGGCTCGCCTGGGTGAACAGATGCACTTCGCTCAGCGAATCCGGCGCCAGGTCGCTCTGCGGAAACCGCTCGAGCATGCCGAGAATTTGCAGAACCGCAATGCCGCCCGAGCTCGGCGGCCCCATCGAACAGAGCTTGTACGTGCGATAGGTGCCGCACACCGCCGGCCGCTCCACCGCGCGATAGCTCGCGAGATCCTTCAGCGTCATGCCGCCGGGATTGACCGGCGCATGCTGCACGGCATCGACGATGTTCTGTGCGATCTTGCCGGTATAGAACGCCTTCGCGCCGCCTTTCGCGATCGCGCGCAGCGTGGCGGCGAAGCGCGGGTTCTTGAGAATCTCGCCCTGCGCCACCGGCGTGCCATCGGCGTGATAGAAATAGGCCTTGATGGCCGGCATCTGCGCCAGTTGCGGAAACTGGCGCAGCTCGGCGGCCAGCTTGCGGCTGACCGGAAAGCCCTTCTCGGCCAGCGCAATCGCCGGATCGAACAGCTTCGCCCAGGCGAGCCGTCCGTATTTCCTGTGCACCAGATCGAACAGCGCGATCACGCCCGGCACGCCGGTCGACAATCCGCCCGGGATCGCATCCATGTGCGCTCGCGGCTTGCCGCTCGCATCGAGGAACATGGCCGGCGTGGCGCTGGCCGGCGCGGTTTCGCGCCCGTCGAAGCTCTTCACCGTTTTCGTCTTGGGATCGTAGAGCATCAGGAAGGCGCCGCCGCCGATGCCTGACGATTCCGGCTCGACCAGCGTCAGCACCATCTGCGCCGCGATCGCCGCGTCCACCGCCGATCCGCCCTGGCGCATGATCTGCCGCCCGGCCTGCGCCGCCAGCGGATTGGCGGCCGCGATCATGTGATGCTTGGCGATGGGCTCGGCCGCGTTCGCCGTTGCCGTCAGCGCGAAGACGCAGGTTACGGCGTAAAGAACGTCCCGCATCGCACGCATCGATTCCCTCGCTCTTTCCGCCGCCAAACGCTAGCCTTGCATACATGGTACGGCCAGGCGCGCGAAATCTCATCACCGACGTGGCCGGGTTGCGCGTCGGGAATGCGCAGGATCGAAAGGTCCTCACTGGGGTCACCGTCATTCTGGCCGACATGCTGGCGACGGCGGTCGCCGATGTCCGGGGCGGCGCGCCGGGCACGC
>CAZMHP010000501.1:0-1535 GCA_964566095.1 uncultured Rhizobium sp. | reverse complement strand
TGGCCGGCCTGGATCTTGCCGCCGCCGAAGGGCGGACGCTGCGTGTTGGTCGTCATCGGCTGGTTGAGGAACAGGCGCGGCAGGCCGAGCTTGGCGGTGGCGCGCAGCGAATCCGGCGTGCCGCCGGCGACGAAGGCGCGGCCCTTCAGCGAGCGCAGCGGGCGCGGGCGGATCTCGCGGCGCGGCTGCTTGAAGATCTCGCCGCCCTCGATGAAGCCGGTCTCCATCGCGTCGACCACCAGGCCCACGATCTCGTCGAACAGCTCGCGCGCCTTGGACTGGTCGATGCGCAGGCCCTCATATTCGCGGCGCGCCAGGCCGCGGCCGAAGCCCGCCACCATCCGCCCGCCGGAGAGATGATCGAGCCAGACGAGCTGCTCGGTCAGCCGGACGGGATCGTGCCACGGCGCCACGATCACCGCGGTGCCCAGCCGCATGCGCTTGGTGTTGGCGGCAAGCCAGGCCAGCGTCATCAGCGGCGCGGGGCTCAGCGAATAATCGTCGAAATGATGCTCGGTCATCCAGATGGAATCGTAGCCGAGCTCCTCGCCCAGCAGGATCTGCTTGAGCTCCTCCTGCATGAACCGGGCGTCGTCGATCTTCCGGTAGTTGGAAAAGCCGGTGCAAAGTCCGACGTGCATGAAATCCTCCTGTTAATCCGCGACTCCGAGGCCCCAGCCGCCGTCGATGACGATCTGCTGCCCCGTGACGTATTCGCAAGCCTTCGACGACAGGAACAGCGCCAGCCCCGCCATGTCCTTGGGCCAGCCGACGCGATGCATCGGCACGCGCGCGGAGACGGTCTTCTGGGTCTCGGGCTTGTGCGCATGGCCGCCGCCGATATTGGTGACGAAGAAGCCCGGCGCGATGGCGTTGACGCAGATGCCATAGGCCGCGAGCTCCAGCGCCAGATTGCGCATGAAATGCGCCGCGCCGGCCTTCGCCGCCATATAGGCGCTGCCGATCACCGCTTCCTGGGTGAGGCCCGCGAGCGAGGTCGTGACGATGATGCGGCCCGAGCGGCGCGGGCGCATGTGGCGCGCCGCGGCGCGGCAGGTCGCGAACACGCCGTTGAGATTGATGTTGATCGTTTGCTCCCAGCGCTCGTCGGTGTAGTTCTCGATCGCCCCCGCCTCGACGCGCTCGCGCTTGTCGCCGACCCAGGCATTGAGATAGCCGATGCCGGAATCGATGCCGGCATTCGCGAACACCACGTCGATCTTGCCGTATTCTTTTGCCGCGTTGTCGAAGGCGCGGTCGAGCGCGGGATGATCGGTCACGTCCACGACTTCGCCGCGCGCGTCATAGCCCTTTTCCTTCAGTCGCCGCACTTCCGTGGCGATCCGCGCCGCGTCGACATCGAGCAGCGTCACGCGCGCGCCGTTCTCGGCCAGCGCCTCGGCAAAGCCCAGTCCCAGGCCGCTCGCGCCGCCGGTGACGACGACGCCATAGCCCTCGACCTTGAAGAGATCGGCAATCTTCACCCGTCGCCTCCCGTGTTTGCACGAGCCTGACTCAGGATGCGCATCCGAACG
>CAZMHP010000500.1:0-1540 GCA_964566095.1 uncultured Rhizobium sp. | reverse complement strand
GCGCCGCCCGGCGGGGAGGCTCGCGGTCGCCCCGTCCAGGATTTCGCGGCCCGCGATGCGGACGATGAGGTTGTCGATGCTCAGCATGGGGCGCGGCGTATAGCAGAACCGCGCAGCCTCCTCTAGCGTTGCGGCATGGACCCGAAAACCGCGCCGTCACGGGAGCTTCTGCCGACTGTCGCGGCCTGGGCGATCCATGCCTTCACGGCGAGCGGCGCCGTGCTGGCCTTCTTCGCCTGGCGGGCGACAATGGCGGGGCAGTTCCGCCTGGCGCTGCTCTGGCTCGGTGTCGCGCTGGTGGTCGACGGCGTCGACGGCACGCTGGCGCGGCTGGCCGGGGTGACGGAACGCACGCCGGGGATCGACGGCGCCACGCTGGATCTCGTGGTCGACTATCTCACTTATGTGTTCGTCCCCGCGATCCTGATCGACCGCGCGGGGCTGATCGCGGCGCCCTACGACACCATGGCGGTCGCGGCGATCCTGCTGTCGTCGCTCTATACCTTTGCGCGCACGGATATGAAGACGCAGGACAATTACTTCCGCGGCTTCCCCGCTTTGTGGAACGCGGTCGCCTTCTATCTCGTCCTTCTGCGCCCCGGTCCAGCGGCGTCGGCGATCATTGTCGCAGTGTTCGTTGCGTTGACATTCGCGCCCATCCATTTCGTGCATCCGATGCGCGTGCGCGCCCACCGGCCCTGGCTGGCCGGCGTGACGGCGATGTGGGGCATCGGCAGTCTCATGCTGCTGGTTGGGGATTGGGCCCCGCGCTGGTCGCAGCTCTGGATGGCGTTGTCGCTCGCCGGCGCGGCCGGCCTCCTGGCGGTGGGCGGCCTGCGCACGCTGCGCGGCCTGTCGCGCTAGGCGCCCGCGCTTGCTCTTTGCGGCTTGTCGGCTATAACGCGCGCACTTTTCGCACCTTTCGGAGACGTCCATGGCTGTCGAGCGCACCCTTTCCATCATCAAGCCGGACGCGACGCGCCGCAATCTGACGGGCGCCATCGTCGACCGCTTCGAGAAGGCGGGCCTGCGCGTGATCGCGTCGCGCCGCATCCGCCTCTCCCAGGCGCAGGCCGAAGCGTTCTACGGCGTCCACAGGGAGCGGCCGTTCTTCGCCAGCCTCGTCAAGTTCATGACATCCGGTCCGGTGGTCGTTCAGGTCCTCGAGGGCGAGAACGCCATCGCGAAGAATCGCGAAGTGATGGGCGCGACCAATCCCGCCAACGCCGCCGCCGGCACGATCCGCAAGGACTTCGCCGAGTCGATCGAGGCCAATTCGGTCCACGGCTCCGACGCGCCCGAGACCGCGGCGCAGGAGATCGCGTTCTTCTTCTCAGGCTTGGACATCGTTCCGTGAAGACATCACCTCCCCCTTGTGGGGAGGTAATTGGGGGTGCACGCCATGCCATCCAAAACCATCGTCGTCACCGGCGGCACCTCGGGCATCGGAGAAGTCGCCGCGATCCGCCTCGCGGAGCAGGGCGCCCGCATCGTGCTCATTGCCCGCGATCCGGCGCGGGCCGCGGCGACGCTGGCGAAG
>CAZMHP010000499.1:0-1542 GCA_964566095.1 uncultured Rhizobium sp. | reverse complement strand
GAATGCGGCGTTTCGATGGCGAGTATCGCTGGTTTCTGTTCCGCGTTGCGCCATTGCGCGACCAATCGGGACGCCTCATTGCGTGGTGGGGAGTTGACCTAGACATTCACGACCGCATCCAGGTCGAAGATAAATTGCGCCAAAGCGAAGCCTATCTGGCCGAAGCGCAAAGATTGAGCCACACGGGCAGCTTCGATCCAATCTCGAATCTCGGCCCAGGCCACCGGATCGTTTTCGAGCATACCGGTCACTTGGAAAAATGGGATTCCACAACGGTTAAAGACGTTCGCGATTTCTGGCACCAAGCAAGCCTGACAGTGAGCAAGCCACTCTCCGGTCATCTTCGTCCGGTCCCCAAGGCGATTGAACGCCTCATAGTCGATTGCCGCACCCGGCTGCGTCGCCGGCGCAACGCCCGGAGTAAACGGTTTCCGCGATCAGATCTGGTCGAATTTTGTGCCCGACGTGCTGACAAACTTCGTCCACATATCGATTTCCCTGGCAACGATCTCCCTGAACTCTGCCGACGAATAGCGCTTGGGAAGTTCGACGCTGCCATCGGCGAGCTTTTTCTTCACGTCGGGCGAGTCCATTATCTGGTTGATTTCCGCATTTAGCGCTTGAACGATGGCGGGGGCCGTTTTGACCGGCGCAAATAGACCATACCAGGTGCTCAAATCGTAGCCGCGCACGCCGGCTTCCGAAACCGTCGGCAGTTCGGGCATTGCCTGCGTGCGCTGCAGGCTCGTCACGGCGAGCGCCCTCAACTTGCCGCCTCTTACGATCGGTATGGCGGTGATCGTGTTGACGAGTGCGACCTGAACGCGTCCCGCCGTCAAATCGATCACCGACTGGCCGCTGCCCTTGTAGGGCACATGCGTCATGTCGATGCCCGCCATGAACTTGAACAGTTCCATGCCGAGATGTACGGTCGAGCCCGTTCCGGCGGAGGAGTACACCAGCGGCCTGCTCTTCGCATAAGCGATCAACTCGCTCACCGAATTGACCGGCAGCGATGGTGTGACGACCAGCAGAAACGGCGTCGAGCCAAATAACGCGACCGGCGCAAACACCTTCAGCAGGTCGATACTCACGGTTTTCAGCACCATCGCGGTGACATTCAAGGTGCTGCAAACCGACAGCGTATAGCCGTCCGGCGCCGCGTTTGCGCCGAGATCGAGTGCGATGCCTCCGGTGGCTCCGCTGCGATTGTCCACGACAATGGAGCGTCCCAGGCGCTCGGTGAGCTTTTGCGCGACGAGACGTACAAGAACATCGCCGCCGCTGCCGACCGGATTGCCGGTCAAAACGCGGATCGGCTTGTCGGGGTAACCGGCGGGAAAACGGGCCGGCTTTTGTTGCGCGCAGGTCGCGGCCGAAACGCCGGCGAGCGCAACGAATGCTGCCAATGACCGGATATTGCGGGTGATCATGCTCTTTTATTCTCTGTTTGAATCCAGGCATCCCGGCATTGTCGAGAATAAAGATGAAACTCGGATTCAAATCGAGTCCATGGGATCAGCGCGACGAGCGTAATGCGGT
>CAZMHP010000498.1:0-1542 GCA_964566095.1 uncultured Rhizobium sp. | reverse complement strand
TCGGCAAGTTCGAGGAAGCCAATGGCGGCACGCTGCTGCTGGACGAAATCAGCGAGATGGATGCGCGGCTCCAGGCCAAGCTGCTGCGCGCCATCCAGGAGCGCGAGATCGATCGCGTCGGCGGCACCAAGCCGGTCAAGGTCGACATCCGCATCATAGCGACATCGAACCGCGACCTCGTCGAAGCGGTGAAGCACGGCATCTTCCGCGAGGACCTGCTCTATCGCCTCAACGTCGTCAATCTGCGCATCCCGGCCCTGCGCGAGCGCCCGAAGGACATCCAGGCGCTGGCGCGCCACTTCGCGCACAAATACGCGCAGGCCAATGGCGTACCCTATCGCGCCATCGCGCCGGCCACCGAAAGGCTGCTGACGGGCCATCCCTGGCGCGGCAATGTGCGCGAGCTGGAGAACACGATCCATCGCGCCGTGCTTCTGGCGACGGGTGCGGACATCCAGCCGGAGGCGATCCGCCTGCCGGACGGCACCCAGGTCGGCAATCGCATCGCGAGCGACCTGCCCGCGCCGGTGCAGGCCGCGGTGACCAATGCGGTGGCGATGACGCGCGGGCTCGTCGGACGCACCGTCGCCGATGTCGAGCGCGACCTGATCCTGGACACGCTGGACCACTGCCTGGGCAACCGCACCCATGCGGCGAACATCCTGGGCATCTCGATCCGCACGCTGCGCAACAAGCTGCGCGAATACAGCCAGGCGGGCCTGGCGATCCCCAACCACGGCGAACAACGCGCAGCGACCGGCTGAACGGCTAGACCTCGAACATAAAGAGCACCATGGCCGACACAACCGCCGCAGCACCGCCCGCTTCAGGCTTCGGCCTGAACCTCGCGACGCTGACAGACATCCTGAAGCGTTCCGATCTGGCGCTGGCCATCGGCATCATGGCGATTCTCGTCGTGCTGCTGCTGCCGCTGCCGCCCTGGCTGCTCGACATCACGCTCGCGCTGTCGCTGAGCTTCTCGATCCTGATCCTGATGACGGCGGTGTTCATCAAGAAGCCGCTGGAATTCAGCTCCTTCCCGACCATCCTGCTCATCACCACGATGCTCAGGCTGGCGCTCAACCTCGCCTCGACGCGCCTGATCCTCGGGCACGGCAACGAAGGCACGGCGGCGTCCGGCTATGTCATCCAGGCGTTCGGCAAGCTGATCATGGGCGGCAATTTCGTGATCGGCCTGATCGTGTTCGCGATCCTGGTGATCGTGAACTTCGTGGTCATCACCAAGGGCTCGGGCCGCATCGCCGAAGTCGCGGCGCGCTTCAGCCTGGACGCGATGCCCGGCAAGCAGATGGCGGTCGACGCCGATCTCTCCGCCGGCCTGATCGACGAGAAGGAAGCCAAGCGCCGCCGCAAGGATCTTGAGGCGGAGAGCAACTTCTTCGGCGCCATGGACGGCGCGAGCAAATTCGTGCGCGGCGACGCGATCGCCGGCCTGATGATCACCGCCATCAACGTAATCGGCGGCATCATCATCGGCGTGGTGCAGCATGGCGTCAGCTTCGTCGACGCCTCGCAAACCTA
>CAZMHP010000497.1:0-1545 GCA_964566095.1 uncultured Rhizobium sp. | reverse complement strand
TGAACTGTGTCTGGCCGAAGGCGCCGGCCCAGGAGCCGGTGATGCCGGCATCGCGCAGGTCGCCCTGCTGCAGCAGCTTGAGGGTGGCGAAGAACTCGCCCTGGAAGAACGCCTGGCGCCGCCCGTAGCACGACAGCGTGCCGAGGGAGACCAGCAGCGGGCGCTTGGGATCGCCCAGCGCGCCGTCCGCCAGCGCACCCACCTGGGCGAGCGCCGCCGCGACTTCGGCCTTGAGTTCCGCCGGATAGGACTGTCCGTTGGCGTAGTAGTAAGTGCAGACTTCGGTGGTGATGGAGAAGCCCGGCGGCACGGGCAAGCCCAGATTGCTCATCTCCGCCAGATTGGCGCCCTTGCCGCCCAGCAGGTTCTTCATCCCCGCCGCGCCCTCGGCGGTTCCATTGCCGAAGCTGTACACCCACTTTGCCATTGCCGCGTCCGTATCAATCTCTGGTGTCATGGCCCGCGGATGCGGGCCACCCAGGTGATCGTAGAACACTATCGTCGTCGGTCACACTAAGACATCTTGTGCCACCGCCATCGAGATCGCCGTACGTGGCAACTGGATGGCCCGCATCCGCGGGCCATGACAGCGCGAGGAAGCAGCGCTAACGTCGCCCCACCCTCAGAGACTCAACCATGACCCAGAATGTCCTTTTCGCGCCCATGGGCGTGCTCGCCGGAATCACCTTCTTCGTCCTGCTGTTCGTGCCCGCGCGGCGGATGTTCGGCGGCCGCTCGGAGGTGCAGAACAACGCCACCGGCGACATCCCGGGCGGTACCCACAACCCCAACTTCGCCGACCTGCTCGAGATGCCGGTCCTGTTCTACGTCGTCTGCCTGATGACCATCCTGGCCGGGCGGGCCGACGACACGATGGTCTGGCTGGCCTGGATCTATGTCGCGCTGCGCGCCGCGCATAGCGCGGTGCACCTGACCTACGACAAGCGCTCGCACCGCGCCGCGCTGTTCGCGCTGTCGAACTTCGCGGTGCTGGCGATGTGGGTGTTCTTCTTCCTGCCGCCGCTCGGGACGTGACCGGGCCTTCAACGAGGAGTGATGCCATGACCTTGCGAAAATTCATCATCGAACGCGACATCCCCGCCGTCGGCTCCTTCGAGCGCGAGCAGCTCAAGGGCGCCGCGGCGCAGTCCAACAAGGTGCTGAAAGAGCTCGGCCCTGACATCCAGTGGCAGGAGAGCTATGTCGCGGCCGACAAGACGTTCTGCGTCTATCTGGCGAAGGACGAGGCGATCATCCGAAAGCACGCCGAATTGAGCGGCTTCCCCGCGACCAAGATCACCGAAATCCGCAAGATGATCGACCCGACGACGGAAAAGGACGGGGCTTGAGTTTCCTCCCCCGCCGTTGCGGGGGAGGTGGCACGCCGTAGCGCAGCGAAGGCGTGACGGAGGGGGCCTAGCGCCGCAGAGCGGCCCTGTGGCAGGCCCCCCCCCCCCCCGCGCGGGGGCCCCCCCCCCCCCCCCCCGGGGGGGGAACACACCCCCCCCACAGAGCAAAAAACCCCAACCCCGGGCACACCCCCCC
>CAZMHP010000496.1:0-1546 GCA_964566095.1 uncultured Rhizobium sp. | reverse complement strand
CACGGGGAACCCCGCATGGCGCGCATCGCCGAATCGGAGCTGGAGCGGCTGAAGGCGGAGGTGTCGGTCGCGCGGCTGATCGCGGAGAGCGGGATCGCGCTGACGAAGCGGGGCAAGGACCTGGTGGGGGCCTGCCCGTTCCACCAGGACGACACGCCGTCGCTGACGGTGACGCCGGAGAAGAACCTGTTCCATTGCTTCGGCTGCGACATCGGCGGCGGGCCGATCGACTGGATGATGAAGAAGAACGGGGTGAGCTTCCGCCACGCGGTCGAGCTGCTCCGGGAAGGGGTGGCGTCGATCACGGACGGGCCGGTGAAGCAGACGCGGGTGCGCGCGCTGCCGGCGCCCGTCAAGTTCGACGCCGACGACCAGGCGCTCCTCAACCAGGTGGTCGGCTATTATCACGAGACCTTGAAGACCTCGCCGGAGGCGCTCGACTATCTGCGCGCGCGGGGCCTCGTCCATCCCGAACTGATCGAGCGCTTCAAGCTCGGCTACGCCAACCGCACCCTGGGCCTGCGGTTGCCGGAGAAGACGCGCAAGGCCGGCAGCGAGGTCCGCACGCGGCTGGAGAAGCTGGGCCTCTATCGGACAAGCGGACACGAGCACTTCAACGGCAGCCTCGTGTTCCCGGTGATGAACGAGCGCGGCGACGTGGCTGAGGTGTACGGGCGCAAGATCGTGAACAATCTTCGCGCCGGCACGCCCAAGCATCTGTATCTGCCGGGTCCGCACAAGGGGGTGTGGAATCTCGACGGCCTGGCGGCAGGCCGTGGCGAGATCATCGTGTGCGAGGCGCTGATCGACGCGGCGACGTTCTGGTGTGCCGGCTATCGCAACGTGACGGCGGCGTATGGCGTGAACGGCTTCACGGCCGATCACCTCGAAGCCTTCAAGCGCTATGGCGTCAACCGCGTGCTGATCGCGTTCGATCGCGACGACGCCGGCGAGCGCGCGGCGAACGAACTGGCCGAGCAGCTCATCAAGCAGCACGGGCTTTGCTGCTACCGCATCGAGTTCCCCAAGACGATGGACGCCAACCTCTACGCGCAGAAGGTGACGCCGGCATCGCGCTCGCTCGGTGTGCTGATCCGCAAGGCGTCCTGGCTCGGCCAGGGCAAGGCGCCGAAGCTGACGAGCGCGCCGGCCGACGAGCTGGAGGCGGTATTGTCGAAGCCGATCGACGCCGCACCAACAGCAGCAGCTAAAGAAGAAATTGAACCGAGTTCTTCTTTAGCTGCCTTATCCGTCGCGCCGACCGACATGCCGCCGCTTCCAGAGCCGACGATCGCAACGCCGCTGCCGCCTGGTCCGGCCGACGATCCGGTGCTGAAGAAGACGGCCGAGGAGTTGGTGCTGATGCAGGGCGACCGGCAATACCGGATACGCGGCTGGATGAAGCCGCTGAACCCGGAATCGATGAAGATCAATCTGCTCGTCCATCGCGGCGAGCGCTTCCATGTCGATACGTTCGATCTTTACAACGCCAAGGCGCGCACGAGCTTCATCAAGCAGGCGGGCATCGAGCTGGGCGAGGCCGAGG
>CAZMHP010000495.1:0-1549 GCA_964566095.1 uncultured Rhizobium sp. | reverse complement strand
CGCTTTAGCGTTTGTTGACGCGGCGCAAGCTGCTTCCGTCAAATTGCCGCGGGCCTGATCCTGGCCAGGGCGCCGATGGGCTCATCGGCGTGACATGAGATTTGTCCCGTCGCACCGCGAACGACAACGCAGAAATTCTTCGGATCGCCCGTAGCCCCGCTTTAAACGCCGATTAGACCCGGCTTTCACAGGCCTGATAGCGCAAGCGAAAGTTCGGCTTTTGCATCGGCAAAGGATTTCTTCGTTTTGGCATGGCCGCAGCGATGCCACATCGCTTGATAGCGCGGATCGCCCGCAACACCGCCCCTGGAGGATACGATGCCGTCCCGCCGCCAGCTTCATCTCGGTGCCTTCATGCGTCCCGTGGGGATCCATACCGGTTGGTGGCGCTATCCCGGTGCCGCACCTGACGCGAACTTCAACTTCGAATACCTCAAGCAATTCGCCCAGACACTCGAACGCGGCAAGTTCGATGCGTTCTTCATGGCCGATCATCTGGCCGTGCTCAACATGCCGATAGCGGCGCTGAAGCGCAGCGCGACGGTCACCTCCTTCGATCCACTGACATTGCTGCCGGCGCTTGCGGTCGTCACGGAAAGGCTGGGACTTGTCGCCACAGCATCCACCAGCTTCAACGAGCCTTATCACATTGCGCGCAAATTCGCGTCGCTTGACCATATCAGTGGCGGCCGTGCCGGATGGAATCTCGTGACAACGTCCAATCCCGACGCCGCGCTCAATTTTGGCCTGGAAGAGCATCTCGATCACGCCGTGCGCTATCGCCGCGCTCGCGAGTTCTTCGATGTCGTCACCGGACTTTGGGACAGCTGGGCTGACGACGCCTTCATCCGCGACGTCGAGAGCGGAATCTATTTTGACCCCGCGCGACTCCACGTCCTGGATCACAAAGGCCCGTTTTTCTCCGTGCGCGGGCCCCTCAACATCGCGCGGCCGGTCCAGGGCTGGCCGGTGATCGTGCAGGCCGGCGCCTCCGACGCCGGGCGCCAGCTCGCCGCCGAGACCGCGGAGGTGATCTTCGCCGCCGGCGGCAGCATCGAAGCGGCGCGCGCCTTCTACAAGGATGTGAAGGCCCGCATGGTGCCGCTCGGCCGCGACCCCGACCACCTGAAAGTGCTGCCCGGCGCCTTCGTCGTCGTCGGCGACACGATCGATGAGGCGCGGGCCAAGCGCGCGCGGCTGGACAGCCTGGTCCACGCCGACAGCGCCATCGCCTCGCTCTCGATCGCCCTCGGCACCGACATTTCCGGCTTCGATCCGGACGGTCCCCTGCCGGAAATCCCCGAAAGCAATGCCAGCAAGAGCGCCCGGGAACGGGTGATCCAACTCGGAAAGCAGGAGAACCTCTCGATCCGCCAGCTCGCCCAGCGGGTCGGCGGCTTCTCCGGCTCGGCCTTCGTCGGCACGCCGGCTTCGATTGCCGACGAGATGGAGCACTGGCTGGTGAGCGAGGCCTGCGACGGGTTCAACGTCATGTTCCCCTATCTGCCGGGCGGGCTCGACGATTTCGTCGATCGCGTCGTCCCCGAAC
>CAZMHP010000494.1:0-1556 GCA_964566095.1 uncultured Rhizobium sp. | reverse complement strand
ACGTCCTTGAAGATGTCGCGGCGGGTGCCCAGGTGCAGGTCGCGCACCAGCATCTTGACGATGTCGCGATGGCCGGGATAGCGCGCGGTCTTGTAGTTGAGGTTGTCGACCTTGCCTTCCAGCGTCTCGCAGAGGGTACCGAGCCCGCCCGAAGTGTTGAAGGCCTCGTACTCCACGCCGTCCAGCGTGAAGAGTTCAAGCTCCTCCAGCGCCGGCACCTCGACCAGGCGGCCGTCGCGCACCGACTCGCAGGGGTTGCAGTATTCGTTGATCAGCCCGTCGGTCGACCAGGTGAGATTGTATTTGAGCGCGTTGTGCGGATAGACCGGCAGCGCGCCGACGCGCATCTGCACGTCGCGCAGGCTGTCGAACTTCTTGGCGAGGTCGTAGGCGACGATGGAAATAAAGCCCGGCGCCAAACCGCATTGCGGAATGAAGGCGGTGTCGGCGCCCTTGGCGAGCTGCTTGATGACGCGGGTGGATTCGACGTCCTCGGTCAGGTCGAGATAGTGCGCGCCGGCAAGCTTGGCGGCCTGCGCCACCGTGGCGGTCAGGTGATAGGGCGTCGCCGAGAGCACGATGTCGTGGCCCGCGACGATCTTGGCGAAATCGGCGGCGCCGGCGATCTCGACCAGGCGCGTGGTCACGTTGGTCTTGGGCATGCGCGCGAGCGATGCGGGATCGCGATCCGTCACGGTGACGCGGTATTCGCCGGTGGCGCTGAGCAGTTCGGTGATCGCAACGCCGATCTTGCCGCCGCCGACGAGCAGGACGTTCTTCATGTGATCTTCCGTCTCCTTAGCCGTCATCGCCCGCGAAGGCGGGCGATCCAATTTCGCCGCGGAAAAATGGGTCGCCCGCATAAAGCGGGCGATGACGAAGTGTGAAGGAAAATAGAGCCGTCTCGCAGACGGCAATGCGCCGGAGCTTGCATTTCCTCCCGACGAATCGCAGGTTGCGCCGGCGATTCGTCGGAATCCTGACATGCGCGACACAGACACCAAACTCATCGCCCTGCTGCGCGCCCATGCGCGCGAGCCTACCGCGTCGCTGGCGCGCAAGCTGGGGCTGGCCCGCTCCACCGTGCAGGAGCGCATCGCGCGGCTGGAGCGCGAGGGCACGATCAAGGGCTATACCGTGCGGCTGTCGGATGCGGCCGATGCCGCCAAGCTGCGCGCCGTGGTGATGATCGAAACCGATCCCAAACGGGCCGACCGCGTCACGGCGGAACTGAAGAGGATGCCCGAAGTGCGCTCGCTGTCCGCGGTGGCGGGGACGTTCGACCTGATCGCGACGGTGGAGGCGGAGACCGCGCCGCGCATCGACGCCCTTCTCGACCGCATCGGCCGCACCCATGGCGTGGCGCGCACGGTCTCGTCGATCGTGCTGAGTGAGAAGTTCAGCCGTTAGATCGAAGTTGGCCGCAAGGTGAAGCCGGCATCGGTGAGCGCCTTGCGGATCTCGTTCGCGTGGTCCTGGTCGCGGGCCTCGACCACCATCCCCAGCGTCGCCGACTTGACCGGCATGTCGGTCATCATGCGGTTGTGGCTGACTTC
>CAZMHP010000493.1:0-1568 GCA_964566095.1 uncultured Rhizobium sp. | reverse complement strand
TCGCCGGTTGTTCGCTGCCCAGACGCTCCCGCACTGCGGTATCGACGCGGGATGTTCTGCCTAACTAATTGATTGCACGATGGTTTTGGCGATTCAATGGGAGAAACCGAAAATAGGGCGAACCCATCAAAATCGCGGGATTCCGCCGTTTTCTCTTGCCTCGTCCGGCGTTCCGCAGGATTGTCCCGGCGAAGTCGGGGCGCGATTCGCTTGCCGGCTCTGATCAGGGAAAGGGACCCTTATGAACAAGAACGACCTTATCGCAGCCGTCGCCGACAAAACCGGCCTGTCGAAGGCGGGCGCCGGCCAGGCGGTCGATGCGACGTTCGACGCGATCACTGACGCCCTGAAGACGGGCGACGACGTCAAGATCATCGGTTTCGGAAACTTCGCCGTGGCCAAGCGCGCCGCCAGCATGGGCCGCAATCCGCGGACCGGCGAGGCGATCAAGATCGCCGCTTCCAAGACGCCGAAGTTCAAGGCCGGCAAGGGCCTCAAGGACGCGGTCAACCGCTAGCGCATTTCCGCGCGCTGGAATTCCAAGCCCCGCGTCGGCGCACGACGCGGGGTTTTTCGTCTGGGCGGCATGGGGCAGGGCGGCTTGCTTCGCGGGCGGCTGCCGCCTAAATCGAAGCGGCCATTTCGCCGGGCGGTTAGCTCAGTTGGTAGAGCGCCACGTTTACACCGTGGATGTCGGGGGTTCGAGTCCCTCACCGCCCACCAGCCGTTTCGGCAGTGTCGTCTTCTTGACTTGCCGTGCCCCCTCCCTTAACTCGTCGCCCACACGCGTCGGGCCGGGTTGGGTCTTGTTCGTGTCGCCCGCGGGGGCGTAGCTCAGTTGGTTAGAGTGCCGGCCTGTCACGCCGGAGGTCGCGGGTTCGAGCCCCGTCGCTCCCGCCAGTTTTCTCCTCGAATCCGTTATGCTGGTCGTCCGCGGCGGGAATTCCCCGCGCGCCGCGAGGGACGATTGCCGTGAATGGCACTAGCCAGACGTTTGACTGGGGCGTGTTCCTCACCTGCATAGGCATCGCGGCCCTGCTGGTGCTGGCGATCCTCACGGTCCTGCTGCGCCGGCTGGGGGCGATGTCGGCGCGGCTCGTGCAAACGACTGCCGTCGTGGAGGTGATGGAAGGGCCGCTGGCCGAAGCGGCTGAGCAGCTTACGGGTTTGGCCGGCATGCGTCCGCTCCAGTATCGCTACCAGGTCGCTGGCCAATCGTTTGTCGGCTCACTTGCCACCCTGCAACCCGGCGCGGCTGATCGAAGCGCTGCCGAGGCCGGATTTGCCGTCCATCGCCCGGGTGACATCGTCACCGTCTTCTACGATCGCAGTCATCCCTCCCGCTCGGTCATCGACGGGCGAGCGCCGGCGGTCCCGGCCTGGGTACGCCACGGCTGGCTGCCCGCGGCCGCCGCGCTGCTCATCGGCATCGTCATGATGGTGCTCGGCCAGTGAGGATGCGGTCGGCGCGGCGCGAGGCTTTTGCGCAGGTCTGCGCCGGCGTTTAGGATCGCGCGTGCCCACCGATTTCAGCATCATGCGCCTGAAGGGGTCGTACGAGACCTTCG
>CAZMHP010000492.1:0-1575 GCA_964566095.1 uncultured Rhizobium sp. | reverse complement strand
CATCCTCGGCTACCGGCTCACCGCCTTCACGATCAGCGATGCGAGCGCCATCGCGATCAGCGGGCGGGCCGAGCACACCATCCTGGACGCGACCGGCGATCCGTCCGACCAGATCGAGGGCCTCGTCCTCGCGCTGACGCCCGACGATCTCGCGCGCGCCGACGCCTATGAGGACGCGGCCTATAAGCGCGTGTCCGCGCCGTTGCGCTCGGGCACAGGTTGCGCCTGGGTGTATGTCCGCGCCTAGCTGTGGGCTTGAACGATCTCGTTTCGTTCCCATTTCTTGGAGGTTGTTTGAAATCTTTAATCCAACCTCCGGCGGGGCGGTTATCCGCGATGATCGCGCTGCAGAATCAGCGACTTGTCATCCAATTCGCCTATTCGAACCGCATTTTCGCTTCCAATCATCGCTCCGTCGGTTAGGAAAGACCCATGCGCATCCTGGTCACCAATGACGACGGCATCCACGCGCCCGGCCTCGTCGCGGCGGAGAAGATCGCCCGCGCCCTCTCCGACGACGTCTGGGTCGTGGCGCCGGAGACCGAGCAGTCCGGCGCCTCGCATTCGCTGACGCTCACCATGCCGCTGCGCCTGCGCGAGATCGAGGCGCAGCGTTTCGCCGTCACCGGCACGCCTACCGATTGCGTGATGATGGCTTGCGCGCACGTCATGAAGGACAAGCCGCCGGCGCTGATCCTGTCCGGCGTCAATCGCGGCTCCAACATGGCCGACGACGTGACCTATTCGGGCACCATCGCCGGCGCGATGGAAGGTTGCGCGCTCGGCATCCCCTCCATCGCGATGAGCCAGTCCTACGGGCTCGTCGAAGGCGCCGCGGTGCGCTGGGATTGCGGCGAGGTGCAGGGACCGCCGCTCATCCGCAAGCTGGTCGAGATGGGCTGGCCGGACGAGGTGCTGATGAACATCAACTTCCCCGATGCGGCGCCGTCCGAGGTGAAGGGCGTCGACATCTGCTCCCAGGGCAAGCGCGACATGCAGACCGCGGCGCTGGACCGGCGGATCGATGCGCGGGGCAATCCCTATTTCTGGATCGGCTTCAAGCGCGTGCGCTCCAACCCGCCCGAGGGCACCGATTTGCACGCGATCTACAACAAGCGGATCGCGGTGACGCCGCTGCATCTGAACCTCACCGAGTTCGCGGTGCTGGAGAAGATGAAGCAGAAACTGGGCAAGCTCCCGCTGGCGTAGGCACCGTGACCGATCCGCGCAAAGTCCAGCTCATCATGGAGCTTCGCGGCCAGGGCATCGACGATGCCCGCGTGCTGGACGCCATCGAGCGCACGCCGCGCGATATCTTCGTCGACAAGCCGCTCGAATATGCGGCGTTCAACAACACGGCGCTGCCCATCGCCTGCGGCCAGACGATCAGCCAGCCCTATGTCGTCGCCTATATGACGCAGCAGCTCTACGTGAAGGCGAATATGCGGGTGCTGGAGATCGGCACCGGCTCCGGCTACCAGGCCGCGGTGCTCAGCCCGCTCTGCCGCCGCGTCTACACGATCGAGCGGCACAAGCCGCTGCTCGACCAGGCGCTGGCGCGGTTCAAGGCGCTGA
>CAZMHP010000491.1:0-1575 GCA_964566095.1 uncultured Rhizobium sp. | reverse complement strand
GGACGTCGGAGAAGCCGGCATCGTAAGCGGCCTGGGCGGTCTGCGAGCCGACCGCGAAGACGGGGAAATCGCGCCGCGAGGTCCGCCGCGCCAGGGCGCGCACGCCGTTGGCGCTGGTGGCGAGGATCGCCTGCACGCCGTCGAGATGCAGCGGATGACCGTCGTGATAGTTCACGCCGAGCAGCGGCGCGACGAGCGGATCATGGCCGCGCGCGCGCAGACGTGCCGCGGTTTCTTCCGCATCGTCGATGGGGCGTGTGACGAGGACACGCATTACAGCGCCAGCCATTGCGCGACACGCGGCCTGAGCGCTTCACCGGCCTCGCGGCCGGCGGTTTCGGACTCGACGCGCGGGTTGTGGCCGAGCACGACGGTGAAGGACGTCTCGTCGAAGGCGCGTCCATCCGGAGACAGAACTTCGCCGTTGAACGACAGCGTGTTGCGCTCGAGCGTCGCCAGGCCGGCGATCGGCGTGCGACAGGAGCCGTCCAGCGCCGCCTGGAAGGCGCGCTCACAGGTCAGCGCGAATTCGGTGGGCTCGTGATTGAGCGTGCCCGTGACCTCGCGCGCATCGGTATCGGTGTCGCGGATCTCGATGCCGATGACGCCCTGCCCCAGCGACGGCAGCCAATCCAGCGGATCGAGCACCTGCGTGGCGCGCGCCGCGAGGCCGAGGCGCTTGAGCCCCGCGAGCGCGAGAAAGATCGCGTCCATCTCGCCGTCGTCCAGCTTCCGCAGCCGCGTATCGACATTGCCGCGCAGCAGAACGATGTCGAGATCGGGACGCGCGCGGGCGGCCTGGGCGTGGCGGCGCACCGAAGAAGTGCCCAGGCGCGCGCCCTGCGGCAGGTCGGCCAGCGACTTCGCCGTGTTGGACACGAACGCCTCGCTCGCATCCTCGCGCTCGAGGAAGGCGCTGAGTGCGAGGCCGGGCGGGATCGCGGTCGGCACGTCCTTCATCGAATGGACGGCGAGATCGATCTCCTCCTTCAAGAGCGCGTCTTCCAGCTCCTTGACGAACAGGCCCTTGCCGCCGGCATCGGCGAGGCTGCGATCTTGGATTCGATCACCAGACGTTTTCAGGATCACGATCTCGCAGGCCGCGCCGTTCGCGACCAGCCGGTCGCGCACCATATTGGCCTGCACCAGCGCGAGCTTCGAGCCGCGGGTTCCAAGACGAAGAATGCGGTTTTGCGGCATGGGGACAAACGGTCTAGAGACGGGCGAAACCTAGCAAGAGTTTGAACGCTTTGCGCGACCTGACGGTCCTGGGGATCGAGACGAGCTGCGACGAAACCGCCGCCGCGGTGGTGCGCGGGCGCGGGCCGGGGCCCGGCACCATCCTGTCCAATATCGTGTTCAGCCAGCTCGAGGCGCACCGGCCTTACGGCGGCGTGGTGCCGGAGATCGCCGCCCGGGCGCATATCGAGCGGATCGACGGCATCGTGGAAGAGGCGCTGGCGGCGGCGGGCGTGACGCTGGCCGATCTCGACGCCGTGGCGGCGACGGCGGGGCCGGGGCTGATCGGCGGGGTGATGGTGGGGCTGACCACCGCCAAGGCGCTGGCGCTGGCGG
>CAZMHP010000490.1:0-1578 GCA_964566095.1 uncultured Rhizobium sp. | reverse complement strand
TCGTGCGCCACGCCGCCGGCAAGCTGGCCGACCGCCTGCATCTTCTGGCTCTGGGCGAATTTGGTTTCCAGCGCCTTCTGTTCGGAGACGTCGACGAGATAGAGGATGGCGCGCTCGCCGCTGATCGGCGAGGCGAAGAGTTCCGCCGTGCGCTCGTCTATGCCGGCGGCGCGCAATTCGGCGCTCGCCACATTGTGCGCGCCGCGCGCGGCCTGCGCGACCAGTTCGCCGATGCGGGCGCGGTCGGCGCTCTCGACGAAGTCGCCGAGCGGCTTGCCGGCGAGCGCGCCGAAGACGCCGAAGAATTTCGCGAAGGCGGGATTGGCGTCGACGATCCGTCCGTCGCCGTCCGCGAAGGCCACGCCGACCGGGGCGTCGCGGAAGATGTCGCCGATGGCGGGCGGGGCGACAGCCACCGGCGGCTGGGCGCCGGCGGACGAAGCGGCTGGCGTCTTGGCCGGCGCGGCGGCCATGGGCGTCGAGAGTCTGGGCGTGAACCACCAGGCGGTCTGGCCGTTCGACAACGGACGCACGGCCGCCACCAACTCGATGCCGGGCGCCACGGCGAAGGATTCCTCGCGGGGCACGCCTTCGGCGGCGCCGCGCGCCAGGCGGTAGAGCACCGCGGCCGACGGCTCGCCCGCCAGCGCCAGTTCCGGCGGCGGCGCGGCCTCGCCCTCCTTGGCGCCCGACATCTTGCGATAGACTTCGTTGGCGTCGACCACCGCGCCGTCCTTGGCGGTGATCGCCCAGGCGATATTGGCGCGGGCGGCGGCCTCGGCCACGCGGCGCGCATCGGCGGCGCTGATCGCTTCCTTGGGCCACACCGCGAAGAGAAACAGGCTGCCGAGCGCGCCGATCGCCGCCAGCAGCATCACGCCCGCCCAGCCGACCGCGTTGGGCGACGCCACCGCCAGCCCGGCCGAGCCCAATGCGAGGAAGACGAATCCCAGCGCGGCCCAGCGCCAGGCGCCGGCCGGGATGCCGTAACTCGTTTGGAGTCCGCGGGTCGCCATCATGATTCGTCTGTTCGCAAGGTAGGCTTTTTTCGCGCCCGCTCCTACATCCGCAATCTCCCGGACCTCGGGGGCGCGTCGCATGGAGAAATGCCAATGGCTAGCGTTCTGGTATCGTTACCAAAAATGACCCGGACGCTTAGCGCTGCGCCCGGATCTTGCCGGTCAGGCGATAGACATAGCCGATGACCTGCGCCACCGCCTTGAAGTGTTCCTGCGGCACCATTTCATCGACCTCGACGGTGGCGTAGAGCGCGCGCGCCAGCGGCGGGTTCTCCACGATCGGCACTTCGTGCTCTTTCGCCACGTCGCGGATGCGCAGCGCCACCGCATCGACGCCCTTGGCGACGCAGATCGGCGCCGCCATCCGGCCTTGGTCGTATTTCAGCGCCACGGCGTAGTGGGTCGGGTTGGTGACGATCACCGTCGCCGTCGGCACGGCGGCGATCATGCGCTTCTTGGCGCGCTCGTGGCGGATCTGGCGGATCTTCGCCTTGATCTGGGGATCGCCTTCGTTCTGCTTGTACTCTTCCTTGATCTCCTGCTTGGACATCTTGTTGCG
>CAZMHP010000489.1:0-1582 GCA_964566095.1 uncultured Rhizobium sp. | reverse complement strand
TGACCGCGACCAGGCGCGCGGTGTGCTCGCCGCGCTCGATATAGCGGGCCATCCAGTAGAGGGAATCAGCGACGCGGGAGAGCATTATCCCTCTCCGTCATGGGCGCCCTTGAGGCGCCCATCCATCGCGCCCGGCGCATAGCGACAGCGTATGCGCGCGGGCGCAAGAAAAATTTCGCACGCGGAGGCGCGGAGACGCGGAGATGCACTTCTCCGCGCACTCCGCGGCTCCGCGTGAATCGTTTGGCGCGCGGGAGCGCGCTGGATGGATGGGCGGGTCAAGCCCGCCCATGACGGGTGGGGGGATGGAGGAACGATCCTCATTCGCTCAGCACCCAAGTGTCTTTCGAGCCGCCGCCTTGGCTGGAGTTCACCACCAGGCTGCCGCGCTTGAGCGCGACGCGCGTCAGCGCGCCGGGCACGATGGTGGTGTGCTCGCCGTGCAGGATGAAGGGGCGCAGATCGACATGGCGCGGCTCGACCCCGCCGTCGACGAAGGTCGGCGCGGTGGAAAGCTGGATGGTCGGCTGGGCGATGTAGTTGTCGGGATCAGCCTTGACCTTCTGCGCGAAATCCTCGCGCTCCTGCTTGGTGGCGTGCGGGCCGACCAGCATGCCGTAGCCGCCGCTCTCGCCGACCGCCTTCACCACCAGCTTGTCGAGATTGGCGAGGACGTGGTGGAGCGACTTCTCCTCGCGGCAGAGATAGGTCTCCACATTGTTGAGGATCGGCTCTTCGGAGAGGTAGTAGCGGATGAGACGCGGGACATAGGCATAGACCGCCTTGTCGTCGGCGACGCCCGTGCCCAGGGCATTGGCGATCACGACATTGCCCGCCCGATAGGCGTTGAAGATGCCGGGCACGCCGAGCGCCGAATCCTCGCGGAAGATCAGGGGATCGACGAAATCGTCGTCGATGCGGCGATAGATGACGTCGATGCGTTTGAGGCCCGAGGTGGTGCGGGCATAGACGACGTTGTCGTTGACCAGAAGATCGCGGCCCTCCACCAACTCCACGCCCATCTGGCGCGCGAGGAAGGCGTGCTCGAAAAAGGCGGAGTTGAAGACGCCGGGCGTCAAGACCGCGATCGACACGTCTTCGTGGAACGGCGCGAGGCTGCGCAGCGTCGCCAGCAGTTCATTGGGATAATGCTCGATCGCGCGCACGCCGGTGGAGCGGAACACGGCCGGGAAGGCCCGGCGCACCACGTCGCGATTGGCGAGCATGTAGGAGACGCCGGAGGGAACGCGCAGATTGTCCTCCAGCACGACGAAATCGCCGGCCTCGTTGCGCACGAGGTCCGAGCCGCAGACATTGACGTAGGCGCCGTGCGGCACGGGCAGGCCGCGCATTTCCCTTCGATAGTGTTTCGAGCCGTAGATCATCGAGCGCGGCACGATGCCGTCCTTCAGCACGCGCGCGTCGCTATAGATGTCACGCAGGAAGAGATTGAGCACGTTGATGCGTTGGCGCAGCCCCGCGTCGATCCGCGCCCATTCCTTGGCGGTGACGATGCGCGGCAGAAGATCGGTCGGGATGATCCGCTCGGTCGCCTGGTTGTCGTTGTAGACGGTGAAGGTGA
>CAZMHP010000488.1:0-1584 GCA_964566095.1 uncultured Rhizobium sp. | reverse complement strand
GCGCCTATGACAAGAACCGCGACGGCTTCGTGATCTCCGGCGGCGGCGGCATCCTCATCCTCGAGGAGTACGAGCACGCGCGCGCGCGCGGCGCCAGGATCTATGCCGAGATGGTCGGCTATGGCGCGACCGCGGACGGCGCCGACATGGTGGCGCCGAGCGGCGAGGGCGCGGTGCGCTGCATGCGCATGGCGATCGAGAAGGTGAAGGCCCCGATCGACTACATCAACCCGCACGCCACCTCGACGCCCGTCGGCGACATCCCGGAGATCAACGCCATCCGCGAAGTCTTCGGGGAGAACATGCCGCCGATCAGCGCCACCAAGTCGCTCACCGGCCACAGCCAGGGCGCCGCCGGCGTGCACGAGGCGATCTACACGTTGCTGATGATGCAGTCGGGCTTCATCTGCGAGAGCGCCAACATCGAGGAACTCGATCCCGCCGTCGCATCGGCGAACATCGTGCGCCAACGCATCGACAACGCGAAGATCCAGACCGCGCTCTCCAACAGCTTCGGCTTCGGCGGCACCAACGCCTCGCTGGTCTTCCAGCGGCACGCATAGGACTTGCATCGGACGGGCTGACCCTGTGTCGGCTGTCCCAATTCGGAACAGACCCAACAAGGGCGAGGGCAAAATGGCGGACAGCAAACTGATGCAGGGCAAGCGGGGCCTGGTGATGGGGGTCGCCAACGACCATTCCATCGCCTGGGGCATCGCGCGCGTGCTCGCCGCCCAAGGGGCGGAGATCGCCTTCACCTATCAGGGCGATGCCCAGGCCAAGCGGCTGCGTCCGCTGGCGCAATCCATCGGCTCGCAGATCGTGCTCGCCGCCGATGTCGAGAACGATGCCGAACTCGACGCGGTGTTCGACCGGTTGAAGACCCATTGGGGCCACATCGATTTCCTGGTCCACGCCATCGCCTTCTCCGACCGCGACGAGCTCAAGGGCCGTTATGTCGACACCACCCGCGCGAACTTCTGCAAGACGCTGTCGATCTCCTGCTATTCCTTCACGGCGGTGGCGCAGCGCGCCGCGGCGCTGATGACCAGGGGCGGTGCGATGGTCACGCTGACCTATCTCGGCGCCAGCCGTGTCATGCCGAACTACAACGTCATGGGCGTGGCGAAAGCCGCGCTGGAGGCCTCTGTCCGCTATCTCGCGGCCGATCTCGGCAAGGATGCGATCCGCGTCAATGCGATCTCGGCCGGGCCGATGCGCACGCTGGCCGGCTCCGCCGTCGGCGACGCGCGCATGGTGTTCAAATGGAACAAGAGCCACGCGCCCCTGAAGCGCAGCGTCGAGCTCGATCATGTCGGCGGCGCGGCGCTCTATTTGCTCAGCGAATTGTCGGGCGGCGTGACGGGCGAGGTGCATTTCGTCGATGCCGGATTCAACGTCGTCGGCATGCCGCCGACGGCCGATCTCAAAGGCTGGGTCGCGCCGGACAACGACGCGAGCGAAGGAACCAAGTCGAATGTCCGCGAACCTGTTTAAACTCGCGCTCGCCGCCGCAGCGCTCGTGCTGTCCGCCACCGCCGCCTCCGCCGGCTGGCAGGATGTCGCGTCGCAATACGACCAGCA
>CAZMHP010000487.1:0-1587 GCA_964566095.1 uncultured Rhizobium sp. | reverse complement strand
TCCGCCGCCTCGACCAGCGCCGCGACGATCGGGCTGTCGGACGAGGTGCGGTAGAGCGTCTGCTTGATCGCCACGACATTGGGATCGGCGGCGGCCTGGCGCACGAACTGGACCACCGCGTCGAAGCTTTCGAAGGGGTGGTGGACGATGATGTCCTTTTCGCGGATGGCGGCGAAACAGTCGCCGCCGTGATCGCGGATGCGTTCGGGAAAGCGCGCGACATAGGGCTTGAACTGCAGGTCGCGCCGCTCGTCCAGGATCAGCTTTTGCAGGTCGGACAGACCGAGCATCCGGTCGATGATGACGAGGTCGCCGGCATCGAGATCGAGCTGGTCGATGAGGAATTCGCGCAGATCCTCGGGCATCGACTTGCTGCATTTCATGTGGATGACGCTGCCGCGCCGGCGCTGCTTGAGCAGCGTCTCGAACAGCAGCATCAGGTCCTCGGCCTCTTCCTCCACCTCGACGTCGCTGTCGCGCAGGATGCGGAACACGCCCGAGCCGACCGCTTCGTGCTCCGGAAAGAGCCTGTCCATATAGAGCGTGACGACCTTTTCGAGCGGCAGGAAGCGCACCGCCTTGCCGTGATCGGGCAGGCGGATGAAGCGCTGCAATTGCGGCGGGATCGGCACCAGCGCCGTCACCGTCTTGCCGTCGCGCGTGCGCGTCAGGCGCGCCGCCAGCGTGAAGCCGAGATTGGGAATGAAGGGAAAGGGATGCGCCGGGTCGATGGCGAGCGGCGTGAGAACCGGGAATATCTGCTCGCGGAAATGCGCGTCGAGCCAGGCGCGGTCCGCCTGCGTCACCTCATCGGCCTCGATCACCGCGATGCCGGCCTCGCGCAGCTCGGCACACATCGGCATCCACACCGCCTGCTGGTCTTCGATCAGCTCCTTGGCCATGGCGTCGACTTCGGCCAGTTGCTGCGCCGGCGTGAGCCCGTCTGCGCTTTGCGTCGCGACGCCTTCCTTGACCATGCCCTTGAGGCCCGCGACGCGGACCATGAAGAACTCGTCTAGGTTGGAGGCGGAGATGGAGAGGAACCGCATCCGCTCGAGCAGCGGGTGGCGGCGGTTGCGCGCCTCCTCCAGCACCCGGCGGTTGAACGACAGCCAGGAGAGCTCGCGGTTGACGAAGCGGTCGGGCGAGGCGGGATCGATCGCGGGCTCGGGCGGCTCGAGCAGCGCCATGGCCTCGGCGCCCGGATCGTTCTGGGTGGGGATGGGATGGGACATCAACGCGTTACTGCTCCGGCCGCGGCAGGCTAGCGCATGCGCAAGACTCTGTCATGACAGGCCCTCCTCGGACAGCAACTCCCCGACAAGCGCCACGGTAACCGGGCGTTTTTCGGCCAAGGCGCGGGCGTCGACCCGGGCGACGAAGTCGCGGATCGCGGCAGGCGAGCGTTCGACCGAGCGCATGATCCGCATCACCACAGGATCGGGCACGGTCAGTTGCCGGTCCGTGAACAATTTGCGGGCCAGCGCGGTCAAAAGCGCCTCGTCCGGCGCCCAGAGCGGAAAGGCCAAAAGGGCCGCAAAGCGGGATTTGAGATCCGGCAGCGCCGCCGGCCAGGCGGCAGATCGG
>CAZMHP010000486.1:0-1593 GCA_964566095.1 uncultured Rhizobium sp. | reverse complement strand
CGTTGCAGGGCTCGACCTGGGAGGGATGGATCAGCGTCTTGCCGTC
Organism: uncultured Rhizobium sp.; assembly: GCA_964566095.1. Taxonomy (GTDB): domain Bacteria; phylum Pseudomonadota; class Alphaproteobacteria; order Micropepsales; family Micropepsaceae; genus Rhizomicrobium. The sequence continues at coordinate 1,547 of CAZMHP010000486.1, read as the reverse complement.
GAAGCCGAAGGCGCGGGCCTGCTCGCAACTCGCCTTGAAGCCGTCCGCGTTCGCGATGTCATTATACACGCCGTCGATCACCGCCAGCCCGTTGGCCCGCGCCGCCAGCACCGACAGTCCCAGCGCCGCGGCCAGGTTCATGCGGTCCTGGGTGTGCACCCCGCGGATTTCCTTGACCAGGTCGTTGGTGCCCATCACGAAGGCCGCGAGCCGTCCGCCCGCCGCGGCGATGGCGGCGATGTTCAGGATCGCCGCCGGCGTCTCGACCATTACCCAGATCGACAGCTTGCGCAGATGATGATGGGCCACCAAATGCGCCTCGATGGCCTGCAGATCGGCCGGCGCCGAGATCTTCGGCACCAGGATCGCGTCGGGCTGCGCGTCGGCGGCCGCCGTGAGATCGGCCGTGCCCCAGGGCGTCGAGAGAGCATTGATGCGCACGATCACCTCACGCTTGCCGAAACCGCGCCCCTTCACCGCGTCGCAGACCTGCTGCCGGGCGATGTCCTTCGCGTCGGGCGCCACCGCGTCTTCGAGGTCGAGGATCAGGGCGTCGGCGGGCAGGGCGCGCGCCTTCTCCAGCGCGCGGGCGTTCGAGCCCGGCATGTAGAGCACCGAGCGGCGCGGCCTGATCGTCGTCATGCTAACCCCATCGAATGTCGCCGTGCGCAGATTACCGGTTTTGCGCCCGAGCGTAGCGTGCGCGAACCGCCGCACGGTAGGCCTCCACATCGCCCCGCGCACGCAGCCGTCTGGCCCAGCGCGTCATGACCTTGGCGATGCGCTCCGGGGCGAGGCCAAGCTGGGCATGCGCCACGCCGCCGTTCACGCTCTCACGATACTCGGCGATCAGCCCGTCCTTCAGGACGAAGCGGCTGATGCCGTCGATCACCACCTCGCGGCCGGCATAGTCCGGCACTTTGGACAGGAACGTCGACAGCGAATGGGCATAGCCGATATCGCCGTTCACGACCGGATCGTAGAAGGTCCAGTCATATTCCGCCGCGTCGCGATGGAACAGATTCTCCAGCATGTCGGCAATGCTGTCGCGCCCGGTATGCGCTCCGTAGATATAGTCGAAATAGATGCCGTCCGGCGCGAAGCACGCGGCCAGCGCCTGGCCGTCGCCTGCCGTCGCCGCGGCAGCGAAGCGCTCGACCAGCGCGGCGAATTCCGCTGGCGTCATGCCGCGCGCAGCAGCTTGCGGTTGATCAGGCATTCGGCGATCTGCACCGCGTTCAGCGCCGCGCCCTTGCGCAGATTGTCGCTGACGACCCACATCGAAAGCCCGTGCTCGACCGTCGGGTCCTTGCGGATGCGGCTGACAAAAGTCGCGTCCTCGCCGACGCATTCGATCGGCGAGACATAGCCGCCGTCCTCACGCTTGTCGACGACGAGCACGCCCGGCGCCGAACGCAGCAGGTTGCGCGCGCGTTCCGCCGTGATCGGCCGTTCGAATTCGACCGTCACCGCTTCGCTATGGCCGACAAACACCGGCACGCGCACGCAGGTCGCGGTGAGCTGGATGTCGGGGTCGAGGATCTTCT
>CAZMHP010000485.1:0-1597 GCA_964566095.1 uncultured Rhizobium sp. | reverse complement strand
CCGGCTGACGCGCGCCTGCGCCGCATCGGAGTTTTTCGGAAAATTCCAATCGGGGTAATAGACCTGCAGCAGATGGTGCCAGACGTCGCCGATGAAGACGCCGCGCGCGCCTTTGCTTTCGAGCTTGAAAAACACGTGACCGGGCGAATGGCCGGGCGCCGAGTCGATCTCGATGAAGTCGTTGAGCCGGTGGGACCCGCCACTGACCAGGTCGGCCTTGCCGTATTCGAGGATCGGCACCACGCATTCGCGGAAAGTGCCCAGTTCCGCCGGCCCCTCTTTCGGATCGGCATCGACCTTGGAGAAATAATCGACATCGGGCTTGGAGAAGACGTAGCGCGCGTTCGGGAAAGTCGGAACCCATTTGCCGTCGCGTTGTTGCGTGTTCCAGCCGACGTGATCGTGATGCAGGTGCGTGCACATCACCAGATCGATGTCCTGCGGCCGCGCGCCGGCGGCGGCGAGGCGCTCCAGATAGGGCTCGTTGAGCCTATGCCAGAACGGGCGGCCGGGCTTGTCCTTGTTGTTGCCGCAGCAGCTATCGATGAGGATCGTCTTGCCGCCGACCTTCAACAGCCAGCTATGGACGGAGAGCCTGATGCGGCCGCTCGCGGCCTCGTAGTGATGCGGCGCCAGCCAATGCTCGTGCTCGGCAAATTGCGCATCCGTCATCGCGGTGAAGACTTCGCGCAGCTTGTAGCTGGGGACATTCGTCTCCTCGACGCGCGCGATGGTGGCCTCGCCCACTTTGAACACTGGCGTCTCCATTTTGAAATCATGCGCTATTCAGCAGCGCCGCCGATAAGAGCATTCTAATGGGGATTAAATAATTAGGCGAGCTTGCGCAACAGCTTGACCACCAACCGTTGTTCTTCGGCCGAGAGCGGCGCCAACGTCGCGGCGGTGATCTCGGCGGCGACCAGCTGGGCTGCTTGCGTCACCTGGCGACCGCGCTCGGTGAGCGCCACCGCGCGGCGCCGGCGGTCGTTCAGATCGTTGAGCGCGGTGAGCAAGCCGCGCGCGCTTAAGCGATCGACCACGCCCTTGATGGTGGCGGCGTCGAGATAGATCAGCCGGCCGAGATGGTTCTGCGAACCGGGGCCGGCCTCGTACAACTTTGCGAGCGCGGCGAACTGGGTCTGCGTCAGCCCCTCGACCATGCGCGCCGAAAAGATCGCGGTATGGCGCTGCATGGCGACGCGCAAAAGGAACCCGACCTGGTCGTCGAGGATATAGCGACCGCGCTTGGCCGCCCCGTCCACGGGGATTGCGACATTTCGTCTTGCGCGCCGCATCGCCGGCATTTTTCTACAAATACGTGCAACTGGATACACGCCTCGCTGGCAAGCATGGCGCAATTCGCGCCTTGGGGAAAGCCAAACTTTTATCCAACCCTTGGAAATACGGGCATTCTTCGTTCCAGCCGCCTCAGACCGTCAAATAGGCCCTCTGCACGTCCTGATTGGTCTCGAGTTGCGCCATCAAGCCCTGCCAGCGGATCTCGCCCTTCTCGATCACGTAGACGCGGTCGGCCACCAGCCGGGCGAAATGGACATTCTGCTCGGACAACAGGATCGACAGTCCTTCTTTTTTCAGT
>CAZMHP010000484.1:0-1604 GCA_964566095.1 uncultured Rhizobium sp. | reverse complement strand
GTAACTGAGTCTTTTGGCGGAATTCCGTCGCCGGGCGTTTTATTGTCCGTAGACTGAAAGTCTTTGTACACGACATTGCTGCGACGCAGCGACACGGAAGTGTCGCGTAAGTGTCTGATTCGGCGTGGCAACGTCCTTAATTCAAAAATCCTTATACGGACAAAAGACTTAGCGCGATACGAATGTGATATAGAATCGTCAAAGTTCTCCGTCCGTTCACTTGCAGCCGATTCGGAAATGCGTGAGATTAACCTTCGTTCGGTGGCAAGAGAAAAAAGATGTCGAACAAAGCATTAAATAAAACGACAGTAATCGAGACATCCGCACAGTATTCCAGCCTCGACTGCAAGTACTGTAACCACTGAATCCTTGAAATCATTGACAGAGCAGGCTGGGCTTTGCCCGGTCGGCGTGAAACTTTGCCGGAACCTTCGACCGATGGCAGCCGATCAATCCTCTACCGACTATGCCGGCGACTTGAGCGTCCAGGACGCCTGGACCCTGCTCAAAAGCGATCCCACGGCGCGGTTGATCGACGTACGCACCAGCGCGGAATGGAGCTTCGTCGGCGTGCCCGATCTGGCCGAGCTCGGCCGCGATGTCGCCCTGGTGGAATGGCAGGTCTTGCCGGCGATGCAGGTCAATCCGGCTTTCGTCGCCCAGGCCGGCCAGGACGCCGCCGACAAGTCGGCGCCGGTCCTGTTCCTCTGCCGCTCGGGCGCGCGTTCGCGCAGCGCGGCGATCGCCATGACCCGGGCCGGCTACACCAAGGCCTACAACGTCGCGGGCGGCTTCGAGGGCGACCTCGACGGCGAACGCCATCGCGGCCGCAAGAACGGTTGGAAGGCCTCGGGCCTTCCCTGGAAACAAACGTAAAGAACGCGGGGGGTGAGGTATGCGACGAGGGGTTGCGGCCTAAAAAGGGCCGCGCAAACGACGAACCGGGCAAACAGGCCCATCTAGAACAAGGGCTCACCGGCGCTTCAGACGCCGGGACAAAGAAGCGGGTACGAGGGTAATGGCACAGATGACGAGTAAGCCGATGCGGCCGGACTGGCCGTCGGCATGGGCCGGCGCGCGCGAGCGGCTGCGCCGCGAATTGGGCGATGCGGTGTTCGAAGCCTGGATCGGGCCGCTGACGCTGGACGGATTCGACAAGGACGAGGTCCGGATCGGCACCACCAAGCCGTTCATCCGCACCTGGGTCGCGGAACGCCACGTCACGCGCATCGAGCGCGCGCTGCGGGCCGAGGGCGCCGATCCGGCGTCGCTCGCGATCGTCCTGACCCTGCCCAAGCCGGTGGTCGGCGGCGGACTGGCGCGCGAGCCGGTGCGCAACGAGGCGCAGACCATCGTCATCGGGCCGGGCGCCGCCGAGGACGAGCCGGCGGGCGAGGCCGCGAAAGGCCTGTGGACCCGCATGCTGCATCCGCAGCAGACGTTCGACAGCTTCGTCGCGGGGCCCGCGAACGAGTTCGGCCTCACCGCCGCCAGGAGCTTCGCGGAAGGCGCGCAGAGCGACTTCACCCTGCTCTACATCCATGGCGGCTTCGGCTTCGGCAAGACGCATCTGCTGAACGCCGCGGCGCTGGAATTCCGCAAGC
>CAZMHP010000483.1:0-1608 GCA_964566095.1 uncultured Rhizobium sp. | reverse complement strand
GGCCGGGACCGATGACGTTCACCGAATTGGTGCGCCGCGTCGCGCCGTTGGCGAGCCGTATCAGCCAGCCGTCGTAGTGAACTTCCTTCAATGCCGGCCAGGCGTTCATGCAGGTCTCTTCGACCTGCGAATAGAGTCTGGGCGTGTCCATGGCGATCCCTCGTGGTGAGAAGGCCGGGCGCGAGGATGGGTGAAACGAAAAAGCCCCGCGCGGATCCGGCGGGGCTTTTTCGTGAGTTGCTTGCGTGTCAGGCGTGCGCGCTCATCGGCCCCATCGGAGGGAGCGGCGGCGGCGCGAACGGGCAAGCATCGGGTTCATGGACGCGGAAGATACGGAAAATAGCCGGCCGCGCAAGTGGTCAAGGCTCCCCACCCTCCGGCGGCCAGAAGCGCATCGAAGAATCAACCGGACTCATCAAACCGACCGCCGTGCCATTGGGGTCCTCGATGATCGCATAGCGCGCACCCCAGAAGGCATCCCACGGCGCCTGGAGGCTGCGATAGCCCGCTGCGACCAAGTCTGCATGTAACGTGTCGACATCCTCGCGGGTCGCCACCGCAAAGCCCAGCACGATGCGCCCGACGAGATCGGTGCGACCAACCCAGGCTTTGTTCCAGAGACCGGCGAATTTCGCCGTGTCCAAATCAAGATCGAAGTCGTTCGCCAATCCGCAAGCGAGGTGATACTCGCTCGCCGCCGGCTCGGCGACGTCGGCGCCCAAGCGGCGGTAGAAATCCGCCGAAGCCGTCATGTCACCGACGACGAGATTGACCTGATTCAGAACGGCACGCGGCTTGGCCATTTCAATATCCTTTCGGTGCCGTGTCGAAGTGCGGGTCGGCCAGCTCGTAGGCGTAGCTCGCGGCCAGCACGCCGGCGTCGTCGAACATGCGGCCGACGATCTGCAGGCCCACCGGCAACCCGTCGCGCGTGAAGCCGCACGGCACCGACGCGGCGGGCTGCTGAGTCAGATTGAACGGCACGGTAAAGGGTGTCCATGCCATCCAGGCATTGCCGTCGTCGTCGAGCGGCGAGACGCGGCCGACGTCGAACGCCGTCGTCGCGAGCTGCGGCGTCAGCAGGAAATCGTAGCGCTCCATGAATTGCCGCATCGCGCTGCCATAGGCGCCGCGCGCGAGGTTGGCTTGCAGATATTCCTTCTTGGAGATCGCCACGCCCTCCTCCGCCATCTGGCGCAGGCCCGGATCGAGCTTGGCCTTCTGCTCCTCGGTGTAGTCGCCGAGCAGGATGCCGGCGCCGGACCACCACAGCGTGCGGAAGATCATGCCGGGATCGCCGCCCGGCGGATCGACCAGTTCGACATGCGCGCCCATCGCCTCGAAGCGCGTGGCGGCGGCCGCGGCCAACGCCTCGACATCCGCATCGACCCGCGCGGCGAAACCCATGCGCGGGCTGAAGGCGATGCGCTTGCCGGCGAGCGGCGTTTCGATCTCGGCGGCGTAGTCGGTCGGCGCGTGCGGCAGCGCGTACCAGTCGCGGGCATCGGGGCGCGCGATGACGTTCAGCAGCATGGCGCTGTCGAGCACGCTGCGGCTCATCGGGCCGACATGGGCTAGCGTGCCGAAGGGCGAGAGCGGATAGGCGGG
>CAZMHP010000482.1:0-1608 GCA_964566095.1 uncultured Rhizobium sp. | reverse complement strand
AATGGCCGGTGGTGCTGATCGGCGCCATCGAAGACCAATTCATGGACGTGCCGCCGGAGATATTGCAAACGGCGATGCGCACGCACCAGAAGTATTTCTCGCTGCGCGATCCCAAGACCGGCCGGTTCGCCAATCGCTTCGCGCTGGTGGCGAACATGGTGGCGGAGGATGGCGGCAAGCAAATCGTCGCCGGCAATGAGCGCGTGCTGCGGGCGCGGCTGTCGGACGCGAAATTCTTCTGGGACCAGGACCGCAAAGTGCCGCTGCACCGCCGCATCGGCGATCTCAAGAACATCGTGTTCCACGCCCGCGCCGGAACGATGCTCGATCGCGCCACGCGCATCGCGCTGGTCGCCTCGCTGCTCGCCGACATCCTGGGACAGGACGTCGTCAACGCCGAGCGCGCCGGGCTTCTCGCTAAAGCCGATTTGACCAGCGGCGTGGTGGGCGAATTCCCCGAGCTGCAAGGCGTGATGGGCCGCTACTACGCGCGCGAGGGCGGCGAGGACGATGCCGTCGCCGACGCGATCGCCGAGCATTACAAGCCGCTCGGCCCGAACGACCGCGTGCCGACCGCGCCGATTTCCGCCATCGTGGCGCTGGCCGACAAGATCGACAGCCTGGTCTCGCTGTGGCGGGGCGGCGAGGAGCCGACCGGCTCGAAGGACCCCTTCGCGCTGCGCCGTGCGGGCCTGGGCATCATCCGCATCGTGCTGGAGAACAAGCTGCGGTTGGCGCTGCGCCTGCCCATGCTGGCGGCGCTGGCCGCCGATCAGCCGCTGGCCGATGTCGCCTGGGGGACAAGGCTGCGCGAGGCGCTGTCCAGCGCGACCTTGCTGATGGGTCTCGCCGAGGAGCTGAAAGAACGCGCGCGCGCCGCCGACCGGCCCGCCGACGCCCAGATTGCCGACAAGGTGATGGCGTTCCTGGCGGACCGTCTCAAGGTCGCGCTGCGCGAAAAGGGCACGCGCCATGATCTGATCGATGCGGTGCTGTCGCTGGGGGGCGAGGACGATCTGGTGCGGCTGGTCGCGCGGGTGGAGGCGCTGCAGGCGTTCCTGAAGAGCGACGATGGCGTCAATCTGCTGACCGCCTACCGCCGCGCCGCGAACATCCTCAAGGCCGAGGAGAAGAAGGATGCCATCGCCTATGACGGCGAGCCCGATCCGGAAGGCTTTGCCGCGCCGGAAGAGAAGGCGCTGTTCGTCGAGCTGGCCACCGCGTCAGAGCTGATCAAGGCCGAGATCGCGCGCGAGCGCTTCGCCGGGGCGATGGGCGTGATGGCGCGGTTGCGCCGCCACGTCGATGCCTTCTTCGAGAAGGTCACGGTGAACGACAAGGATGCGGGCCTGCGCAAGAACCGGCTGCTGCTGCTCTCGCGCCTGCGGGCCGTGTTGCACACGGTTGCGGATTTTTCGAAGATCGAGGGGTGAGTTTCCTCCCCCGCCGTTGCGGGGGAGGGGGACCGCGAAGCGGTGGAGGGGGCCTGCCACAGGGCCGCTCTGCGGCGCTTGGGCCCCCCCCCGCCCCCCGACCGGGGGGAACGCCGGGCCCCACACCCCCCCCCCCCGGGGGGGGGAAAAAAAACCCCCCCCATTTGGGGCGGGG
>CAZMHP010000481.1:0-1609 GCA_964566095.1 uncultured Rhizobium sp. | reverse complement strand
AGCGCGCTCGGCGGCGTTGTCGGCGCCACCGAACTGGTCCCGATCGACGGGCACAATTTCCGCCGTCTCGACCGCCAGGACGCCTCGCTCTCTTTCGTCGAAGACGGCGGCCGCATCTACAAGATCGGCGCCTTCAACGCGCAGGTGAAGGTCGCGACCTGGGTCGCGATCCTCAACTGGGCGATCGTGATCACCATCCTCGCTGGCACGCTCATCGGCTTTTTCATGCTGTTCGTGCCCGGCCTGTTGCGCCTCTTCCTGAAGCGCCCGGTGCTGCCCGGGACATGGGCGCTGCGCCTGGTGCCGCTGGCCGCGTTCGCCGCCCTGGTTGCGACCTTCGCGATGCCCTTCGCCGTCATCTCGGATTCCGGCGCCACGGCCATCCGCCAGATTTCCGAGGTCGGCTGGTATTCGCTCACCATCATGCTCGCGAGCATCCTGTTCCCCGTGCTCGCGGTCGTCGGCCTGGTCCTGAGCATCCGCACCTCCGGCGTCTCGCGCTTCGTCCGCCTCTATGTCGGCCTGACGTCGCTTGCGCTGACCGTGGCCGGCATCTACGCCGCCTCGATCGGCTGGTTCGCGGTCAGGACCTGGACGATGTGAGAGAAGGGTGGCCTGCCACCCGAAGCTGCGCGGGCCGAGGCGCCGCCCTCCTACGCTCCTGCGGAGCCTCGGAGGGCACTCCGCCGCTGCTGCGCAGCGTAGGGTGGAGGCCACGCCCGGAATTGAACCGGGGTTCGCGGATTTGCAGTCCGCTGCGTCACCACTCCGCCACGTGGCCTCACTGGGATTTTCCAAGCCCCGTGCGGGATTTGGATGCGGACGCGCCCTATATCAGATGCATGTGCCGCGCGACAACCGCCCGCGCCGCAAGGCCTCGTTGTCATCGCCGGACCGCCCCCCTATAAGCCGTGCCGTCCTACAGAAAACGGCGAATCTCCCATGGCCGACTACGCCACCCAGCGCTTCAACATGGTCGAGTGCCAGGTCCGCACCAACGACGTGACGGACACGCGGATCCACGCCGCCATGCTGGACGTGCCGCGCGAGCGCTTCGTCCCCGCCGCCAGGCGCGCTTTCGCCTATGCCGACGTTCCGGTGGAGATCGCGCCGGGGCGCTTTCTTCTCGACCCCCGCACCTTCGGCAAGCTGGTCCAGCTGGCGGCCCTGAAGGCCGGGGATCGCGTGCTCGATGTCGCCTGCGGCACCGGCTATTCGACGGCGGTTTTGGCGCGCATCGCGAAGTCCGTCGTCGGCCTGGAACAGGATGCGGACCTTGTCCGCCTGGCGTCCGATCTGGTCCCCGCCAGCGGCGCGGCCAATGCGGTCATCGCCCAGGGCGGCCTGACCGAAGGCGCCAAGGGCAAGGCGCCGTTCGACGTCATCGTGATCGAGGGCGCGGTCGAATCGGTGCCGGATTCCCTTCTCGCCCAGCTCGCCGAGGGCGGCAGGCTGGTGGCGATCGTCAATGAAGGCGGGCAGGGCCGGGCGCGGCTCTATGTGCGCGACAAGGGCAGCGTCGGCAGCCGGATGGATTTCGACGCCTCGGTCCCGCTGCTGGCGGGATTCCGCAAGGTGGTTGGATTCGTCTTCTGACGTCCCCATATCC
>CAZMHP010000480.1:0-1620 GCA_964566095.1 uncultured Rhizobium sp. | reverse complement strand
CAGCGCTGGACCTGGCAGATCGGCGACGGCGCCCTGCTGGCGCGGCTGACCGGCATCGACGTGGTCAACGATTTCCGCTCCGCCGACGTCAAGGCGGGTGGGCAGGGTGCGCCGCTGGTGCCGCTTTACCACGCGGCTCTGGTGAAGAAGGCCGGCCGCTTCGACTTGCCGGTGGTTCTGGTCAATATCGGCGGCGTGTCCAACGTCACCTACATCGGCAAGGACGGCGTGCTCGCCTTCGACACCGGTCCGGGCAACGCGCCGATCGACGACTGGATGCATCGCCATTCCGGCCGACCGGTGGACGAGAACGGCGACTTCGCGCGCACCGGCAAAGTGGACGAGGCGGCGCTGACCGCCATGCTCGCAAACAAATTCTTCCCGCTGACGCCGCCCAAATCGCTGGACCGGCTCGATTTCACCACGTCGGCGGTCGAGCATCTGTCGCCGCAGGACGGCGCCGCGACGCTCACCGCCTTCACCGCCGCCGCCATCGCCAGGGCGCGTGAGCATTTTGCGGACATTCCCAATGCGTGGATCGTGATGGGCGGTGGACGGCACAACAAGACGATGATGGATGCGTTGCGCGCGCGCGTGAACGCGCCGGTGCTGTCGGCCGAGGATGCGGGCTGGAACGGCGACTTCGTCGAGGCGGAAGCCTTCGCCTATCTGGCGGCACGGTCGGTCAAGGGCCTGCCGCTCTCGCTCCCGACCACGACCGGCGTGCGCGAGCCGATGACCGGCGGCAAGCTGCATCGCGCATCGGGTTGATCGCTGCGCTCAGCGCAGCCAATTTTCGATCGAAAGAGATTTCACGCGCGAGAATTCGCGGACATTGTCCGTGACGAGGGTGAAGCCCAACGCCAGGGCTTGGGACGCGATAAAAAGGTCGTTCGCTCCGATCTGTTCTCCGCTCTCCTCCAACTGCGCGCGGATCTCGCCGTAAATCTCGTCGGCAGGGGAAGCGAAGGGCAGAACATCCAGGGCGCCAAGGACGGTTTCGATCCGCTGTGAGAGGCGCGGAGACTTTTTCCGGGCAGCCCCGTAGCGCAATTCGGCCGCGACGACGATGCTGGTGTGAACCGTCTGGTCGCCCACGCGGGCAAGATACGCTGCTGCGATACCAGTTGGATTGCGCATGAGATCGGACACGATATTCGTATCCAGCAGATAGGACATCAGCCCAAGTCCACCGAATCCATCGGCAACTCCTCGATGGACGGAAGGTCTTCATTGAGCGGTTCAAGCGTCGCAAGCAGCGCGAGGAGCGATCTGGCAGGTGCGGGCTCGATCACCAGCCGCTCGCCTTCCTTACGCATGATCGCATCTTCGCCGGGCAATTCGAATTCACGCGGAATGCGAACCGCTTGATTGCGGCCATTGCGAAAAAGCTTTACGGGACGCTCCGAAGTCATGACATATGCCATAGCATATGCCAACATGGAATGCAAACTCTACCGCCCCTCGCGCGGCTTGCTCATCATTTCTTTGACATAGCCTTCGACCGACTCGACGACCTCGGCCTCCTTCTTGTCGAAGAAGTGGTTGGCGCCTTCGATCTTGTCGTAGGTGATCTTGATGCCCTTCTGCGCGGTCAGCCGGTCGACCAGCTTCTGCACG
>CAZMHP010000479.1:0-1620 GCA_964566095.1 uncultured Rhizobium sp. | reverse complement strand
TGACGCGCAACGCCTTCATCAACGGCGATCTGTCGACCGTGATGAGCCCGCGCACGGTGATCACCTGGGCGGAGAACGCCGAGATCTTCGGCGACGTCGGCTTCGCCTTCCGGCTCACCTTCCTGAACAAATGCGACGAGCTCGAACGCGCCACGGTGGCGGAGTTCTATCAGCGCTGCTTCGGCGAGGAACTGCCGGAGAGTTCGGCGAAGGTGCTCGTCGCGTGACCGCGACGAAGCGAATAGCGAGTAGCGAATGGCGAATAGGGGACGCAGCGTCCCTACTCGCCATTCGCCATTCGCTACTCGCGCGAGCGTAGCGAGCCATGTCCAAGCCTGAAAACCCGTCCGAACCCTTCAAGCGCGCCGTCACCGGCGCGGTACGGGCGCTGTCGGGCGAGCCGGAGCTGGAAGTCACTTTCTCCGCCGAACCGCCGGCATTGCGGGGCCTCAAGGCGCGTCTTCCCCTGCCCTCGCGCAACCTGCCGCCCAATGAGGTCGCGATCGTGCGCGGCGCCGGCGATGCCTATGCGCTGCGCCGGGCGCATCATGTCGACAAGGTCCACGACCAATACCGGCCGCAATCGGCCGACGCGGCTGCGGTGTTCGAATCCGCCGAGCAGGCGCGCGTCGAAGCCATCGGCGCGCTTGCCATGAAGGGCGTGCAGCAGAATCTGGCGGCCGGGCTCGAACAGCGGTTGCTGCAGCGCGGGCTCGGCAAGGCGCGCGCGAGGTCCGACGCGCCGATCGCCGACGTGCTGGGCCTGATGGTGCGCGAGAAGCTGACCGGCGAGGCACCGCCGGAATCGGTCAAGCACGCTGTCGATCTGTGGCGTCCCTTCGTCGAGGAGCATGCCGCCAAGGATCTAGACAAGTTGGCGTCCTCGATCCGCGATCAGGCGTCGTTCGCCAAGCTGACGCGCAACATCCTCAAGGACCTCAAACTCTCCGACGAGTTCGACGCCGACGAATCCTCCGACGACGAGGCCGAGGGCGAGAACGCCGAGAACCAGGAGCAGGACGGCGAGGAGAACGACGCCGACAGCCAGTCGGAATCCGCCCAGGCCGACATGCAGGACTCCGAAGGCGAGGAGAGCGAGGACGCCGACGCCGAGATGCGCGCCGAGCAGACCGACGAGATGTCGGACGCCGCCGAGCCCGAGGAAGGCATGAAGCCGCAGCGGCCCGAACAGCCGTTCAGCCATGCCGACGAATGGGGCTACAAGGTCCACACCTTCCAGTTCGACGAAGAAGTTCACGCCGACGAACTGTGCGACGCCGAGGAGCTCGGCCGCCTGCGCAATTTCCTCGACCAGCAGCTCCAGGCGATGTCCGGCGTGGTGTCGCGCCTCGCCAACAAGCTCCAGCGCCTGCTGATGGCGCAGCAGAACCGCACCTGGGAGTTCGACATCGAGGAAGGCATGCTCGACACCTCGCGCCTGCCGCGCATCATCATCGATCCGATGTACCCGCTCTCCTTCAAGCGCGAGAAGGACATGACCTTCCGCGACACGGTGGTGACGCTGCTGCTCGACAATTCGGGCTCGATGCGCGGGCGGCCGATCATGGTGGCGGCGATGTGCGCCGACATCCTGGCGCGCACGCTGGAGCGCTGCGCGGT
>CAZMHP010000478.1:0-1623 GCA_964566095.1 uncultured Rhizobium sp. | reverse complement strand
CGGCCATTGTGAAGACCGCTACCTGGGATGTCGTCGCTTGGAACCGCGCCGCCGAAGCGGTGCTGACCGACTACAGCCGGCTGGCGACCGCGGAGCGCAATATCCTGCGCATGATGTTCCTGGATCCCCGTGTCCGCGCCGCGCAGGCGGACTGGCAAAGCGTCGCGCGGTTTGTGGTGGCGGCGTTTCGGGCGGACGCGGCGCGCGCCGGCGCGGCGAAGAACGTCCAGGCGCTGGTCGAGGAGCTTTGCCGGCTTAGCCCAGAATTCGCGGCGATGTGGCGCGACAATGACGTGCGCACCCATGGCGACGGCCTGAAGACCCTGCGCCATCCCGTTGCCGGACCGATCGCGCTGGAATATTCGGCCTTCGCGGTCGACGGGCGGCCGGACCTCAGCATGGTCGTCTACAATCCAGCGACGCAAGCCGATGCGAAGCTGATCAAATCGCTGATCGGTCAGCGCCGCAAGGTCGCGCGATAGCCGGACGCCGTCGGCGGCGCCTCACGATCCGACGATCAGACTTGCGGCCTCGTAGACGCCGTCCGCCGCCCAGGCGAGCGAAATGAATACGAGCAACACCGCATGCGGGATGAGCGCGGGGTGGATGCGGAGCGGCATCGATAGAATCGACTGCCGATCGAAAATCTCAATCCTGGTTGATGGCGTCATGGCGCGCTCCCGGCAACACGAAATTGGCGCCGCCCTGGTGCGGCATGTGCCATCGCGTGATGCCCGAGCGGTTGAGGCGCTCCGCCTGCCGGCGCGTGCCGCGCCGCCAGACCCCGAAACAGGCGATATGATTGGTGCCCATTTCGCGGCGCCGCCACACGGCGTCCTCGGTCGTAAGGCTGCCGCGGCGCGTTCTCTCCACGCCGTTGCGCCTCGTCCCCGCCGATGCGCGATGCAAGGCGAGCCCGGCGCGCAAGCTGCGCTTCGGAGCCGGTCTTTCGTGCTTGCGATCCTGCATTCTGCGGGCCCTTCGCGATGCGCGGAAGCGCGTTCTGCGTTCCGCGAATCGCATTAAAGCTCCACAAGAGTCGCATCGCATTGCGGAAACGCAAAACGATAGGGTAAGGAATATCGCTTACGGCAGGCTAGTCAGGCTCCGGAAAACCATTTCTCTTCGCGCAGCGCGCTGCCGACAAGCGCATCGATCTCGCGCTTCAGCCGAGCCCGGCGGTCATTGGTCCGGTAGACGCGGCGCGCCGCGGCGACGAAATCCTTGCCGAAGCTCTTCTTCGATTCGAGCGCGCGCAGCAGGTCCTCGACGTCCCACAGGATCGCGTTCTCCGTGTGGAGCTGGCGCTCCCTGGCCTTCACGGCGCGGCCGAGCAGCTTGGGGAAGCAGGCGCGGATCGCGATCAGCGATTGCAGTTCCTGGTCGACATTGGCGAGCTTGGCCTTGTCCGGAATGCGCGCCTTCTTGATCCGCAGGATCGTGATCCTGTCGATCAGGTCGCCGGCCGAAACGGGGATGTAGACTCGCACCACGTCAGGCCGCCGTCGTCACGTCGCCGTCGCGGCCGGACTCGCCGACCGCGGCGCCGAGAGCGGCCGAGATCTCCGCCATGACGCCGCCCCAGTCGCCGAGGCGTGCCTGGCGGAACAGGCGCGCGGTCGG
>CAZMHP010000477.1:0-1623 GCA_964566095.1 uncultured Rhizobium sp. | reverse complement strand
CGTAGTCGGTGTCGGAGGTGCCGTTGTCGGTCACGTCGCCGACCTGCATGCCGTCAAGCAGGCGCAACTTGCTGAATTAAGCGAAAGGTCCGGTCGGCGGTAGGGCGGCGCGAACGCCGACGCCAAGTCTTGCGTTCGCGCGGATGCGGCACCACATCGACTTGAACCTCGGAAATCGGAGGGGATACCCCCTCAGCGATACACAACTTCGGTTTGGTTACCGGGTTGTGTTGCTGAACAACCGCCACAGACGAAGAACTCAACTTAGGTCTCAAGAAGGTCCTCGAAATCCTAAAGACTTATACTCATTCACCTAAGCTTCCATCCGCGCTTCTCCATACACGCCTCATGTTGATGACCCCAATTTTGCTCGGCAACACTGCTGGATGCCAAATTGTTAGAATCTATGGGTGGTTGCGGATAGAGCTTATCGCAGGCGCTCTTGTCTTGCATTGCAATCTCGGAACTTCTTCCCGATCCAGTCGTATCGTACCATTGAAATTCCTTGTTGTCCGAGCACGCCACCATCGCCGCCGACGGAGCAAGTGCGATCATCAAGAATATCACTCGCAATTTCATTCTTATCCACCCTTCCCCCAATGGCCAGTTACAGTGAAGTTCACATACCTGTTGAAATTTAGATAGACTGGCTTTCCAACAAGGTTCGGTAGACCTCCATTGTGAGGGTTAGGCAAAATTGCGTCCAATGCAATTGCCCCGTTTTGCAAAGCATTAGTACCGTCCAAGTCAAAGCTATAGGGGCCTCGTTTCTCAAGCAAAATCACACCCTGAGCCGTATAACTTCCATCCGAATTTAGTGTTACGGAACCAAAAACCTGGCCCCCAAATCGGCCAACGCTTCGTCCATCGTCCGTGAGCATGCCATCGTCAAACGCCATCAATCCCGTTTTTGGATACCAATCCTGCGAGTTAAACGCGGCGGTAGCGCTTCCTCCAGTCATGTAGTTCATTGCGGCACCTTCCAATACGCCATTAATGTACCCATTCGGATTATTCGCACTTTCTTGAATTTCTTGACCGATATCTATCGCGTGATCCATTCCCATTGCTTTTGGATCAACCCAATACGTGCCGCCCTTTCCAGAGGTGTAAGCGTCTTGGATTCCCACTGCACCGTCATGGGGAGTGCCATCTTGGCCGGGTCCCGCAGGAAACGTTTCATCCGACCATTGGAGACTTTGGGTAAATGAGACCTTGTCGCCATATGCGATAGGATATACTCCTCCGATCTCCGCTAGGCGCACGCTATTTTTGGTGCCACCATCATCGGCTAGCAAGCCAGCCGGGAGGTATGAGGCGGCGTCGGCTGCAAACGCAGCACTTCCAATTCCCTTATATGAGAAGTCGATATTCGGCACGTTATTTTGCAGATCGCTCAGATCGACGGGCGCGTTCAGGATCACCTGGTCGAGATGCTGCATCGTGACGGCGAGGTTGGCGGCGGCGTTGCGCTGAGCGTGCGCCATGAGATCGTCGCTCGACATCTTGCCCGCTTGGGAGTCCGTCTTCGCCGCTTGGGTCTGGCCTTCCGCAATCCCGCCCGCCACCGCATTTCCAATCGTCTGCCCGATGGTATCCGGCAGCGCGGCGATGATGTTGTCT
>CAZMHP010000476.1:0-1626 GCA_964566095.1 uncultured Rhizobium sp. | reverse complement strand
TGCATGGCGACGCCGATGCGCTGGCAGAACATGCCGAGCGGGTTCTTCACGCCGCGCGCCTCGTCCACCACATAGGTGGTGGGGGCGCTCTGGATCAGCTCATGGCCCTCGGCGACGCAGCGCGAGCGGCCGTCGGCGAGGAGGGCGCGCAGATGGGCGTCGCTGACGAGCTCGCCGTCGAGCGCCATCGCCGCGCGGCTGGTCACGCTGACCGGCTGGCCGCAATTGACCGAGATGATGACGTTCTGGATGCGCAGGTCGGCGTGGTTTTCGGCCGCCGCCACCGCGTCGCGGATCGATTCCTCGGCCTGTTCGAGGCCCACGATGGTGCCGGCGCGCACGCCCTGGCTCTCGCGCAGCGCAGCCCCGACGACGCGCATGATGCCGTTCTCGCCGCGGCCGATCAGGCACACCGTCTTGGACGAGCCGACATCGAGGACCGCCACCAGACCGGCGCGGTAGGCCGGCGTCTCGTCACCGTTGCGCAATTTGACCATCTCTCCCATCAGGCGGAATTCCCCCTCGTCTCGCTCTTCTTCTCGCCGCTCTTGAGCACGAAGAAGTATTGCGTCGGCGCGCGCAGATCGATCTCGATCACGTCGCGCTCCAAGATGCCCTTGTCGATGATGAGGTGCTCAAGCGTATCGAGTTCCTTGGGCCAACCCAGCTCGGGCAGCTTCACCACCACGCCATCGTCCAGGATGAGATTCCAGCGGCGCTCCGATACGCGCTGATAGGCGCGAATGCGGGCGGACACCGCGCGATGCTGCGATACCGCGTCGACGATGTCGGACGCGCTCGAACCGCCGGCGCCGGCGAGCAGCGGCAGGCCGCGAAACGCCTCGATGCCGTCGGTGGTGATGGCGCCGCCGTCGCGCTCGACCACCCAGAGCTTGCCGTCATCCGCCTGCCATAGCGCGAAGGGCAGCTTTTCCACGATGCGCACCGAGATGTC
Source organism: uncultured Rhizobium sp. (assembly GCA_964566095.1). Classification (GTDB taxonomy): domain Bacteria; phylum Pseudomonadota; class Alphaproteobacteria; order Micropepsales; family Micropepsaceae; genus Rhizomicrobium. Next base: position 671 of record CAZMHP010000476.1, on the reverse strand, counting down.
GTCGGGATAGCGGCGGCGCACATCGGCATCGGCCACCCAATCGAGCTTCTTGAGCGCCAGGCGCGCGGTCTGCAGATCGGCGCCGAAGATCGGCTGGCCCGGCTTGAAGCCCAGCGCCGCGACGATCTGTTCCGGCGGCGTCCGGACGTTGCCGGTCAGATGCACCTGGGCGATGGAGAAGCCGGCGTCGTCCACGGTGGCGGCCGTCGCGGCGTCGACGGCGCGGAACGCGCGGCCGACATAGCCGCCGGCCATCAAGCCCATGACGAGCACCGCGAGCATCAGAACACCCGACAGGATCAGGATCGGACGGCGGAAGACGAGCCAGCCCGTGATGCGCCGCCAAACGCGCGCCAGGCGGCCCGGCTGCTTGCGGCGGCCGAACGGCTTTTGAGTCGCGGGCGCGGCACGGCCGGCGCGCGCCGATCCGCGCCCCTTGCGCGGACGCGGCTGTGCGGCTTTGCGGTCGATCTTCACCGATCGCATGAAGCGTCCTCCACGATCCAGCGGCAGAGCTTGGGATAGCTCATGCCGTTATGGGCGGCCTGTTCGGGCACCAGCGAGGTCGGCGTCATGCCCGGCTGGGTGTTGGTCTCGAGCAGGACAAGGCGGTGCTTGCCCTTCACCGTGTCGTCGTAGCGGATGTCGGTGCGCGACACGCCGCGGCAGCC
>CAZMHP010000475.1:0-1632 GCA_964566095.1 uncultured Rhizobium sp. | reverse complement strand
GTACGCCTTCGTGCTCGAGGAGGCCAAACGGCGGGGAAACAAAAAGGCGGTGGCGGAGCTGACGAAACTGGGGCCGCCGCCCTACACCGACAAGCAGATGATGGTGCAGCGCCGCTGGCTTGCGCGCTTCGCGGGCACGCTGGGCCGCTTGCCGGTGCTGACGGCGCTGCGCATCATGCTGACCGCGCCGGAGTCCTCGCTGGCCGACCTTCCGGGCATCGTCCGCGGCGTGATGTTCTCGCTGCGGACATTGTGGAGCCAAGTGGCGGCGCTGAATCTGGAGACCGCCGCGCCGGAATTGAAGATGCCGGTCTATTTCCTCAGCGGGCGGCAAGACCATCAGGTCGACGCCGGCGTCGCCGCCGCCTATTTCGAGACGCTGACGGCGCCGGCCAAGACTCTCGTATGGTTCGAGAATTCCGGGCACTTCGCGCCGTTCGAAGAGCCGGAAGCGTTCAATCGCAAGATGGCCGAGATCGCAGCGAGCCTTGCGTGAGCGGCCGGGCGCATGCCGCGCTAAGGGTTATTGCCTAGGGAGTTCTGCGAATTTCGCCGGCGGCGAGATTGTGGGATCGTGCTGCCAAGTTGTGGTGGTACTGCCGCCGTGTCGCAAAACAAAATCGCGGCGCGGCGGTATTTTTTTGTCCGCCGGTCTACTGATCCGGACCGCTTGCGCGCAGCGTCATCAGCGCCGCGACGATCAGGTAGGCGAGGAAGAGCGGCGCCAGTCCGATCAGCACCGCGCCCGGAATATCCGGAAAGGCGCTGCAATCCAGCCAGGGATAGAGCGAGCCGACGCAGAAAAGCTGGATTCCAACGATCGCGACGAGGCCATAGAGCGCCGCCAGCATCGTCGGCCCGAAAGCCGACGGCCGCAGCATGTGATCGAGCCTCAGCACGCCCGCCGTCAGCCGCACCCGCGACATCGATGAGGCGACGAAGATGATCGCGAGCAGCCAGGTGAAGGCGCTGGCGAATTCGCGTCCGCCGTCAAGCGAGCAGCGGCCGAGCGCCTCGGCGAGCGCGTTCTGCCCCGGCATGGCGTTCTGCATCGCAAATTGCAGCGCCACTGCCGTCGGATGGCCGGGCGCGAACGGCGCGACGAAAATCTGGTCGGCCAGGCTGAACGCGACGAAGACGACGAACACGACTTCGTTGAAGCCCGGCCAGCGAAATTTCAACCGCGCCAGCGCCGGCGTCGTGCCCGTCGAGGCGCCGAAGCCGCCGATGAACAAGAGGCCCATCGCGCCGAACAACAGGACGCAGACCGCGATGGCGCGCAGGGATTCCAGCGGCACCTCGCCACGGGCGAGCGCGAAGGCGAAGGCATGGCCGCCAGCGAACAGACAGAACACAACCCAGCCCTTCGCGAGAAGCCGCGCCACGCCCATGCGAACCTGCTCTCCTTTTTAGGAAAATCGCGTCAGGCGGACGCCGCGACGGGGTGGCCCTTGAGACGCTCGTCGCGGATCGTGTCGGCGATCAGGAAAGCGATCTCGAGCGCCTGGCTGGCGTTGAGGCGCGGATCGCAGGCGGTCTGGTAGCGGTCGTGCAGGTCGATTTCCTTCAGCGCCTGGGCGCCGCCGAGGCATTCGGTGACGTCCTGGCCGGTCATCTCCAGATGGATGCCGC
>CAZMHP010000474.1:0-1634 GCA_964566095.1 uncultured Rhizobium sp. | reverse complement strand
TTCAAGACCAACGACCATGTCGTGTATCCCACCCATGGCGTCGGCCGGATCATGAAGATCGAGGAACAGGAAGTCGCCGGCATGAAGCTGGAACTGTTCGTCATCACCTTCGAGAAGGACAAGATGACCCTTCGGGTGCCCACCATGAAGGCCAAGGCCGTGGGCATGCGCAAGCTCTCCTCGCCCGACATCGTCAGCAACGCGCTGAACACGCTCAAGGGCCGCGCCCGCATCAAGCGGACCATGTGGTCGCGCCGCGCCCAGGAATACGAGGCGAAGATCAATTCGGGCGACCTGGTGTCGATCGCGGAGGTCGTGCGCGACCTGCACCGCGCCTCGGGCCAGCCGGAGCAGTCTTATTCCGAACGCCAGCTCTATGAGGCGGCCCTTGCCCGCATGGCGCGCGAAGTCGCGGCGGTCGAGAAGACCGACGAGCCGACCGCGGTCAAGCGCGTCGAAGGCATGCTGCTGAAGAAGGCGGCGTAGGCCTTTCGCCGCCTACTGAAAATAAAAAAGGCTCGGATGATGTCCGGGCCTTTTTTGATTCCGGCATGATTGCATCCCTCATCCTTCGACAGGCTCAGGATGAGGACCGGCTTGGAACTCCTCATGCTGAGCCTGTCGAAGCATGAGGAGCTCCTTATTTCACCACCTCCACGCCTTGCGGATTGGCAAGTTCGATCTCGGGGCCGTTGAGCGACTGCACAATGCCGCGCACGCGGATCGTCTGGCCGGCATAGGCGCGCGGATCGACGCCCAGGCGGCGGAAGTTCGGCATGTCCTCCGGCTCGATCGTGGCGGTGAAGTCGCGGCGCCAGTCGTCGCCGAAATTCAAATACGCCCGGCCGTTCTTCATCTCGGCATTGCGCACCGTGCCCTGCACGATCTGGAAGGTCCCGATGTCGCGCGCCGCCGCGTCCGGTTCGCGGATCGCATAGGCGGGCAGAGACCAGATGCCAACGTGCGCGGCGCGCGCCTTGGCCTCGGCTTCGTAAAGCTCCGTCGCGCATTCGGTGCGGTCCGGCGCGATGGCGACGCGCGCCAGGCCTTTTTGCAGAAGGGCGATCTGGAGCCAGGTCCCGTCGCCGGCGAACAGCTGGCCGCGCACACGGTCGTAGCGGTCTTCCTTGGGCGGCACGGCGGTGAGCGTGAGCGGCCCCTTGCGGGTCGCGGCGGCGATGGCGGCCAACGCCTGGTCGGCGAAGGCTTGCGGCGCGCGGTCCGCCGCGCCGGCCGGCAGGCGGATGCCTTCGAGCTTCAGCGCGCGCCCGTCGGTCAGGATCACCGCACCGTTGCGCTCGACCCGCAGCAACTGGCCCTGGGCGATCTCGGCCGGCCCGGCGCAATCGGGTAGGATGGCCGCGGCGGCCGGCGCGGCGGCAAGGAGCAGGAAGGCGATGGGCGCGGCGGTTCGGATCATCGCCCCATTCAGCACGGCTGGCGCCGGCTTGCACGCACGATGTGCGCGCAAGGTAACCGCGACGGCCAAATTCAGCTCGCCGTGTACCAGTTGATGCCGTCGGTGTCGGTGGTGCGCTGGATGCGGCCGCGGGCGCGCAGGCAGTTCAGATGCGCGAGACTCTCGCCGGTCGCCATGCCGAAATTGCCCTGGGTGATGCGGCTGCGGAACAGCG
>CAZMHP010000473.1:0-1635 GCA_964566095.1 uncultured Rhizobium sp. | reverse complement strand
GGATCGGGCGGCTGGTTCATCCGCGCGACGGCGTCTTCCGCCAGCACGCGTCCCGCCGCGACGCCGATCCCGACCGTCTCCGCGGCGGTCGGCGCGAACGCCGCGACGATCCGCGCGACCGCGTCCTCGACCGGTATCATCGGAACATGTCTTCGGTGCGCGCCCGCGCCGCGCGCGCCAGCTTGTCCGCCACGTCGCCGGGCATGCCGCGCGTCTTGCCGGTGAGGAAAGCGTAGATCTCCGATACCGGCACGCCGGCATCCTTCGCCCATTGCGTCGCGCGCAGGCGGTTCGACGTCATAAAGGCGCGGAATGCCTCGCGCTGCTGGCCGGTCTCGCGCTGCTTGTCGGCGCTCGGCCGGGGCGCGGCCACTTCGCCCATCAGCGTCGCAGGCTTGGCGCGCCCGATCATGCCGGCCGAGCGATAGGCGGGCTTCGCCGGCTTGGACGCTTCGGCGACATAGTCGCCGCTCTTGCCGCCCGATTTGGCGCGCAGCTTCACGCCTTCGATCACGGCGCCTTTGTCGACCGCCTTGACCATGTCGTAGATCGTCAGCGCCGCGATGCTGGCCGCGGTCAGCGCCTCCATCTCGACGCCGGTCTGGCCGGTGGTCTTGGCGCTGGCGACGATGCGGATCGTGTGGCGCGCCTCGTCCGGCTCGAACTCGACATCGGCCTTCGTCAACGCGATGGGGTGACAAAGCGGGATCAGCTCGCTCGTCTTCTTAGCCGCCATGATGCCGGCGATCCGCGCCGCCGCCAGCACGTCGCCTTTCGCCGCCGTGCCTTCGGTCACCGCCGCGAAGGCTTCCGCCGACAGCGCGATCTCGGCCTGCGCCGTCGCTTCGCGGTCGGTGGCGTCCTTGGCCGAGACGTCGACCATCCGCGCCGCGCCGCTGTCGTCGAGATGGGTGAGCTTGGTCATGCCTGAAGTCTAGTGCCGATCAGCCGCGCTGTCGCTGCCGCGACATCGGCCTCGCGCATCAGGCTTTCGCCGATCAGATAGGTCGTGACGCCCGCATCCGCGAGGCGCTTGAGATCGGCGGGCGCGCTGAGCCCGCTCTCCGCCACGACCAGCTTGTCCTTCGGGATGCGCGGCAGCAGGCGCAGCGTCACGCCCAGATCGGTGACGAAGGTCTTCAGATCCCGATTGTTGATCCCGATCATCGTCGCGCCCAGCGCCAGTGCGCGCTCGAGTTCCGCCTCGTCGTGCACTTCGACCAGCGCGTCCATCCCCCAATGCGCCGCGTCCATCAGCAGCGTCTTGGCCGTCAGGTCGCCGACCATCGCCAGGATGACGAGGATGCAGTCCGCGCCCCACGCCCGCGCCTCTGCCACCTGGTAGGAATCGAGCATGAAGTCCTTGCGCAGCACGGGCAGGGCGGTCGCGGCCCGCGCCTGGCGCAGGAATTCCGGCGCGCCCTGGAACGACGGCGTGTCGGTCAGCACGGACAGGCACGCCGCGCCGCCTTGCTCATAGGCGCGTGCCAGGGCAGGGGGATCGAAATCGGCGCGGATCAGCCCCTTCGACGGACTGGCCTTCTTGATCTCCGCGATCAGTCCGGCGCGATGCGCGCCGCGCGCCTTTTCGAGCGCCGCGCGAAAGCCGCGCACCGGCGGCGCCGCGCGCGCCGC
>CAZMHP010000472.1:0-1638 GCA_964566095.1 uncultured Rhizobium sp. | reverse complement strand
CCGCCGCGCTCGGCAACATGGGCGAGGACGATTGGCGCTGGCACATGTACGACACCGTCAAGGGTTCGGACTGGCTGGGCGATCAGGACGCCATCGAATATCTGTGCCGCAACGCGCCCGAAGCTGTCTACGAGCTCGAACATTTCGGCGTGCCGTTCTCGCGCACCGAGGACGGGCGGATCTATCAGCGCGCCTTCGGCGGCATGACGTCGAACTACGGCAAGGGCATCGCGCAGCGCACCTGCGCCGCCGCGGACCGCACCGGTCATGCAATGCTTCACACGCTCTACGGCCAATGCGTGAAGCACGAGGTGAACTTCTTCATCGAGTATTTCGCGCTCGACCTCATCAAGGACGGCGACGCCATCGTCGGGCTGATGGCGTGGAATCTCGACGACGGCACCATCCACCGCTTCCGCGCGCACAAGGTGATCATGGCGACGGGCGGCTATGGCCGCATCTATTTCTCCTGCACCGGCGCGCATACGCAGACCGGCGACGGCAACGCCATGGTGCTGCGCGCCGGCTTGGCCCTGCAGGACATGGAGTTCATCCAGTTCCATCCGACCGGCATCTACGGCGTCGGCACGCTGATCACCGAAGGCGTGCGCGGCGAAGGCGGCTATCTCACCAACAGCGAGGGCGAGCGCTTCATGGAGCGCTACGCGCCCAACGCGAAGGACCTCGCCAGCCGCGACGTGGTGAGCCGCGCCATGACGATCGAGATCCGCGAGGGCCGCGGCGTCGGTCCGCTCAAGGACCACATCTACCTGCACCTGTCGCATCTCGATCCCAAGATCATTCACGAGCGTTTGCCCGGCATCGCGGAGAGCGCGCGCATCTTCGCCGGCGTCGACGTCACCAAGGAGCCGATCCCGGTCCTGCCGACGGTGCATTACAACATGGGCGGCATCCCCTGCCATTACACGGGCGATGCGGTGACGCTGAAGGACGGCAATCCCGACACGCCCGTGCAGGGCCTGATGGCGGTGGGCGAAGCGGCCTGCGTATCGGTGCATGGCGCCAACCGCCTCGGTTCCAACTCGCTGATCGATCTGGTGGTGTTCGGCAAGGCCGCCGGCATGCATGCCGCGGAATCGCTCAAGGGTATCGGCAGCCATCACGACCTGCCCAAGGGCGCGGGCGACGAAGCGCTCGCGCGGCTCGACAAGTATCGCAATGCCAAGGGCTCCACCCCGACGGCGGATCTGCGCCTCGCCATGCAGAAGGCGATGCAGGAAGACGCCGCCGTGTTCCGCACCGGCGACACGCTGAAGGCCGGCCAGAAGAACGTCGATGCGATCTATGCGCGGCTGAAGGACATCAAGGTCACGGACCGCTCGCTGATCTGGAACACCGATCTGGTCGAGACGCTGGAGTTCGAGAACCTGATCCAGCAGGCGATCGTGGCGCTGGAAGGTGCGGTGGTGCGCCACGAAAGCCGCGGCGCCCATGCGCGCGAGGACTTCCCCAATCGCGACGACGCCAACTGGATGAAACACACGCTGTCCTGGCTCGATCCCGCGACCGGCGTGGCCCGTCTCGATTACCGGCCCGTCCACACCTACACGCTGACCAATGAGGTCGAATACATCCCGCCCAAGGCGCGGACGTATTAGCCGTCCGACCAGAACAGAT
>CAZMHP010000471.1:0-1648 GCA_964566095.1 uncultured Rhizobium sp. | reverse complement strand
GTTCTCCGACATCGCCTGGCGCCGCCATCCCGACGACCGCGCGCTCGGCGGCTTCAGCCAGGTGCTGACCGCGCCGTTCTCCGGCGCCAGCCACCGCGTGCGCGCGCTGATCGCCTCGGCCGTGTTCCACCGCCACACCGGCGACGAGGACTTTCCGCGGGAGATCGCCAATGCCGATCTTTTGAACAAGGAGGATTCGGAGCGCGCGCTGGCGATGGGGCTGGCCGGCCGCCTGGCCTTTTCGCTGACGGCCGCCTCGGCCGGCGCCCTGCAGAACTACCGCCTCAAGATGACGCCGGCCAAGATCGTGCTGGAAATCCCCCGCCGCCAGGAGGCGATCGCCGGCGAGGCGGTGCAGAAGCGCCTGGGCACGCTCGCCGCCGCCTTCGGCCGCAAAGGCGAGATCTTGATTGGGTAGTGGCGCAGGTGTCATGGCCCGCGAATGCGGGCCACCCAGATGACGCTTCCAGTGGCCTAGAAAGTATGTTTGAGATCGGCCTGAGGCTTTTGTCTATGGTTTCAACTGGGTGGCCCGCATTCGCGGGCCATGACAATTGGGCGGAACTTGCCTACCGCGCCCCGAAAGGTCTTTAAGGGGCGCAGCAGGGCCGCGCCGGAAGGCGCCGCCCGACCCGTTCGACGGGGGAGAAGGAGAGTTTCATGGGTGGCCTGAGCTTCTGGCACATCTTGCTGTTCGCCGCCGTCGCGCTGCTGCTGTTCGGCGGGCGCGGCAAGATCTCGGACCTGATGGGCGATGTCGCCAAGGGCATCAAGAGCTTCCGTCAGGGCCTCGCCGACGATCCGCAGGATGCCAAGACCATCCCCGGCCAGACGACCAATCCCACGCCCACGTCCAACAAGGACACGACCGGCGTCGGGTGACGGTGCCTGCGTCCTCATGCTTCGACGGGCTCAGCATGAGGATTGATATCAGGTCCTCATCCTGAGCCTGTCGAAGGATGGCAGTCCCGCGCCGATGCAGCCGACGACCGAACCGAAACCCGACTGATGCTCGACTTCAGCTGGAGTCATATCCTTCTGTTCCTGATCGTCGGCCTTGTCGTGGTGGGGCCGAAGGATTTGCCGCGCCTGATGCGCATCGTCGGCCAATGGGTCGGCAAGGCGCGCGCCATGGCGGACCAGTTCCGCAAGAGCTTCGACGACATGGCGCGGCAGACCGAGCTCGATGAGCTGCGCAAGGAGATCGACAATCTGCGCACCGAGCGGCCGCTCGCCGGCGTGGAGCGCGATCTGCATCAGTCCATCATCCCGGGCGACATGCGCGGTCCCATCCCGCCGCCGCAGAGCGTGACCGCCGAGCCGGTCGAGGTCGAGGACGCGCCGCCGCTTCCGGACTCGCATGTGCCGGACGTTCCCGATCCGCACGCCGCCGGCGAGGCGCACGCCGAAGCGATCGCCGCCGACGGCTACAAGCCGCCGCTGACGCCATGATGATGTATCTCTCCGTCCCAAACACCGTCATTGCCCGGCTTGTCCGGGCAACCCATTTTTCTTTCCGAACAAATTGGGTCGCCCGCATGAAGCGGGCGATGACGGTTTGGTTTGATGTCGTTCAATCCATCCCGCCGCTGACGCCATGAACAAGCCGACCGACGACGACGAAGCGGCCATCGAGGCGACCAAGGCG
>CAZMHP010000470.1:0-1661 GCA_964566095.1 uncultured Rhizobium sp. | reverse complement strand
CCGTAAGGCGCGAATGTTTACTTGATCGTGCCCGACACCGTGGTGAACGTGGTCGACAGGTTGGTACCCACGACCTGAACGGCACCGATGATGACGACGGCGATGAGCGCCGCGATGAGGCCATACTCAATGGCCGTCGCGCCGGACTCGTCGCGCACGAAGCGAGCGAAAAGGTTGTTCATGAAAGCCTCCACAAAGTGACACCCTAGGACGTCCGGCCGGCATCGTTTGCGAGAGACCAACCTGGACAGCCGTGAGACTAGTGCGACGGGCTTAATGCCGGCTTAAATCTGCAAGTGTCTCGATCGGCGATCTGTCCCAGCCTTGAACAAAAGGGGCCCCTTGGAACAACGGCTAGGGTAAATATTCGCCGGTTATTAACCCTAGGGCCCAAATACCGCCGATTTCGCATCTTGCGAGCCGACGCGCATTTCAGATCGCCGTCTGCGGCGGTCAATCATTCCCTCATGGCTTTGCGCTACCGATGCGCGATGACGATCGCGGCGATAATGCATGCAAAGCGTAGCGCGGGCGTGAAGGTGAGCGCGCGCGGCACGGTCGCGGCGCTGGCCGCGCTCGCCGCCTTCGCCGTGACCGCCTTCGCGCCGCAGGTCCTGAACGATGGCGACACCTTCCTGCACATCGCCGCGGGCAGCCGGATGCTGCACGACCACGCGATCCCGTTCCGCGATCCGTTCTCCTATACGTTCGCCGGCGCGCCCTGGGACGCGCATGAATGGCTGGCCGAGATCGCGATGGCGCTGGCCTGGCGCGCCGCCGGATGGAGCGGGCTGCTGGTCCTGTTCGCGCTCGCGGCGGCGCTGGCGGCCGGCGTGCTGAGCCACGCCCTCGGCCGCTGGCTGGCGCCGAAGACGCAGGCCCTGGCGATTGTGCTGGCGATGGCCTGCATGACCGGAAGCCTGCTGGCCCGGCCGCATCTTCTGGCATTGCCGCTGCTCGCGATCTGGACCGCGGAACTGGTGCGGGCGCGAAGCGAGAAGCGCGCACCCAGCCTGGCGCTGCTTCCGCTGATGGCCCTCTGGGTCAATATCCATGCGAGTTTCCTGCTCGGCCTGGCGCTCGCCGGCGGGCTTGCGCTCGAAGCGCTTCTCGAGACGCGCAACCTGGCAACCCTGCGAGCCTGGAGCCTGTTCGGCCTGGGCGCGCTGGCGGCGGCGCTGATCAATCCGCACTTCGTACAGGGCCTGATCTTTCCGCTGACCTTGATGGCGACACCGGCGCTCGCCGCGGTCGGCGAATGGCAGGCGACGCCGCTGTCGCTCACGCAGCCGATCGTCCCGGTGGTCGCGGCGATGCTGTATGTCCTGGCGACACGGCGCGTGCGCCTGTCGCCGTCGCGCCTGATTCTTCTGTTCTCGCTTGTCGTTCTCGCCTTCACCCATGTGCGCCATCAGATCGTGTTCGCCGCGGCGGCGCCGCTACTGCTGGCCGAACCGCTGGGGCGCGCGCTCGGCGAGCGTGGCGAGACGGACGGCGATTGGCGGCCCGTTTTTGCCGCCGCGCTCACGGCCCTGCTCGCCCTTGGCGGCTTGCGTCTTGCCCTGCCCCTGACGCGCGGCGACAGCGCGGTGGCGCCGATGACGGCGCTGGCGGCGGTGCCCCAGACGCTGCGCGCCCAGCCTGTGCTCAACGACTATGCC
>CAZMHP010000469.1:0-1666 GCA_964566095.1 uncultured Rhizobium sp. | reverse complement strand
CGGCTGCCCCCCTCCACCGCTTCGCGGTCCCCCACCCCCCCAACAGCGGGGGAGGATAAAATAACGCCGGCTCCGTCACCGCGCGGAATTTCAGTTGTGCGTGCACCGTTTCGCCGTCGCTGTCGCGGGTGCTCTGGCTTTCCAGCCAGCGCAGGTCGATCAGCGTCTGGCCGCTGAGCGCAAGCTCGGCGCCGTTCAGCGTGTCGATCACCGCTTGCGCCGCCAGCCGCGTCTCGCGCCGGCCTTGCGCGCGCGACCAGATGTGGATGGTGAGCGCGTGGCTCGAGCCGGGTTCGGTCGCCGTCGACCAGTCGCTTTCCGTGTCGTCGCCGATGACGATGTAGGGATAGGCCACGCCGCGCGGCACCGCGTCGAACACGCGCGGCGGATCGCCGACGGCGTCCTTGACCGCGTCGCTCGCCGCCAGCGTGGCGAAGACGGCCTGCTGCAAGGCCCAGCTCGCGGCACTCATGAGGGATCTCCCGGCAGTTCTTCGCAGAGCAGCGTCAGCGCGGCGGCGCGCGGGCCGTCGTCGAGCACGGCATGAATGCGAAAGAGGCGCGAACCGACCTGGACGCGCTGGCCGGCGGCGACGTCGCTGCGCCGGCGCAACGTGATGCGATGGCGCACGCGCGACTGCAGATGATCGGCGCCGACCGTATCCGTCGCGGACAGCGGCTCGAGCGCGATCCAGACGCTGGCGAAGGCGTCCCAGGATTGACTGAACCCGCCGCCACCGTCCGGCGTGAGCGTGCTGGCGAGCAGCGCGGCGCGCTGGGTGAGGGTCGAGAGCATGAATGGTGTCCTGATCCTCCCCCGCTGCGCGGGGGGGGTGTCGAGCGAAGCGAGACGGAGGGGGTCCGTGCGGGGCAGTCGCCCCCTCCACCATCGCTTCGCGATGGTCCCCCTCCCCCACAACAGCGGGGGAGGATCACTAGAATTTCAAAACCCGAAACGGCGCGAGCAGCGCCAGGCAGTCGGGCGGCAGTTCGGCGGGCGCCTCGCCGCGATTCTCGTAAAGGAACGCGATGAGTTCCAGAATCGCCGCCTTCAGCAGCGGCGGCACATCGTCGGCCGCATCGCCATAGCCGGCGGTGAAGCCGACCGCGATGGCGTTGACGCCGCGCAAATTGGTCGGCGGCGGCACGCCGAGCTTGAGCGCCAGACGCGCCGGCGCGGACGCCGTGTCGACGGTGTAGAGGGACGACGACATCACGGCGGCGCTGTCGTCGCGGGCATAGGTCGTGACGGCGGTCACGGCCTGCAGCGGCGGCAGTGGAATTTCGATGTTGCCGTCGGCCGGCCAGCCATCCAGATGCAGTGTCCAGCCTTGCGTGACGAGCGCGCGGCCGGTGTGCCATTCGGCGCGGGCGCGCGCCGCCGCGACCAGCGCCGCGATCAGCGCGTCGTCGTCGGAGGTGTCGACCTTGAGATGCGCCTTGGCCTGGGCGAGCGTGACCGGCTCGATAGCGGGCGGGGTGTTGAGCGTGAGGGGCATGGGAGACCTGGCGAATAGCGAGTAGCGAGTAGCGAGTAGCAAGTAGGGTGGCGAACGGCGAAGGGTTTTCCCTATTCGCCATTCGCCATTCGCTACTCGCTAGCTTGCGGAGAACTTCATCAGCTTGATCGCTTCGAAGTTCTGCACGCCGCCGCCGACGCGCTTGGT
>CAZMHP010000468.1:0-1711 GCA_964566095.1 uncultured Rhizobium sp. | reverse complement strand
CAAGGGCACCGGTTTTATCGACCGCTTGCTGCCGCCGATCGTCATCGGGCCGGTAAGCAGAAGATTGGGCGAGAACACGATGGTGGGGCCCAGGGCTGTTCCGTTGCCGGAGATCGAGGCCGCGGTGGTGCCGTCGGAGCTGCTGGCCGGGCCGTTGTTCAGGATGCCGCCAGCGATGCTGTTCTGGACGATGAGGACGGAGCCGCCTTCGACATTGGACTTGGTGGGATCGCGTGTGGCGACGCCCGCCACGGTCAAGGCGCCCGAATTGGCGAAGGTGCCGATCTCGGTGCAGGTGGCGTTCGCCGAGGTGTTGCAGGCGTTGATCGCCCCCGACAGGACGATGCCCTGCGCGCCGTTGCCGATGGCGGTCCAGACCGCGCCGGTGCTGACGACGACATTGCCGTTCGTCGTGCCGAGCAGATTGGCGAGAATGCTGCTCGTTGTGGTCGACGAATTTGCCGTGGTCGGCGACATGTTCATTGCGCCGCCGAGATTCCAGTCGCCGTTGAGCGTGGAGGTGGTGTCGCTCATGACGCCCATCGACGAATCGCCGACGATGGTCACGACGGAACTGGTGTCGAGCGTGATGTTGCCGTTGAAGACCCCGGTGCCGGTGAGATAGACGCCCTTCTTGGTCGTGCCGGAGCCGCCCAGCGCGATGGTGCCGTTGTTGTCCAACCCGCCCGTCAGCCCGTTCGCGTCGACCGCGATGGCGGTCTGGGTATCCTGGTCCGTGCCGGACAGGACACCGCCATTGTTAACCGTGTTGCTCGAATCGATGGTCAGCAGCGGCACCGTGGCCGACTTGAAATTGATGCCGCCGGTCGAATCGATCGTTAGATCGCCGGTGTCGCTGGTCTTCTGCGAGGTGGTGACGACGGTCTTGAGTTCCGTCGGCCCGGCGGCCAGGGCCGGCGAGGTGAGCAGAGCGGCCGCGGCGGCCGAAAGCATAAGAGCGCGCTTGTTCAAGTCGAACCTCTTGTAACCGTGGCCAAATTGGAAACCGAAGGGGGTTAGCCCGGACCCCGCGCTTCGTCTCGCCCTCGTTCAGCGCCACCGGCTTCGCCCCCGGGATGGGCCGCGGCGGCGCACCATAACCGATTTTCCGGAAAGTCACCTAGCCGCTGGCAGCCAAGAAGGCAAATTTCCGCTTCTTAATCAGGTATTAGCCCGGACGGCGCCACACTGGACCTGTCCGACAGTTAATTCCGCATAAGCGCGAGCCCAATGACAACCCAAAGCCGCACAAGCTTTGCCAAGCTCAGCCAGAAGGAAGCTTCGGCCGCCGCCGCGCGTCACGAGATGCTGTATTCGGGGCGGATGGGCGGCGCACGCGCCGTCTTCGCCTTCACCGACCTGTCGGGGCTGGACCTTTCGGGGCGCAACCTCGCCGACGCGGACTTCACCGGCGCGATCCTGGAAGAGACGAATTTTTCCGGGGCGCGCCTGGATTCGTCGAGCTTCTTCGGCGCCGATCTGCGCCGGGCCAATCTTTCCCATGCGAGCGTCAGACGCGCCGATTTGCGCGGCGCCTGCCTGCGCGGCGCCAATATGATCAGCACCGATTTGTTCGAGGCCGATCTGCGCGAAGGCACGATCGCGGAGAAGGACAAATACGGGAACCTGCGCGTGCTGCGGCACGACATCGGACCTTCGGAGATGCCGACCGCGCTGATGCATTCGGCCAATCTCGAGCGCGCCAAGATGT
>CAZMHP010000467.1:0-1713 GCA_964566095.1 uncultured Rhizobium sp. | reverse complement strand
GACGCCCATCAAGCGCAATGGGCGGGGTTGGTGCATGAGGTGGTGAAGCCGGCCCAGCTCGATGCGCGGATCGCCAATATCATCTCGGTGATTCTCTCCAATGCTTCGGAAGCGATGGCCGAAGCCAAGGATCTCGCGCATAGCGTGGCCGGACGCGAGATCGATGCCGCGCTGATCGAGGAGACCGCGCAGCACATCGCGCGCCGCCGAGCCAGCGCCGAGGGCAAGGAGGGCATCGCGGCCTTCCTCGCCAAGCGCAAACCTTCCTGGCAACAGCGCGACGGCGATTGAGCGGATGTTCCGCCGCCTGCTGATCGCCAATCGCGGCGAGATCGCCTGCCGCATCATTCGCACCGCGCGGCGCATGGGTATTCACACCATTGCCGTTTATTCCGAGGCCGATATGGGTGCGCTCCATGTGCGTGCCGCCGACGAGGCGTTGCCGATCGGACCGGCGCCGGCGGCCGAGAGCTATCTGTCGGTCGAGCGCGTCGTCGCTGCCGCGAAGCAGGCGCGCGCCGACGCAATCCACCCCGGCTATGGGTTCCTCTCGGAGAATGCCGACTTCGCCGAGGCCTGCGCCGCGGCGGGGATCATCTTCGTCGGCCCGCCCGCATCGGCGATCCGCGCCATGGGCTCGAAGAGCGGTGCCAAGGCGCTGATGGAGAAGGCCGGCGTGCCCTTAGTTCCGGGCTATCACGGTGCGGATCAAAACCCTGAGCTGTTGGCCCACGAGGCTGCGCGTGTTGGTTACCCTGTTTTGATCAAGCCGTCGGCCGGCGGCGGCGGCAAGGGGATGCATGTGGTTTCCTCCTCCGCCGAGTTCGCCATCGAACTGGCGGCGGCCAAACGCATCGCCAAGAGCGCCTTCGGCGACGATCGCGTGTTGATCGAGAAGTATCTCCAGCGCCCCAGGCATATCGAGGTGCAGGTGTTCGCGGATACGCAGGGCAACTGCGTGCATCTGTTCGCGCGGGATTGTTCGGTGCAGCGCCGCCATCAGAAAGTGATCGAGGAGGCGCCCGCGCCGGGCATGGCGTCTGCACGCATGAAGGCGATGGGCGAGGCGGCGATCGCTGCCGCCCGCGCGGTCAACTATGTCGGCGCCGGCACGGTCGAATTCATCGCCGAAGGCGACGCTTTCTTCTTCATGGAGATGAACACGCGGCTTCAGGTCGAGCATCCCGTGACCGAGATGGTGACTGGACTCGATCTGGTGGAGTGGCAGTTGCGCGTCGCCGCCGGCGAATCTCTGCCGCTGCGCCAGGACCAAATCACCTGCACCGGCCATGCGGTCGAGGCGCGGGTCTATGCCGAGGACCCCGCGCGCGACTTCCTGCCCTCGACGGGAACGCTCGTTCACGTCGCCTGGCCGTCGCAGAGGCCCGAGCTTCGTATTGATGCAGGCGTGGAACAGGGCGATGCAGTGTCGGTCTATTACGATCCCATGCTGGCCAAGGTGATCGCCCATGGCGCTGACCGCGCTCAGGCGTTAAGCCGCTTGGCCGACGCGTTGGAAAGCAGCGCCATCGTGGGCGTCGCCAACAACATCTCCTTTCTCGGCCGCATCGCCCGCCATCCCGAATTCGCCGCCGGCCCGGTCGATACTGGTTTCATCGCGCGGCATATGGATGAGCTGACGGTCTCGCCGCCCGTCGACGACACCGTGTTGGCCTTGGCTGCCCTAGCCAGGCTGACAGACCGACGCGCTCA
>CAZMHP010000466.1:0-1714 GCA_964566095.1 uncultured Rhizobium sp. | reverse complement strand
GCGCTCGGGATCGCGGAAGAACGCCACGCACCTCAGCGTCAGCGGCACGACCGCCGCGGCGGCCCAGGGCGAAAACTTCCAGAGCAGGAAGTTCGCCACCGCGAAGATCGCGATGAACGGCCAGCCTTCGCGATGAATGGGAATGCGCAGGGAAGCAGTCCTTCGTGGATAGCGCGTGAGGATAACGCGGCCCCAAAGAAAAAGGGCGGCGCCGTGGCACCGCCCCGATTCTTCTTGCCGTACAGCTTAAGCGCGGCCGCCCGAGAACGGGAAAGAGCCGAACGCACCGGCCTTCACATTGCCGGCCAGCGCGTCGCCCGTGACCGTGCCGCTGAATTCCAGCGTCATCGGCATGGGCGAGGTGATCGACACGGCCCAGGAGACGTTGTTGCCGTCGACCTTGCCGTTCGCGATGGCCATGGAGCCCTGCGCGGCGGCCTGGGTGCCGGTCAGCGTCGCGCCGTCGGCCTTGAGATCGAGCGTCGCCTTCTGCGCGCCCATCGGCGAATTGATCGTGATGTTCCACTTGCCATCGACGGACATAGCGTCCTCCCTTGAATGAGGCCCGCATCTAAGAGAGAGGTGGGCTCCTAGGCAAGGCTTAGATGACGTTGACGTCACGGAATTCCCGCCGGGTGGCAGAATCCCATGCGGGATCAACGCGCTATGTTTACGTCAGCGGTACCGTGAGAGCGCTCCGCCCGATCGTGGAGCGCGTCAGCGCATGGCGTTTGACGAACAGGCCCGCCGGATCGCGCGTCTGGTCGCGCGAGGCCTCCCACACGCCATGGCTGGCATAATAGGTGAGCAGAAGAAGCCGGCCGACGCCGTCGCGCAGATCCTGCTCGGTCGTCTCGGCGGTGAAGAGGCCGAAAATCTCCGTGTCGTAGCTGCCCTCGAAGGCCTCCCAGGCGCGGTTCGACAGCGCCACGAAATCGGCCACGCCGTCGGCATCGACGCTGAACCAGCGATGGACATAGATGCCGCTGCTTTTCAGCCGCTTGTCGTCGGCGGGCCGCACGGTGGGCGTCAGCTTTTGCGGATGCATGGCGACGACGCCCGGCGCTCCATCGATCTCGCGCAACCGGTCGCGCGCGGCGTTCGGCCAGCGCAGCAGGACCACCGCTTCGTTCGATGCGAAGCCGAGCTGTCCCTGGAACAGGCCCAGCACCTCGCCGCCGCCGGCCGCGATCGCCGGCGCGGTCGTGCCGCGCAGATGCGCCGCGAAATCCGCCCAGGCCTCGCGCCCGCGCGCCAACGTGAAGGTCAGATAATCGTAATGCGCCGGCATGGGCTTCGCCTCGCGTCCGCAGGCGGCAGTGTAGCAGACTCAATCCGCGGCGACGTGCACGTCCGCCTGTGGATGGGTGCCGAGCTGCCAGGTCTCGAACGCCCCGAGCAGCCCCGTGACGGTCACGCCGTCTTCCGACAGCGGCAACAGGAGAACCTCGCGTTCGAGATGCTCCTTGCCCTTGTACTGTGTGCGCCGCGGACCGCTGACCAGCGGTCTGGCGCTGGCGACGCAGCGCCGGAACAGCTCTTCGGCGACGTCGAAGAAAGGATTGCCGCGCAGGCTGGACAGAGTCTGCGCCGTGCAGGGATCGCCCATGAACTGGATGACCTTGTCGCCGCGAAAGCCGATGCGGAAATCCTTGCCCGCGTCGATCACCTCGACCGTGAAGGCCCAGGCGGTGGCGCGGCGCAGCTTCGCTGG
>CAZMHP010000465.1:0-1716 GCA_964566095.1 uncultured Rhizobium sp. | reverse complement strand
GGGGCGGTCGGGCTGCTACGGGCGGCGGGACCAGCCAGGAGATACGGGCCATGCATCGCTCCGGTCATCGGGCGCGAATCGCCGCCCTTTCCACAGAGGCCTGACTATCGGTTGCGCACGAATCTTTTGCGGAAAGGCTGCGAATCTTTTGTTGCGATGCAGCGACAGAGCGGTGACTTGGTAAGGATTTGTTAAGGAAATCCGCGCCGCCGGACCTGTGATTTTGCGCCGCACCATTTTCTCTTGGCGGCTCCAATTGCCTGCAAATCAGGCTAAATGACTTGGAAAAGCTGGATTTTTCTCAGCTTTTGCCGAATCTTTGGACTTGCATCGACAGTGCCCGGAGTCCATATTGTTGCAGCGCGGCATGACTGACCTCCCGTTTGTTATGCCGCCTGCCCTTCCTGGGCGTTTCCTCCCTGAACTTGGCCGCTCCTCTGGAGCGGCCTTTTTTTTGGCTGGGCCTGATTATTCGGCAGCGAGGTTGAGCCGGGGTGCGAGCTGCGCCGGATCGAGCGCCACCAGTCGCGTCAGCGCCTCGGTGAGCCGGGCGTGCACCGGCTCGAAACGCGGCCCCTTGGCGATGCGCTCCTCGTCGAGATAAAGCGCCCGGTTGATCTCCACCTGCAGCGCATGCACCTCGCGCTCGCGCCGGCCATGCAGGTGGGTCGTGTAGCCGCCGGCATAAGGCGCATTGCGCGCGTGACTGAAGCCCTGCGCCTCGAAGGCCAACTCGGCCGCGCGCGTGACGACGGGCGCCGCGGCCATGCCATAGCGGTCGCCCAGCACGATGTCGGGAATGGCCGCGGCCGACGGCATCGAATGGCAATCGATCACCACCGCGACGCCGAAGCGCGCCTTGGTCTCCTCCACCAGCTGGGACAGCGCCGCGTGATAGGGCCGATAGAGCCGTGCCAGGCGCTCCTCCGCGTCACGCGGTGCCAGCTTGGCGCGATAGATCTCCGCGCCGTCGCGCACGATGCGCGGAATGACGCCGAGGCCGGCGGCCACGCGCGGGCTCGGCGTATCGACGGCAACGGGCAGGGCGCCTTCGAACATCGCGCTGTCGATTTCCGACGGCGCCCGGTTGGCGTCCAGGAAGGCCCGCGGAAAGCGCGCCGCGATCAGGGGGGCGCCCAGCGCCACGGCGCCGCAGAACAGCTCGTCGACGAAGGCGTCTTCCGAGCGGCGCAGATTGGTCGCGCTCAGCCGGCTCTGGGCGATGAAGCTCGCCGGGTAGAAGCGGCCCGAATGGGGCGAGGCGAAGACGAAGGGCACGGTCTGCCGGAACGGCCGGTGCAGCCGGAAGGGCTCGGCGTAGAGCGCGGCCAGATCGCCGCCGACCTCGCCAGACCTTCCGTTTTCGGGCCGTGTCATCCGATTCATCATCCCAGAGGCCAGTGGATCATTAACGCTGTGCCCCGATCAAGCGGCCGGGGCGGCTGCGTCGCAGGTTCCTGCCATTAACCGTCGTTTACGGTTTGCGTATTATACGCTCTTATGGAGGGGCGAGGCGGCCCAATGGCGCACATATTATTGGCGGAAGATGACGAGAGCTTGCGCAAGTTCCTGGCGCAGGCGCTGGTCAAGGCTGGCCACGACGTGACCGATTTCGGCGACGGCAGCGACGCCTTCGAATGCCTCAAGGGTTTCCGCTTCGACCTGCTGGTGACCGACATCGTGATGCCGGGCATGGACGGCATCGAACTGGCCAAG
>CAZMHP010000464.1:0-1719 GCA_964566095.1 uncultured Rhizobium sp. | reverse complement strand
TTCAAGAAGCGTATCATGGCGCAGAAACAGACGGTCGGCGGCGCCATCGACGTCGCGATCATCAGCCGCGAGGGCGGCTTTCAGTGGCATTCACGGCAAGGCGGAGGCTGAACATGGCCCAGAACCAGAGCACGTCCATCGGTTCGTTGAGCGAGGGCGCGGAACGGCTGGAGCGGCTGATCCGCGGCGTGAAGGACCGTCAGTATTCCGAGGTCTCCAATTCCCCGGCGCCCAAATCGCTGAGCACGGCCTTCGCGGTGAGCCCCGAGGAGGAATGGTCCAGGAAGTTCATGACCGCCGGTATCGGCCCGATGGATTTCAAGCCGATCCAGATGCCGGTCGTGCCGATCGCGGCGCCCACGCCGCGTGCTGCCGCGCTCAGGCCGGCCGCCAAGGCCATGGAGCCGGCGATCGAGACCAAGGTTGCCAAGGGATCGGCAGCGCGCGGGCCGATCGGGGCGGCCATCGCCAAGCCGGGACGCAAGCGCTCCTGGTTCGGCCGGCTGGTGCGGGGCAGCTAGTCCGCCTCGGATTTGCCATGAACTGACCGTTTACCCTGCCGCGGCAGGGGTTTGGACGACCATGGCGTGGCCGGCGCATTGAGCGTTGCGGCACGTTCGGAATAAGCTTTGGCGATCCGCCAGGCGCAAGGAGCAGGGAATGAAGCGTTTCGGGGCCTTGATGGCCGCATTGACGGCAATTCTGTCCTTCGCGACCACGGAGGCGAAGGCTGCGGACCCCGCCTTGAGCTCCGCGGCGAACCAGGCCTATCTGGCCGCCAATGGCGAGAAACACGGCGTCGTGACCCGGCCCAGCGGGCTTCAGTACAGCATCCTCAAGAACGGTTTCGGCGAGCGGCCCCGGCCGACCGACGAGGTCGACGTCGTTTACACGGGCATGCTGATCAACGGAAAAGTATTCGACGGCACCGAGCCTCTGACGCCCGCTCACTTCACGGTGAACAAGCTCATCCCGGGTTGGACGGAGGCGCTCGGCCTGATGCGGGTGGGCGACCGCTGGCATCTGGTGATCCCGTCCAACCTGGCCTATGGCGCCCGCGGCGCCGGCGACGGGCTGATCCCGCCCAATCAGACCCTGGTGTTCGACATGGAACTCTTGTCGATCACCCATCCCAAGCCCCCGCCGAAGGGTCAGGATCCGGACAACCCCGACGATCAACAATAGTGGAACGGAAATTCTCTACCCGACCTTCCTGTCCTAATGCGAAAGTGCGGCCCATGCACACAACGGGGCACCGATAGGCGTGGTGCGGAGAGTATTAAGCGGCTGGCGGCAGTGGATCGGGGGCGGCAAGTTCCGGATTGCGCTGTCGCTCGTGCTGGTGGTCAGCGCTTCGGTGCTGTTCTGGGCCAGCCGCGACTACACCATCGTGGCACCCGATTGGGAGGGCCAGGTCCGGGGCGTCACCTATAACCCCAGCCACGTCTTCACGCTGCGCGAAAACCTGCACATCACGCCCGCGCAGATCGACCATGACATGGCGCAACTCAGCCAGCTCACCGGGCGGGTGCGCACCTACACGGTCGCCGGCGGCATGGACAAGGTGCCCGAGATCGCGCGCCGCTATGGCCTCACGGTCTCGCTGGGCTGCTGGATATCGTCGGACCTCGATCAGAACGAGACCGAGATCGCGCTGTGCATCAAGACCGCGCTGGCCAACCGCCGCGTGATCGACCGCGTCTTCGTCGGCAACGAGGC
>CAZMHP010000463.1:0-1721 GCA_964566095.1 uncultured Rhizobium sp. | reverse complement strand
TCGAGGTCGCGACCCGCATGGCGCGCGCCATGGTCACGCGCTACGGCATGTCCGATGCACTGGGCCCGCTCGCTTACGCGGAGAACCAGGAAGAGGTCTTCCTCGGCCACTCGGTGTCGCGCACCCAGAACATCTCGGAAGAAACGGCGCGGAAGATCGACGGCGAAATCCGCCGCATCATCGACGAGTGCTATCAGCGCGCCTATGGCATCCTGACCAAGCAGCTCGCCGATCTGCACACGGTGGCGCGCGGCCTTCTGGAATACGAGACGCTGACCGGCGACGAGATCGTGGGCCTGATGAAGGGCATCAAGCCGGTGCGCACGCCGTATGAGGAACCGACGCCGGATCGCGGCCCGGGGCCGTCCGTCCCCGCCGCCGGCCGTCCGCGCGGCCTGGGCCCGATGCCGGAGCCCTCGCCGGGACGGTGAGATCGACTTATTGTGAATTGAAGACGGCTTTCACCTGAGACGTGGAAGCCGTTTTCATTTAAGCCGCTGTTGCGGGCCATGACAGTTCGGATTTCGCGCGCATGACCACCATCTTCGGCGTCCTCAACATCACCGACGACTCCTTCTTCGACGGCGGAAAATATCTCGAGCCGGAGGCGGCGATCGCGCAGGCGCGCGCGCTGATGAGCCAAGGCGCCGACGTGCTGGACATCGGCGCGGCGTCGTCCAATCCCAATTCGCGCGGCGTGCCGCCGCAGGTCGAGATCGCGCGGCTCGCTTGCGTACTGCCGGCGCTCGCCGGCGTGGCCCTCTCCATCGACACGTTCTCGTTGCCGGTGCAACGCTGGGCGCTGGCGCAAGGCATCGGCTATCTCAACGACATCGAAGGCTTCGCCGAGCCGGCGCTTTATCCCGACCTCGCGGCATCGAAAGCGAAACTGATCGTGATGCATTCGGTCCAGGTCCGCGGCCCGGCGACGCGCGTTCACGTTCCGCCGGCCGAAATCATGGACCGCATCTTTCGCTTTTTCGACACGCGCCTGGCCGCGCTGGTGAAGGCCGGCGTCACGCGCGACCGGTTCGTCCTGGATCCCGGCATGGGGTTCTTCTTAGGGACCGATCCGGAGGCCTCGTTTACCGTGCTGCGCCGGCTGGCGGAGCTGAAGGCCCGTTTCGGCCTTCCCGTCCTGGTCTCGGTTTCCCGCAAGTCCTTCCTGCGCAAGATCACCGGCAAAAGCGCGGCCGAGGCCGGGCCCGCCAGCCTGGCGGCCGAGCTTTTCGCGCTCCACCAGGGCGCGGATATGATCCGCACCCACGCGCCCGGGCCCCTGAAGGACGCGCTTTTGACGCAAAGCGCGCTGGGCGGCCGTTATATCCGTTAACATTTGTTGCGAGTTTGCCTGCCAAAATCCTGATACAAGCAGCGCCAAGAGAGGGTTCATCGCATGAGCCGGAAGTATTTCGGCACCGACGGTATTCGCGGCCGCGCCAATTCGGGCGCCATGACGCCCGCCGTCGCCATGCGCGCCGGCATGGCGGCCGGGCGCATCTTCACGCGCGGCGAGCATCGTCATCGCGTGGTGATCGGCAAGGACACGCGCCTGTCGGGCTACATGCTGGAGAATGCCCTGACCGCCGGCTTCACCTCGGTCGGCATGGACGTCTTCCTGTTCGGCCCCCTGCCGACGCCCGCGGTCGCGATGCTGACGCGCTCGCTGCGCGCCGACATGGGCGTGATGATCACCGCCTCGCACAACCAGTATCAGGACA
>CAZMHP010000462.1:0-1727 GCA_964566095.1 uncultured Rhizobium sp. | reverse complement strand
ACGCCATCCTGGTCGGCGTCAACACCGCGCTCGCCGACGATCCAGAACTCACCTGCCGCATTGCCGGCCTGGAGAGCCATTCGCCGTTGCGCGTCGTCCTCGACACACGCCTGCGGCTGAACGAATGGTCCAGGCTCGCCACGACAGCGGCGCAGACCCCGACCCTGGTCTTCACCACTGCGGCCGAAGGCGGCGGCAAGCTGGCGGCGGCGGGCGTCGAGATCGTCCGGGTCGCGCCCGACGCGCGGGGCAGGCCGGATATCGGCGCAATGCTGACGCAGCTGTCGAAGCGCAACGTTACGCAGCTGTTGGTGGAGGGCGGCGCGACGGTGCATGCCGCGTTCCTGGATCGCGGACTGGCGGATCGCCTCGAAATCTTCACCGCGCCAATGACCCTTGGCGCCGCAGGGCATAGCGCCATCGATGCCCTTGCGGCACTGACACTGGACGAAGCGCCGAAGTTCACCCGCGTCGAAACGCGCAGGCTCGGCGCCGACCTTCTGGAAAGCTTCGTTCGCAAGGCCTAAAAGAGACCTCATGTTCACCGGAATCGTCACAGACGTCGGGCGCGTGCGCCATGTCGAGAAGCGCGGCGACACGCATCTCGTCATCTCGACCAATTACGACCTGTCGAATGTCGAGATCGGCGCCTCGATCGCCTGTTCGGGCGTCTGCTTGACCGTCGTCGATAAGGGAACGGCCAAGGACTCCTGGTTCGCCGTCACCGTCTCCGCAGAGACATTGTCGAAGACGACGCTGGGCGGCTGGAAAGCCGGCGACCCGGTCAATCTCGAGCGCCCGATGCGCGTCGGCGACGAATTCGGCGGCCACATCGTCAGCGGCCATGTCGACGGCGTCGCGGACGTGAAGCTCGTCGTGCCGGAAGGCGAATCCACCCGCATCGTCTTCGACGTGCCGGCGGCCCTGTCGCGCTTCATCGCATCCAAGGGCTCGGTGGCGCTGGACGGCGTGTCGTTGACGGTGAACGAGGTCGACGGCACGCGCTTCGGCGTCAATATCATTCCGCACACCTTCAAGGTCACGACCTTCGGCAAGGTGAAGCCGGGCTCGAAGGTCAATGTCGAGGTCGACTTGATGGCGCGCTACGTGGCAAGGCTCGTCGGCAAATGAACGTCAACGTCTATCACGACTACATCGCGAACATCGAAGACGTCATCGAGGACGCGCGCAACGGCCGGATGTTCATCCTGATGGATGCCGACGACCGCGAGAACGAAGGCGATCTCGTCATCCCGGCGCAGATGTGCACCCCCGCTGCGGTCAACTTCATGGCCAAGAACGGCCGCGGCCTGATCTGCCTCGCCCTGACGCAGGAGCGCGCCGACGCGCTCAACATCCCGATGATGACGCAGGTCAACGGCACGCCGAACCAGACCGCGTTCACGATCTCGATCGAGGCCAAGGAGGGCATCTCCACCGGCATCTCGGCGCATGACCGCGCCCACACAATCTCCGTTGCCATCGATCCGACCAAGGGACCCAACGACATCACCTCGCCTGGGCATGTCTTTCCGCTGGTCGCGCGCCACGGCGGCACGCTGGTGCGCGCCGGTCACACCGAAGCGGCGGTCGATATCGCGCGCCTCGCCGGCCTCAATCCCGCTGGCGTGATCTGCGAGATCATGAACGATGACGGCACGATGGCGCGGCTGACCGATCTGGTGCCCTTCGCGCAGCTTCATGGCCTGAAGATCGGCACCATCGCC
>CAZMHP010000461.1:0-1731 GCA_964566095.1 uncultured Rhizobium sp. | reverse complement strand
GCCTTCGCCCATGCGGACGGAAGAGGTGTGAGACCCCAGCAGGCCGTCGCGCTCGGCCTTCAGCTTGGCGTTCTCCGCCGCGAGGCGGTCGATCACGAAGCGCTGGAAATCGCGCACCTCGCCGAGATCGGCGCGTTCGGGCATCAGCAGGGCGAGCAATTCGCCGTCGGCGGCCAGAGTGCCGCGATGCATGCGGATATAGGCCTTGACCGCCTCGGCGGCGGCGATGGCGGGGAGGGTGGACTTGGCCTGTTCGCTCATTCGTCCCTTATTCTGACGCCGGCTTTCTTGGCATCCGCCAGGAAGGCCGCCAGCCCCTTATCTGTCAGCGGGTGATTGAGAAGCGACTTGAAAACGTCGACCGGAATCGTCGCCACGTCGGCGCCCGCCAGCGCGGTCTCGCGCACATGCGGAATGCCGCGGATCGAGGCGGCGAGGATCTGGGTGTCGAAGCTGTAATTGTCGTAGATCATCCGGATTTCGCGGATCAGGTCCATGCCGTTCTGCCCGGCATCGTCGAGCCGGCCGATGAAGGGCGAGATGAAGGTGGCGCCCGCCTTGGCCGCCATCATCGCCTGCACCGGCGAGAAGCAGAGCGTGACGTTGACCATCATGCCGTCCGCCCTCAGGGCACGACACGCGGCGAGCCCGTTCCAGGTCAGCGGCACCTTGATGGCGATATTCTTGGCGATCTTGGCGAAGACCTTGGCTTCGGCCAGCATCTGCTGGGTCTCGGTCGCCAGGACTTCGGCGCTGACCGGGCCGGACACGCTGGCGCAGATTTCCTTCAATGCATCGACATAGTCCATGCCGTTCTTGGCGGCGAGCGAGGGATTGGTGGTGACGCCGTCGACCAGGCCGGTCTCGGCCCATTTGGCGATTTCCTTGGGGTCTGCGCTGTCGATGAAGAGTTTCATGGGACCACTTTGGGGTTGACCCGGGGGAATCACCATAACAAGTGTACCGCATGAAACACGCGGCGTTGAGACCTGCCGGGGATTTGTTGCTGCAGCCTGCGCCGCGCGCCGGGGTGTTGCTGCCTTTGCCGCTGTCCGGCGCGTACGACTACAAGCTTCCCAAAGGTACCAACGTCTCGCGCGGCTTGCTGGTTTCAGCGCCGCTGGGGCCGCGCGAGCAGCTCGGCGCAGTGTGGGGCGCCGCGGAAGGCAGCGTCGGCGACAACCGGTTGAAAGAGGCCGTGCCGCTGGAAGGGTTTCCCGCGATCCCGGAGAAGCTGTGTGATTTCGTCGACTGGGTGGCGAACTACACGCTGTCGCCGCCGGGCATGATCCTCGCCATGGTGCTGCGCAGCGGACGCGCCTTCGCGCCGGAGACGCGGCGCACCGCCTATGTGCGCGGAACCGTGCTGCCGAAGAAGATGACGCCGGCGCGCGAGCGCGTGCTCGCGATCGCCAATGATGGCCTGGCGCGCGGCGTGCCGGCGCTGGCGCAAGAGGCCAATGCGAGCAGCGCCGTGGTGCGCGGGCTGATCGACGCCGGCGCCCTGGTCGAGACCCAATTGCCCGAGTTCGCGCCGTTTGCCGCGCCCGATCCGGAACTGCCGGCGGCGGAACTGAGCGACGCGCAGCGCGCAGCGGCCGACGCCCTGCGCACCGATGTGGCGGCGCACCAATTCGCCGCCAGCCTGCTCGACGGCGTGACCGGATCGGGCAAGACGGAAGTCTATTTCGAGGCGGTGGCCGAGGCGCTGCGCCAGGGCAAGCAGACGCT
>CAZMHP010000460.1:0-1734 GCA_964566095.1 uncultured Rhizobium sp. | reverse complement strand
CGTAGATCAGGTCGGAGGAGAAGGTCACCTGGCGGCCGGTCTTCTCGCCGCGCGGGTGACGACGCTCGATCAAGCCGGAGATGATCGCGCAGTTGCGGAAGGTGCGCTTGTAGAGGCTCGATTCCGCGAGCCACGCTTCGAGATCGTCGCCCAGCATGTCCTCGGCGAACAGCGCGTCCATATCGGCGCCGCCCATGTCGCGCAGGCCCCAGACGGCGAGCGCGTATTCGTTGGCGACGAAGCCGAGCGGGCGCAGGCGCAGGCGCTCGAGCCGGCGCGTCAGCAGCATGCCCAGCGTCTGGTGCGCCAAGCGCCCCTCGAAGGGATAGCAGACAAGGTACTCTTTCGCACCGCGCGGGAAGGTCTCGACCAGGAGCTGGCCGGGCTGCGGCACGACGGAACGAAATTCCTGCATGCGCAGCCACTCCCCGACGGGATCGGGCAGATGCGACCAGCTCTCGGGGCGCGACACCATCTCGCGCACGCGCTGCGCCAGGAAGGTCGAGAGCGGAAACTTGCCGCCATTGTAGGAGGGGATCTGCGCCTCCGCCTCCTGTGTGCGCGACACGTAAGCGCCGTCCTCGCGCATGCCTTCGAAGCGCAGGACATGGCCGGAGAAGATGAAGGTGTCGCCATGGGTGAGCTGCTCGACGAAATATTCCTCGAGCTGGCCGAGCACGCGGCCGCCGGCGCCGGTCGGCTTGCCCCGCGCCTGGAGACGGATGTCGACCATCGGCTCCTCGACGATGACGCCGGCATTCATGCGGTAGTGCTGTGCGAGGCGAGGATGCGAGAGCCGCCACAAGCCTTCGGGCGTTTGGCGCAGGCGCGCGTAGCGGTCGTAGCGCTTGAGCGCGTAGCCGCCGGTGGCGACGAAATCCACGACCTTGTCGAAATCCGCGCGCGTCAGATGCGTGTAGGGCGAGGCGGAACGGACCTCGGCATAGAGCGCGGCCGCATCGAACGGCTTGGAGCAGGCGATGCAGAGCACATGCTGCGCCAGCACGTCGAGGCCGCCGCGCTTCAGGCGTTCGCCGTCGAGCTCGCCGGCCAGCACCGCGTCGCGCGCCGCGTTGCATTCGAGGACCTCGAAGCGGTTGGAAGGCACGAGCAGCGCCTGGCTCGGCTCGTCGAGCCGGTGATTGGCGCGGCCGATGCGCTGGACCAGTCGCGCCGCGCCCTTGGGCGCGCCGACGCAGATCACCTTGTCCACCGCGCCCCAGTCGATGCCCAGATCGAGCGTCGAGGTGCAGACCACGGCGCGCAGGTCGCCGCGTGTCATCGCCGCCTCCACCTTGCGGCGCTGGCCGGGCGCGAGGCTGCCGTGATGCAACGCGATGGCGGGGTTGTCGGCGTTGATCCGCCACAGCGCCTGGAAGGTCAGCTCGGCCTGGGCGCGGGTGTTGACGAAGACCAGCGCGGTCTTCGACGCCGCAATCGCTGCCATGATGTCGCCCATCGCGTGGCGCGCGAGATGCCCCTGCCAGGGGACGTATTCGTCGGAGGCGTTGATCTCGATCTTCGGCACGGCGCCGGCGCGGCCGAGCACCAGCGCCGAGCGCGCCTCGCCCTCGGCTGGCTGCGGCACCAGATAGCGCTGCAACGGCGCGGGATCGGCGACGGTGGCGGAGAGGCCGACGCGGCGATGCGCCGGCGCGAGACTCTGCAGCCGCGCCAGGCCGAGCGCCAGCAGATCGCCGCGCTTGGAATTGTGCATCGCATGCAGCTCGTCGA
>CAZMHP010000459.1:0-1735 GCA_964566095.1 uncultured Rhizobium sp. | reverse complement strand
TGGTTGGCAACAATGTCAGCCACGCCAACAACAAGACCAAGCGGATCTACCGCCCCAATCTGCAGCAGGTCTCGCTGGCCAGCGAGCTTCTGGGCAATTCCTATGTCCTGAAAATCAGCATGAACGCGCTGCGCACCGTCGATAAGAACGGCGGTCTCGATCCGTTCTTGCTCAAGGCCAAGGACGGCGAGCTGTCGCCCAAGGCGCTGCGCCTCAAGCGCGCCATCTCCAAGAAGGCAGCGGCTCGGGCAGCGGCTTAAGAGTTCGCGCTAACCGTCTCAAAAATTTACCATGTTTATGCCCCGTCGGGCATGGCTCCTGCATCCGCTTTGGCCTAGTGTCTCAAAATGTGTCAGGCCTGTGGATAAGCGGCCGGCACGGGGCGGGGTGTAGTGCAGGCATTTGAATCAGGTTCGGTCCGAGGGCGGCAAAGCGCTCCGACACGGGTTGCAGTGGGCGTCGACGACGGTCCCTACCGGCTGCGTGGGGCAAGCGATGCGACATGGCACACCCAAGGCTACGGCCAGCGCGCGGGCCTGAGCCGCCGGCTGATGGACGTGCTGCGCGCCGTCCTGCGAATCGTTTTTCCGGTCGTGACGCTGTGCACCGCGATGGCCGCGCTGTTCTTGTACATGGATACGACGCTGCCCTATTTCGCCGATGGCGGTCGCGCCTGGCTGACGGTCAGCCATCTGATCCTTCCCGCTGCGTTCCTGATGGTGCACCTCACCAACCGGCGCTACGGCCCGTCCTACGCCTTCGCGCAGATCGTGCTGTCCTTCGCAGCGCTTGCCGCCGCGACGGTCTTCGGCGGCAAGTTCATCGCGCTGATGCTGCCCGAGGCGGTGTTCCCCAGCGTGCGCATGGTCGCGTCCTTCGCCGGCGCGTTCTTCGTCTCCGGCTTCCTCGCCATCATCGCCTTCGACGGCGCGCGCGGACCGCGCTGGTGGACCGCGCCGTTGATCGGCTCGGTCGTGGGCGCGCTCGCCTTCGCGCCGATCTTCTACACCGCAGCCTATGTCGGCAGCGGCACGCCGTGGTTCGCCCATATGGGCATCCACACCGTCATCCTCATCGGCGGCGCGATCGCGGCGCTGCTGCCCTTCTGGCTCCTGCGCCGCATCGTGCAGCCGCTGCCGGGATTCGGCGGGTATTAATCCAACATTCCAACCAACTGTCATGGCCCGCGAATGCGGGCCATGACACGGGCGCTTAATGCGCCACGCGACGTGGCGTGCGCTTGGTGCCGCCACGCGGGACGCGGATATGGCCCTCGTGGCCCTTCTCTTCGTGGAAGAGGCCGATGAGCTGCTCCGTCATCGCGCCGCCGAGCTGCTCGGCGTCGACGATGGTGACGGCCTTGCGGTAATAGCGCGTGACGTCATGGCCGATGCCGATCGCGGTGAGTTCGACGTCGGATTTCTCTTCGATCTCCTCGATCACCCGGCGCAGGTGGCGCTCCAGGTAATTGCCCGCGTTGACCGACAGCGTTGAATCGTCGACCGGCGCGCCGTCGCTGATCACCATCAGGATCTTGCGCTGTTCGGGCCGTCCGACGATGCGGTTGTGCGCCCACATCAGCGCCTCGCCGTCGATGTTCTCCTTCAGCAACCCCTCGCGCATCATCAGGCCGAGATTCTTGCGCGCGCGCCGCCACGGCTCGTCGGCCGCCTTGTAGACGATGTGGCGCAGATCGTTGAGCCGGCCGGGATGCGGCGGCTTGCCGTCGGCGATC
>CAZMHP010000458.1:0-1749 GCA_964566095.1 uncultured Rhizobium sp. | reverse complement strand
CGCCGATCAGCGTCTCGGCGCGCTTGAGCTCGGGATAGGCCTGGCCCATCTCGGCAACCAGCGCGGGGACGAGCCGGTGCATCAAGGGGTCCTTCGATCCGATCAGATGCGCATGGCGCATGGCGCGGCGCATGATCCGGCGCAGCACATAGCCGCGCCCTTCGTTAGACGGCAACACGCCGTCGGCGATCAGGAACGAGGTCGAGCGCAGGTGATCGGCGATCACGCGATGGGAGAAATGCGCCTCACCCTTGTTCGCCGCGCCGGAGAATTCCACCGAAGCCGCGATCAGGTGACGAAACAGGTCGATGTCGTAATTGTCGTGAACGCCTTGCAGGACCGCGGCGATACGCTCGAGCCCCATGCCGGTGTCGATCGACGGCTTGGGCAGGTTCAGCCGCGTCTTCGCATCGACCTGCTCATATTGCATGAAGACGAGATTCCAGATCTCGACGAAGCGGTCGCCGTCTTCCTCGGGCGAGCCGGGCGGGCCGCCCGCGATGTCGGCGCCGTGATCGTAGAAAATCTCCGAGCACGGTCCGCACGGGCCGGTATCGCCCATCGACCAGAAATTCGCCGATGTCGGAATGCGGATGATGCGGCTTTCAGGCAGACCCGCGATCTTCTTCCACAGCGTGAAGGCTTCATCGTCCTCGGCATAGACGGTGGCGAGCAGGCGCGCGGGCGCGATTCCGAAATCCTTCGTGATCAGGTCCCAGGCGAATGCGATCGCATCTTCCTTGAAATAGTCGCCGAAGGAGAAATTCCCCAGCATCTCGAAAAAGGTGTGATGGCGCGCGGTGTAGCCGACATTGTCGAGATCGTTGTGCTTGCCGCCGGCGCGGACGCATTTCTGGCTGCTGGCTGCGCGGGTATAGGGGCGCTTCTCGGCGCCGGTGAAGACGTTCTTGAACTGAACCATGCCTGCGTTGGTGAACAGCAGGGTTGGATCGTTGCGCGGCACGAGCGGCGAGGACGGCACGGCGGTGTGGCCGCGCGCGCGGAAGAAATCCAGGAAACCGCTGCGAATCTCGCTCAAGCTTTTCATGGGTTTGCTTGTAGCGGCGAAGCGAAAACTTGTCATCTTCGGCGCGGAATGGGTGGAGCGGGCGCCAAAAGCGAAGGGGCGCCGTTTTAGGGCGCCCCTTCTGGAGCCGTTCCCCATGCCAACAGGGAACAGGCAAACCTGTCTTCGGCTTCAATCGTCGGCCGTCGCCGGTTCATCCGAGCCGACGGTGAGGGCGCTGCCCAGCACGCCGGCGTTCTGGCGGACCTGGGCCTCGATCTTGTCGGCCATATCCTTGTTCTGGGCGAGGAAGGTCTTGGCAGCCTCGCGGCCCTGGCCGATGCGGGTGCCGTCATAAGAGTACCACGAGCCCGATTTCTCCACGATCCCGGCCTTGACGCCGAGATCGATCAGCTCCCCGGTCTTGGAGACGCCGCTGCCATACATGATGTCGAACTCGACCTGCTTGAAGGGCGGAGCGACCTTGTTCTTGACCACCTTGACGCGGGTCTGGTTGCCGATCACCTCGTCGTGGTCCTTGATCGCGCCGATGCGGCGGATGTCGAGGCGCACGGAAGCGTAGAATTTCAGGGCGTTTCCGCCCGTCGTGGTCTCCGGATTGCCGAACATGACGCCGATCTTCATGCGGATCTGATTGATGAAAAGCACGATGGTGTTGGACTTGGAAATCGAGGCGGTGAGCTTGCGCAGCGCCTGGCTCATCAGCCGCGCCTGCAGGCCGG
>CAZMHP010000457.1:0-1757 GCA_964566095.1 uncultured Rhizobium sp. | reverse complement strand
TTGGCCTTCCGGACGACGCCGACTTCGTCAATCCGAACGGCGGCGCCATCGCGCTTGGCCATCCGCTCGGCATGAGCGGCGCGCGCCTGGCGCTGACCGCGCTGCATCAATTGGAAAAGACCGGCGGCAAGCGGGCGCTGGCGACTTTGTGCGTCGGCGTCGGTCAGGGCGTGGCGCTGGCGATCGAGAGGGTGTGATGCGGGTGATCCTCGCGGCGGTTGCGGCGCTCCTCTTGTGCGGTGTGGCACAGGCGGCCGATGCGCCGAAGGTGCAGGTGACGCCGGTGGCGCGCACCAACACCACGATCACCGGCCAGCCGATTGTGGTGCCGGATCGCCCCGACGTGGTCGTCTCGATCGCGACCTTTCCACCCGGCGCGCGGCTGCCCGAGCACAAGCACCTGCATCCGCACTATGTCTATGTGCTGGAAGGCGTGTTGACGGTGGTGAATACGCAGACGCACAAGACCTTCGACGTGAAGCAGGGCGACTTCGTGGTCGAGATGCAGGACACATGGCACTACGGCATCAACAACGGCGCCGTGCCGGTGAAGCTGTTGGTGATCGACCAGCTGCCGGCGGGGACGAAGGGCAACATGGTGCCCAAGCCGTGAAGGTGGTCGGCGTTTCCTGCGATGGCGGGCACAATTTCAGCAAGCCGCAGTGCGCCAGCATAAGGCTGATCGAAGGCCTCGGCGTCGAGGGCGACGCGCATCTGGGCGTGACGGTGCAGCATCTGTCGCGCATCCGGCGCGATCCGACCACGCCGAATTTGCGCCAGGTGCATCTGATCCATGCCGAACTACACGATGAGCTGCGCGCCAAGGGCTTTGCCGTCGCGCCCGGTGAGATGGGCGAGAACGTCACGACGCGCGGCATCGACCTGCTCGGCCTGCCGCTGAACGCGCGGCTGCATCTGGGCGCGAGCGCGGTCGTCGAGGTGAAGGGATTGCGGAACCCCTGCTACCAGATCGACGATTTTCGCAAAGGCCTGCTGAAGGAATGTCTCGACACGGACGCCGACGGCAATCTGATCCGCAAGGCCGGCATCATGGGCGTGGTGATCGCCGGCGGCGATGTATGGCCGGGCGACGGGATACGGGTCGAGCTGCCGGACGGGCCGCACGTCGCTCTGGTAGCCAAATAAACTCGATTGTCATCCCCGGCCGAGCGAAGCGAGGGGAAGGGGATCCAGGATTGCGTGCGCCTGAGGCTCTGCCAATCCTGGATCCCCTTCCCTCGGCGCGCTGTCGCGCGCCTCGCCGGGGATGACAACCGCGTTGAAGCAAAAAAGGCCGGAGCTTGCGCCCCGGCCTTTTTCGTTCGATGCGCGGCGCTCAATATCCCAGCAGGGTCGCGTAGCGGTCGCGGTGGTAGGACGAGCCGCCGAAGGTCGCTTCCTGGGCGCGGGCGCGCTTCAGATACAGGCCCGCGTCGTGCACGTCGGTCATGCCGATGCCGCCATGCATCTGCACCATCTCGTTCGAGACCAGATGCACGACGTCGCCGACCTTGGCCTTGGCGAGCGAGGCGAGCTGCGCCACGTCGTTGGCGTCGCGGTCGATCGCGGTCAGCGCACCCTCGACGCAGGAGCGCGCCAGCTCCAGGTCGGTGAACATCTTGGCGGCGCGATGCTGCAGCGCCTGGAAGGTGCCGATCTTCTGGCCGAACTGTTCGCGGGTCTTGAGGTACTCGAGCGTCACGTCGAAGGACTGCATCGCCTGGCCGAGCATCTCGGCGGCGAGGCCGGCGCGGGCG
>CAZMHP010000456.1:0-1759 GCA_964566095.1 uncultured Rhizobium sp. | reverse complement strand
CCCAGAACCCGCAGGCCGCCGCCGAGATCCGCGCCCCGATCTTCGAGGACAAGGTGGTCGACTTCATCGTCGAGCTCGCCCAGACCACCGAGCGCAAGGTGGATCGCGAGACCCTGTTCATGGACCCCGACGAGGCGGTCGAGAAGCTGAAGGCGTAATTGAGCGCTGTGCCGCGGGCGTCGACCGAAACCCGCAATTCAGGGTCCGATAACCCTTTGTGCCGCATGGTCGCATTCGCGCCGGCGCGGCACTATATAACCGCGATTGACGCACCGCCCCGTGCGTAAGACCCTCAACGAAGCTGATTCGAAAGGCTTGGAAGTCATGGCAGACCCGCGCGACGTCCATATGAACACGCTCGTGCCGATGGTGGTCGAGCAGACCGCGCGCGGCGAGCGCGCCTACGACATCTATTCGCGCCTGCTCAAGGAGCGGATCATCTTCGTGACGGGTCCGATCGAGGACTACGGCGCCAGCCTGCTCACCGCGCAACTTCTCTTTCTGGAGGCCGAAAACCCAAAGAAAGAGATTCACATGTACATCAACTCGCCGGGCGGCGTGGTCACGGCGGGCCTGGCCATTTACGACTCGATGCAACTCATCCGCCCGCCGGTGCAGACGTTCTGCGTCGGCCAGGCGGCCAGCGCCGCGTCGCTCCTGCTGATGGCCGGCAAGAAGGGCGAGCGTTTCGCGCTGCCCAATTCGCGCATCCTCGTCCACCAGCCCAGCGCCTCCTACTACGGCAACGCCGCGGACATCGCCCGCCATGCCGAGGAAGTGGTCAAACTCAAGCGTCGGCTCAACGAGATCTACGCCCGCCACACCGGCCGCACGGTCGCGGAGATTGAAAGAGCGCTCGATCGCGATACCTATATGACGGCGGAGGAAGCCAAGGCGTTCGGTCTGATCGACCAGATCATGGCGCGGCGCCCCGAAGGAGAGAGCGCCTGAACCCAAATTGGGCGGAATCCCGCGGAAATCCCGGGGATTAAACAATTCTTGATCCGCCCGGCGCTAACGTGGTCGAATAAACGCATGGTGGCGCCGCTTCGCTTGGCGC
This sequence comes from uncultured Rhizobium sp., assembly GCA_964566095.1. GTDB lineage: Bacteria > Pseudomonadota > Alphaproteobacteria > Micropepsales > Micropepsaceae > Rhizomicrobium. Next base: position 699 of record CAZMHP010000456.1, on the reverse strand, counting down.
GGGTTGTGCAGAGCATCGGGCGGTAGGGCCCAAGTTAGATCAACGGGGCAAAAAGCCTTGGAGAACCAATGAGTAAGGCGAGCGGCGGCGAGTCCAAGAATACGCTGTACTGTTCCTTTTGCGGCAAGAGCCAGCACGAGGTCCGCAAGCTCATTGCCGGCCCGACGGTCTTCATCTGCGACGAATGCGTCGAACTGTGCATGGAGATCATCCGCGAGGAGAACAAGACCTCCTTCATGAAGTCGAAGGAGGGCGTGCCCACGCCCCAGGAGATCTTCAAGGTCCTCGACGATTACGTGGTCGGCCAGCAGCACGCCAAGAAGGTCCTGAGCGTCGCGGTCCACAACCACTACAAGCGCATCAATTCGTCCGGCAAGAACGGCGACGTCGAGCTGGCGAAATCGAACATCATGCTGATCGGTCCGACGGGCTGCGGCAAGACGCTGCTCGCGCAGACGCTCGCCCGCATCCTCGACGTGCCGTTCACGATGGCCGACGCCACGACGCTGACCGAAGCCGGCTATGTCGGCGAGGACGTCGAGAACATCATCCTCAAGCTGCTGCAGAACGCCGACTACAATGTCGAGCGGGCGCAGCGCGGCATCGTCTATATCGACGAGGTCGACAAGATCTCCCGCAAGTCGGACAACCCCTCGATCACGCGCGACGTGTCGGGCGAGGGCGTGCAGCAGGCGCTGC
>CAZMHP010000455.1:0-1761 GCA_964566095.1 uncultured Rhizobium sp. | reverse complement strand
GCTCGAACTCCAGGACCTCTGCGCCAATGACGACACCGGCGTCGAGGCCTTCGAAGACCTCAACCTCCAGGTCCACTCCGGTGAAGTCGTCGGAATCGTCGGCGTCTCAGGCAATGGTCAGTCCGAAATGGTCCAGGTCCTCGCAGGCCAGCGCCCTTCCACCCAGGGCGCCATCAAGGTCAAGGGCAAATCCTTCACCGGCACCCGCAAACAAATCGCCGAGCACCAGATCTATTGCCTCCCCGAAGAACCCCTTCGCAACGCCTGCGTCGGCCCCATGAGTGTCGGCGCCAACATGAGCTTCCGCGAGTTCGACCGCCATCCCTTCACCCTCGGCAAACTTTTCGTCAACGCCCGCCACGTCCGCCGCTTCTCACACGATCTGATCAAGCGCTACCGCGTCAAAACCCCCTCCCACGATACCCCCATCCGCAACCTCTCCGGCGGAAACGTCCAGCGCGCCGTCCTCGCCCGCGAGCTTTCCGGCACGGTGAACGTCCTCATTGCCCAGAATCCCTGCTTCGGCCTCGATTTCGCCGCCGTCGCTGATATCCGCTCCCAGATCATGGACGCCCGCAACCGCGGCGCCGCCGTGCTGCTCGTCACCGAAGACCTCGACGAAGCCTTCGAACTCGCCGACCGCATCGTCGTCATGTTCGACGGTACGATTTCGTATGAGACCACCACCGAAACGGCCGACCGGATGGTGGTCGGCCGGCACATGGCGGGTCATTGACCAAGCAATGCCTGACTTTCCGGGTGGCGATGAGTCACCCTGGCGATGTCTCGGGAATCGACCGTCTGATTCGCGAAGGCGAGGTCGAGGCCGGCGAGATCGCGGCGATCTTCGGTAAGACCGAAGGCAATGGCGGCGTCAACGATTTCACGCGTGCGCTGGCGACCGACGCGCTGAAGCATTGCCTGGCCCGGCACCTCGACATCACCCCCGTCGCGGTGGGCGAACGCGTGCCGCTGGTCATGTCGGGCGGCACCGAGGGCGGGTTGTAGCCGCATTTCCTGGTCATCGCGGTGCGTGAGACTTCGGCCAAGCCGGATGGCTTGGCCCTGGCGGTCGGCACCGGCTTCACGCGCTCGTTCCTGTCCGAGGAGATCGGTCGCACCGGCATGGTGATCGAGACGGCCAAAGCGGTGCGGTCGGCCATTGCGAATGCCGGTATCGCTGGGCCGGCTGACGTGCATTTCGTTCAGATCAAATGCCCGCTGCTGACCGGCGAGCGTGTCGAAGCGGCCAAGGCGCGCGGCAAGACCGTGGTCACCGAATACACCTATCCCTCGATGGGCTATTCGCGCGGTGCCGCGGCACTGGGCATCGCCCTGGCCTTAGACGAGATACCGCCTGAGCGCGTGACCGATGATTCGATCGGCGCCGATTTCAGCCTGTGGTCGGGCCGCGCCAGCACCTCGGCCGGCGTCGAACTCATGCATTGCGAGATCATCGTGCTCGGCAACAGCGCCGCCTGGGCGGGCAACTCGAAGATCGCCCATGGCGTGATGAAGGACGCGATCGATCTGCCGTCCGTGCATGGCGTACTCGCCGAATTGGGTTTCGCCCCCAAGGGCCAACTCGATGCGGCCGAGCGCGGCCGTATTCGGGCCGTGCTGGCCAAGGCCGAAGCCTCGCGCGACGGACGCATTCGTGGCGCGAGGCATATCATGCTCGATGACTCAGACATCAACGCCACCCGCCATGCTCGCGCGCTGGTCGGCGGCATGCTGGCCGGCGCCTTCGGCTTCACCGAT
>CAZMHP010000454.1:0-1786 GCA_964566095.1 uncultured Rhizobium sp. | reverse complement strand
GAGCGGTCTCGACGCGGAAGTGATCACTTTGCGCGATCTGGGAGCGATTTTCGCTGGAATGAACTGGAAGACGTCGCTGATTTTCTTCAGCATGATTACCGCGCTGGTCGGGTTCGTCTTCAGCCTCGGCCTTTGGGTCGCGCACATTAAATGAACACTACCGTCCGCATCGCCCCATCCCCCACCGGCTATCTTCAGGCCGGCAATGGCCGCGCGGCCGTTCTCAATGCGCTGTTCGCGAAGAAGACCGGCGGCAAATTCATGCTGCGGATCGACGACACCGACGTTGCGCGCTCGACCCGCGAATACGAGGCCGCGATCGTCGAGGATCTCGCCTGGCTTGGTCTCGCGCACGACATCTTCGCCCGCCAGTCCGATCGCGTGACGCTCTACCAGGCGGCTGCCGAGAAACTGAAAGAATCGGGCCGCCTCTATCCGGCCTACGAGACCGCCGAGGAACTCGAGCGCCGCCGCAAGCGCCAGATGGCGGCGCACCTTCCGCCGGTCTACGACCGCGCCGCGCTCGCGCTGACGGCGGAAGATCGCTCGCGCCTCGAAGCCGAAGGCCGCCGCCCCCATTGGCGCTTCAAGCTCAGCCACGCGCCCGTCAAATGGACCGACGCGATCCGCGGCCCGGTCGAGATCGACACCGCGACGCTCTCCGATCCCGTCCTGATCCGCGAGGACGGCAGTTTCCTCTACACGCTGCCCTCGGTGATCGACGACATCGATTTCGCGATCAGCCATGTGATCCGCGGCGAGGATCACGTCACCAACACCGCGCCGCAGATCGAGCTCTTCGAAGCCTTGGGCGCCGCGCCGCCCGTCTTCGCGCATTACGCACTGTTCGGCGCCGCCGAAGGCGGCAAGCTCTCCAAGCGCGCCGGCGCGCTCGCCATCCGCGCCCTGCGCGAAGAAGGGATCGAGCCGCTCGCGCTAGCGTCCTATCTCGCAAAGATAGGCACCTCCGACGCCATCGAGCCGCGCACCTCGCTCGATCAGCTCGCTGAAGAGTTCGCCTTCGGAAAATTCGGCCGCGCCATGTCGCTGTTCGATACCGGCGAGCTCGCCCTGCTCAACGGTAAGCTGCTCCATCAGTTACCGTACGGCGCCGTCGCGTCACGGCTTTCGGCGCTCAACATCGCGGGCGGCGAGGCTTTCTGGGATGCGGTGCGCCCGAACCTCTCCAAATTCGGCGGTGTGCTGGAATGGTGGCACGTCGTCGCCGGTCCCGCGTCGCCGGTGATCGAGGACGATACGCTGGTCGCCGCCGCGGCGGGTCTTCTGCCGTCCGAGCCGTGGGACGAAACCACCTGGGGCACCTGGACCAAGGCGGTCGCCGCCGCCACCGGCGCCAAGGGCCGCGCCCTGTTCCATCCGTTGCGCCTTGCGCTCACCGGCCGGGGCGATGGACCGGAACTCAAAAAACTGCTACCCCTCATCGGGCGCGCGAGAGCCCTCGCGCGCCTCAAAGGGGAAACGGCGTGAACTTCGTGCGCCACATCTGTCGGACGATTATTTGCGGCTAGGCCGCAAACGAACCCCCGTGCTCATAACCCATCGCTGACGTCCCCACCCGAAGCAACTCCGCTTCGCTCCATTGCTTCGACCTCCCCATGTTGGGGAGGTGAAGCTGGGTCCTTTCACCTCCCCAGCATGGGGAGGTCGATTCGAGCGAAGCGAGAATCGGGTGGGGGAGTCACCAAACGCAAATCACTGTAAGAAGTACGCACCATGACCATCCGCCTCTACAACACCCTGACCAAGACGAAGGAGACCTTCGCGC
>CAZMHP010000453.1:0-1797 GCA_964566095.1 uncultured Rhizobium sp. | reverse complement strand
CGCGCCGCGCAGCCTCTGCATCAGCAATTGCGCCTCGCGCGCGCTCACCGCCTTGCCGCGGCGCGACAGGAACAGCGGCGCATCCTTGGCGCCGGTGAACGGGATGAGCGTTTCATAGCGGCCGATCGCCTCGCGCACCTGATCCAGCACCGGTACCACGCGCTCCTTGTTGCCCTTGCCGAGGATGGTCAGCGACGCAGCCAACGGAACGTCGCCGCGCTTCAGACTAAGCGCTTCGGAGATGCGCAGGCCTGCGCCGTAGAGCAGCGTGAGCAGCGCAGCGTCGCGCGCCGCGATCCATTCGATGTCGTGCTCGCCGGCGACTTCGATGGCGCGCGCCGCATCGCGTTCGCTCAACGGGCGCGGCAGGCCTTTGCGGATGCGCGGCGTGCGCACGTTGCGCGCGGCGGCGCTTTCCAGAATGTTCTCGCGCGCCAGATAGCGGAAGAAGCTGCGCACCGCGGCCATGGCGCGCTGCACGCCCTTGGCGCCGAGACCTTCGTGGCGGCGCACGGTGATGAAGGCGCGGATATCGGCAGGGCTGAGCTTGGCCAGCGCGCGCTCGTTCACCGCGCCTCCGAGATGGCCGTGGAGGAAATCCAGAAAGCGCGCCATGTCGTCGCCATAGGCGCGCAGCGTGTGCGGGCTGGCGCGCCGCTCATGTGCAAGGCTGGCGAGCCAGGCCTTCTTCAGATCTTCGGCAGATCGAGCCATGCCCGGATCGCGCGTTCGAGGGCGCGCGCGGCGAAGCGCAGATCGGTGGCGATGGCCTCGTCCTCGAAGGCGCCGGCCGCATTGGCGCCGATGACCAGAAGGGCGGCCGGCGCGTCGCGGCCGATCTTCACGCGGAACACCGCCAGGCTGCGGAAATCGCAGGCGCCCAGAAGAAGCTCACCGCCGCCCGACAGGATCGCGCCGGTGCCGTCGCGCCCGAGCACGGCTTCGGTCGTGCCGGCGGGAATCAGAAGCACGCCTTCGGTCTTGATCCGCGCGCTGCCCGGCTCGCCTTCGACGCAGATCGCGGCGCGGTCGGCGCCGAAGGACGGCGCGGCGGCGATCACTACCGCGATGGCCTCGGCGAAGCTGCGCGCATCGATCAGGTCGAGCACGAAACGGCGCACGCCTTCGCCCATGCGCACGGAGGATTTCTGCAGGCCCAGCAAACCGTCGCGCTCGGCGCGCAGCGTCGCGTTCTCCGCCATCAGCCGGTCGATCACGAAACGCTGGAAGTCGCGCGCCTCGCCGATGTCGGCGCGCTCCGGCAACAGCAGCGACAGCAACTCGCCATCGGCCGCGAGCTTGCCGCGGTTCATCTTGATATAGGCCTTGATCGCGTCCGCCGCCGCCTGCCCCGGTGGCGCGGTTTTCGCCTGTTCGCTCATTCGTCCCTGATTCTGACCCCGGCCTTTTTCGCATCCGCGATGAAGGCCGCCAGCCCCTTGTCGGTCAGCGGATGGTTGAGAAGCGATTTGAAGACGTCGACGGGGATCGTCGCCACATCGGCGCCGGCCAGCGCCGTGTTGCGCACATGCGGCACGCCGCGGATCGAGGCGGCGAGAATCTGCGTCTCGTAGCCGTAATTGTCGTAGATGGTGCGGATCTCGCGGATCAGGTCCATGCCGTCCTGGCCGGCATCGTCCAGCCGCCCGATGAAGGGCGAGATGAAGGTGGCGCCGGCCTTGGCCGCCATCATCGCCTGGACGGGCGAGAAGCACAGCGTGACATTGACCATCAGCCCGTCGGCGCGCAGCGCGCGGCAGGCGGCCAGCCCGTCCCAGGTGAGTGGAACCTTGATCG
>CAZMHP010000452.1:0-1797 GCA_964566095.1 uncultured Rhizobium sp. | reverse complement strand
GATCTCGGCGTCTCGTCCTTCCAGTTCGACGAGCCGGCGCGCGGCTTCTCCTTCCGCGAGGACGGCCCGCTCGACATGCGCATGAGCCGCGAAGGCGAAAGCGCTGCCGATTTCGTCAACACCGCCGACGCGAAGACGATCGCGGGCGTGATCGCCCAGCTCGGCGAAGAGCGCAACGCGCGCCGCATCGCGCGCGCCATCGTGGCGAAGCGCCCCATCGTCGGCACGGCGAAGCTCGCCGACATCGTGAAAGAGGCGCAGGGTCCGGCCGCCGCGCGCCTCGCCATCCATCCCGCCACCCGCACTTTCCAGGCGCTGCGCATCCATGTGAACGACGAGCTCGGCGAACTCGAGCGCGGATTGGAAGCGGCAACGAAGGTCCTGGCGCCGCAGGGCCGCCTCGTCGTCGTCGCGTTCCACTCGCTCGAGGACCGCATCGTCAAGCACTTCCTCAGCCAGCGCGGCACATCGGCGCCGCAAGGCTCACGCCACGCGCCGCTGGCCCGTCGCGCCCAGCCGGCGCAATTCCAGCTTCTCACCAAAAGCCCGCTCATGCCGGGCCATGTCGAAGTCGAAGGCAACCCCCGCGCGCGCTCCGCCCGCCTGCGCGCGGCCGAACGTTTGGCGGCTTAGGAGCAGTTCATGGTTCGCATCCTCAACACCTTCTGCGTTGCCCTGATGGGTCTTTCGATCCTCGCGCTCTATCACGTGTCGGAGCGCACGCGCATCGCCGATGTCGAGCTTTCGAGCGTCGATCGGCAGATCGCGCGGGAAGAATCGACGATGAGCGTGCTGCAGACCGAATGGGCCCATGTCGCGGGTCCCGCGCGCATTCACGCCTTGGCCGAAAGCCGGCTCGGTCTCACCGGGGCGCCGGCGCTGCAATTGTCCTCGTTCGAGGCGCTGCCGCGCCGCGGCGACGAGGCGCCGTTGACCGACACGCCGATCCGCCAGGCCAGCGCGCAGGTTCCGGCGAATTGAGAACCGCATGACCCAAGGGCCCACGATCTTCCAGCGACGCATCGTCATCGGCGCGGTTCTCTGCGTCATGGCCTTCGCGCTGGTCGGCGTGCGCCTCATCGACGTCACCCTGTTCCGCCACGGCGAAGCCGGCGCCGTCGTCGGTCCCAGCCTGTTCGCGCGCGCCGACATCGTCGATCGCAACGGCGATCTGCTGGCGCGCGATCTGCCGGTGATGGATCTCTATGCCCGCCCCCATGCGCTGGACGACAAGGACGGCGCGGCGCGCGATCTCGCCCGCGTCACCGGCGCCGACTATCGGCGCCTGAAGGGGGCGTTCGCCAACGCGAAGGACCCCTATGTCCTCGTCGCGCGTCAGTTGACGCCCGACGTGCAGGACCGCGTGATGCATCTGGGCCTGCCGGGGATCGAGTTCGAGCCCAACACCAAGCGCTACTATCCCGACGGACGCGCCACGGCGCAGCTCCTGGGCGTCACCGATCCGGACGGCAATGGCCAGTCGGGCCTCGAAGGCGGCCTGGACGTGCAATTGCGCACCGCGCCGGGCGTTCCCGTGCAGCTCTCCATCGACATGCGCGTGCAATACATTCTGGGCAACGAAGTCGAGGCGGCGCGCCAGACGTTCCATGCCGTCAAGGCGGGCGGTGTCGTGATGGACGTCAACACCGGCGAGATCATCGCTATGGTGTCCTATCCCGACTTCGATCCCAACTACCGCCACATGATCGGCGACGACTCCGATCACAACATCATGGCCGCGGACCGCTACGAGCTCGGCTCGGTGTTCAAGGTCCTCTCCTTCGCGCTCGCCATGGA
>CAZMHP010000451.1:0-1808 GCA_964566095.1 uncultured Rhizobium sp. | reverse complement strand
CAAATCGGGGCTAGGAACTATTCTTCGGACTTCAAGGCCTTTTGATGGCCCATGGCGTGATTACGTCGTGGCGCGGTAGGCTGGCAACACAGGCCGAAGAGGGGGAAGAGAATGTCCATGGATGGCGCCACGATCTTCGTTCTGGCGGTATTGTTCCTCGCCTTCATCACGATCTTCTCCGGGGTCAAGAGCGTGCCGCAAGGCCGCGAATGGACGGTGGAACGCTTCGGGCGTTTCACGAAAGTCCTCAAGCCCGGCCTCAACCTCATCGTCCCCTATGTCGATCGCATCGGCCGCAAGCTTTCGATGATGGAAGAGGTGCTGACGATCCCGAGCCAGGTCGTGATCACGCGCGACAACGCGACTGTGACCGCCGACGCCATCGCTTTCTATCAGGTGGTCGACGCCGCCAAGGCGGCCTACGAGGTCGCCAACCTGCAAGCCGGCATCACCAATCTGTGTCTCACCAACGCACGTACCGTGATCGGTGCGATGGACCTCGACGAGGTTCTGTCCAAGCGCGACGAGATCAACCAGCGCCTGCTCAGCGTCGTCGATCAGGCGACGAGCCCCTGGGGCGTCAAGGTCACCCGCATCGAGATCAAGGACCTGTCGCCGCCGACCGACATCACCGAAGCGATGGCGCGCCAGATGAAGGCCGAACGCTTCCGCCGCGCCGAAGTCACCCAGGCCGACGGCGAGAAGCAGGGCGCCATCCTGCGTGCCGAAGGCGCCAAGCAGTCGGCGATCCTGCAGGCCGAGGGCCGCAAGGAAGCCGCCTTCCGCGACGCCGAGGCGCGCGAGCGCCTGGCGCAGGCCGAAGCCAAGGCGACGCAGATGGTCTCGGACTCGATCGAGGCCGGCAACGTCAACGCGCTGAACTACTTCCTCGGCCAGAAATATGTCGATGCCTTCGCGCAGCTCGCCAATGCGCCCAACCAGAAATTCGTGATCTTGCCGATGGAGTCGGCGGGCCTGCTCGGTTCCATCGCGGGCATCGCCGAGATGACCCGCGAGGCGATCACCACACAGACAACGACCGCCGCAGCGGCGCCGCGCGCGCGCGGCCAGAACGCCGCCGGCACAGTGCCCAACGTCGCGCCGCCGCCGACGCGGCCGGCCGGAACCTGAGGGGCCCGCCATGGACACGATCACCCTGTTCCTGAACGACCAGCCCGCCTGGCATTGGTGGGCGCTGGGCGCGATCCTGCTCGCGCTCGAGATCGCGAGCACCACGCAATATCTCCTGTGGCCGGGTATCGCGGCGCTGGTCGTGGGGGTACTGAAATATGTCGTGCCGTCGCTCGACGGGCGGCTGGCGGTGTTCCTGTTCGCGGTCATCGCGGTGGTGGCGACCGCGGCCTGGAAACGTTCCGGCTGGGGCCGCGCCGAGCGCACGACGCACACCAATCTCAACGACCGCAGCGCGCAATATGTCGGCCGCGTCGTAAAGGCCGAGGAGAATTTCGTCAACGGCCGTGGTGCCGTCCGGGTGGACGATACGCGCTGGTGCGCCGCCGTCATCGACGGCTCGGCCCCGATCAAGGGCGATCTGCTGCAGGTTTCCGGCGCCGATGGCGCGGAACTGAAGGTGCAACTGGCGCCCGGTTCCCTCATGCTCGGCGCGGCAGCTACGTAATATCCGCCTGTCCGGATGATGAACGAGATGCATGTCGCCGCGTTATCACTCCATGAGTGGCAGCTATATGAGCAACAGCGACAACGACAACCACGCCCATCTGTCGCGGGGCGGCTGGCTGGCGTTCGTGGTGTTGCTGGGCTTTCTGGGCGTCTCGATCTGGTATGCC
>CAZMHP010000450.1:0-1809 GCA_964566095.1 uncultured Rhizobium sp. | reverse complement strand
TCACCGCGCTGCCGATCTGGGACATCGCGGTGCAGACCGAGAACCGCGCCGGCCTCAACGTGTGCACCTATGCCGAGGGCATCGCCGATCCGCTGTTGCGCAAGGCGGTGGAGATGAACGGCTTCGAGGAGCGCCGCCACCGTTACGTGTTGTCGAACCTGGTCGAGGCCTACGGCATCAAGCTCGCGCCGGAGCCGGCCTATCCGCGCCCGAAGGATCCCGAATGGGCGTTTCTCGTCACCGGCTACAGCGAATGCATCGACAGCTTCTTCGCCTTCGGCCTGTTCGAGACCGCGAAGTCCTCCGGCTTCTTCCCGGCCGAACTGGTCGATACTTTCGAGCCCGTGGTCCAGGAAGAAGGCCGCCACATCCTTTTCTTCGTCAATTGGGTCGCCTGGCACCGCCGCAACATGAAGCTGTGGCGCCGGCCGTGGTTCGAGCTCAAGGTCCTCGCGGTCTGGGCCTTCCTCGTCTATGAGCGCATCGGCATCGCGTCAGACGTCTCCAACGGCCAGCAGGACAACAACTTCACCGTCAACGGCGCCAGCCAGCTCGGCGGCGACGAGATCGACGTGTTCAAGCTGATGGACACGTGCCTGTTGGAAAACGACCGGCGGCTCGGCATCTATGACCAAAGGCTGAAGCGCCCACGCTTCGTGCCGTTCATGATCCGCACCTTCCGCCGCGTCTTCGGCCCGAAACGCACGGTCGCTGCGGCGTCCTGATGTCATGGTCCCTCAACACACCATTTGTCATGGCCCGCGAATGCGGGCCACCCAGGTGATCTAAGAACAGATGTCGCAGGTTCGCGAGAAACCTTTCCATTCGATTCACCCCAGCGTGCAGAACCCAGCTGGGTGGCCCGCATCCCTCCTACGCCAAGGCTTCGGAGGGTCACCGGCATTGTCCTCCGAAGCTGCGCAGCAGCGTAGGGGGATCGCGGGCCATGACAACCTTTCTTCTGTGTTGGGTCGAACAGAACCCCACGCGACCGCATGAAACTCGGCGTCATCATCGCGGCGGCGGTCGGGCTGGCGCTGTTCGTCTGGCTGCTGTTCCACATCGGCGTGACCGCGGTGTTCGACACCGTCACGGCCATCGGCTTCGGCGGCTTCGCGCTCTATTGCGCCGCGGGATTCGCTGTCGTGGCGCTCATGGGCATGGCCTGGCTTGCGCTGATTCCGAAGTCCAATCCGCGCGACGCGCTGACCTATGTGCTCGGCCGCCAGACGCGCGACAGCGCCGGCGACATCCTGCCCTTCAGCCAGCTCGGCGGCATCGTGATCGGCGCGCGCGCGGTGATCCTGCGCGGCGTCTCGCCGGCGCTCGCCTTCGCGTCCGCCATCGCCGACGTGACGACGGAGCTGATGGCGCAGATCGCCTTCGTCCTGCTCGGCATCGCGCTGTGCATCGCGCAGCTGCGCGAATCGGCGGCGACCGCGCCCTATGTGAACGGATTGATCCTGGGCACCTTGCTGCTCGTTCCCGGCATCGCCGCCTTCGTCGTGCTGCAGCAGCGCGGCAGCAGATTCGCCGAGACGCTGGCCGAGCGTTTCCTGCCCGCCGCGCTCTCGCACACCGCCGCCTTCTCCGAGCAGATGCGCACGATGTACGAATCCAAGTCGCGCCTCGCGACCTCCTCCACCATCCATCTCCTGTCCTGGATCGCCAGCGCCGGATTGGTCTGGGTGAGCGTGCGCCTGATCGGTCTCCATATCGATTTCTTTTCCTGCATCGCCATCGAGGCGCTGCTCGCCGCGCTGCGCAGCGCCACCATCTTCATCCCCGCCGCCATCGGCGTGCAGGAGG
>CAZMHP010000449.1:0-1813 GCA_964566095.1 uncultured Rhizobium sp. | reverse complement strand
TCCAGAAGCCCGGCGTCGCCGACGCGGTGCTGGCCAAGGACGTCGGCAAGACGTTTCGCTTCTTCATGCGCAAATCGGGGGTCAAGGCGGCGGACTACGCCAAGCTGCCGCCGGAGCAGCGCAACCTCGCACTGGTGCAGGCCCTGCAGAGCGACGAGAGCGGCTGGGGCGGGCAACCTCTGCTGAACGCGGGCGAGATGAAGACCTATGTCGACACCTTCACGCGCACCGGCTTCACCGGCGGCATCAACTGGTACCGCAACTTCACGCGCAACTGGGAACAGAGCGAGGGCCAGGTGCAGAAGGTGAGCGTGCCCGGGCTGATGGTGATGGCGGAGGACGACATCGTGCTCTCGCCCGCCATGGCCGAGGGCATGGAGCAGTTCGTTCCCGATCTGGAAAAGAAGCTGATCCTGGATTGCGGCCACTGGACCCAGCAGGAACATCCCGACGCGCTCAATGCGATCATGATCGATTGGCTGCAGCGGCGGTTTGGATAAAGCGCGCGCCTAAACCGGCGCGGGCGGGACGATGCCCTTGGCCTTCATCCGCTCCGGCAGCGTCGCCATGATGGCGCGGCGCTCGTCCTCGCTCATGCGGCCCCAGCGCGCGATCTCGGGCAGGGTGCGGCCGCAACCGATGCAGATATCGGCGCCACCGTCGACGATGCAGACCTTGATGCAGGGCGAGGAGATCATGGTTATTGGCGAATAGCGAATAGCGAATAGCGAATAGTTTAAAGCCCCGTTTCCCTATTCGCTACTCGCCATTTCGCCATTCGCTCTTCACCGTCCCGTCGGTATCTTATTGAACGGCACGTCCTTGTCGACGCGGACGTCCTGCGGCAAGCCGAGCACGCGCTCTGCGATGATGTTGCGCAGGATTTCGTCGGTGCCGCCGGCGATGCGCAGGCCCGGCGCGCCCAGCCAGCCGCCCTGGAAAAGCCCGTCCATCGGCGCCGCCGAACCCTGCAGGATGCCGGCCTCGCCTTCGAGGTCCATGGCATAGGCCGAAAGATCCTGCAGCTTGGAGGCGACGACGATCTTGGCGATCGAGGCTTCGGGTCCCGGCTGCTTGCCCTGGCTCAGCGCCGTCATGGTGCGCATCGTGGTGTAGCGCAGGCCGGCCGAGCGGACATACCAGTCGGCGATCTTCTCGCGCACCGCGGCGTTCTTGATCGCGGGACCGTCTTCCAGCTCGAGCGAGCGGGCGAGCTGCAGCAATTGCGGCACGTCTAGGCCGCCGCCCTGGCCGCCGCCGACCGCGAGGCGCTCATGCATCAGCGTGGTGAGCGCGACCTGCCAGCCCTGACCGACCTCGCCCAACCGCTGGCCGTCCGTCACCTTCAGGTCGGTGAAGAAGATCTCGTTGAAGCCCGAGCCGCCGGATGCCTGCTTGATCGGCCGGATGTCGACCGCCGGATCCTTCATGTCGATATAGAACATCGTGAGCCCCTTGTGCTTGGGCACGTTGGGATCGGTGCGTGTGAGCAAGATGCCGTAGTCGGAGAATTGCGCGCCCGTGGTCCAGATCTTGGAGCCGTTGATGGTCCAGGTGCTGTCGACGTTCTTCTCCGCCTTGGTGCGCAGATTGGCGACGTCGGAGCCGCCGGCCGGTTCGGAGAAGAGCTGGCACCAGATTTCGTCGCCTTGGACGGCGGGCCAGACATAGCGCTTCTTCGCCTCGTCCGAGCCATAGGCCATCAGGGTCGGTATGCACATGCCCAGGCCGATGGCGAAGGGACCGCCGGTCGCGACGTCGTATTTGCCCTCTTCCTGCGCGAAGATGATCGACTGCATCGGCGTGCCGCCGA
>CAZMHP010000448.1:0-1817 GCA_964566095.1 uncultured Rhizobium sp. | reverse complement strand
GGAAATCGCCGGCGGTCAGCGGCCCGCCCGTCGCAGCGGGGCTGGCGGCGAAGGCCAGCATCAGGCCGATGGTCATGAGCGCCAGCATGAGGATGAAGGCGGGACGGTCGATCGTCCACCACCAGGTCGCGTAAGAGCTGCGATCGACGCGAGAGTTCATGACGCCTCCCGCACGGGATGGGCGATCAGCGCGGCGACGAGGGCGCGGAAGACATCGCCGCGATGCTCGAAATCGCGGAACTGGTCGAAGGAGGCGCAAGCCGGCGAGAGCAGCACGACGGGCGCGGAGAACGTCGATTGCGCGGCGGCAAGGGCGGCGGCCCGCGTCGCTGCGTCCAACGTATCGAAGATTTCGAATTCGGCCTTGCCAGTGAGGGTCGCGGCGAAGGCATCGGCCGCGGCGCCGAACAGGAACGCCTTGCGAATGCGCGGAAAGAAGGGCGCCAGGCTCTCGATGCCGCCCTCCTTGGCCTTGCCGCCGGCGAGCCAGAAGATGTCGGGATAGCAGGCGAGCGCGCGCGCCGCGGCGTCGGCGTTGGTCGCCTTGGTGTCGTTGACGAAGCGGACCTTGCCGATGCGGCCGACGTCTTCCATGCGATGGCTAAGGCCCGGGAAATCGGCGATGGCGCGCGCGATGGCGTGGCCGTCCTTCACGAAGGGCTTGGTCGCGGCATAAGCGAGTGCCGCGTTCTGCCAATTGTGCGTGCCGGGAAGATGCGGAGCGTTTGCGAGATCCATCACCTTGGCGGCGCGCTGGCCCTGCCCGTCATAGAGCGTGCCGTCGACCACGAAGACGCCGCGGCCCAGCACCTTGCCGACCGAGACCGGCACGGCGGGCGGACCGCCATTCGAGGCATGGCGCGTGAAGATGGCGGAACTCTGCGGATCGTCGACGCCGATGACGATCTGGCCGGATTTGGAGGTCTGCTTGAGCAGCCGCGCCTTGATCGCGGCGTAGTTCTCCAGCGTTCCGTGGCGGTCGATATGGTCGGGCGTGATGTTGGTGAGCACGGATACATCCGGCACGATGCCGGGGGAGAGGTCGATCTGATAGGACGACAGCTCCAACACATAGATCGTCTTGGGCGCCGGCGGGTCGAGATCCAGCACGGCGTGGCCGATATTGCCGCCGACCTGCGCATCGAAGCCGGCCGCGGAGAGAATATGACCGATGAGCGCGGTGGTGGTCGATTTCCCGTTGGTGCCGGTGATCGCGATGAGGGGACTGCGGCCCGGCACGGCCGGATCGGCGCCGATCTCGCGCGCGAAGACCTCGACATCGCCGATGATCTCGACGCCCGCATCCTGGGCGCGCGCCACGATGGCGTGGGGCTGGGGATGGGTCAGCGGCACGCCGGGCGACAGGATGAGGGATTTGAGCTTGTCCCACGGCCATTGCGCGAAGGGCGCGACGATGGCGCCGAGGCCGGCCGCCTCGCGGCGCGCATCTTCCTTATCGTCGAAAGCATGGACGGTGGCGCCGCCGGCCTTCAGGGCGCGAACGGCCGCCATGCCGCTGCGCGCCAGCCCGAAGACGCCGACATCCGTGCCTGCGAAGGAGCGCGCCGCGATCATGCCTATCTGAGCTTCAACGTGGCCAGGCCGATGAGCGCCAGCACCACCGCGACGATCCAGAAGCGGATCACGATGGTGGGCTCTTTCCAGCCGAGCTGTTCGTAATGGTGGTGGATCGGCGCCATGCGGAAGACGCGCTTGCCGGTCAGCTTGAAGGAGACGACCTGCACGATCACCGAGACGGTCTCGAACACGAAGAGGCCGCCGACGATGGCGAGCACGATCTCGTGCTTGACCGCGAC
>CAZMHP010000447.1:0-1820 GCA_964566095.1 uncultured Rhizobium sp. | reverse complement strand
ATCCGACCGGCTCGGTGGAGGTCCTGACCGGCAGCCACAGCCACGGCCAGGGCCATGAGACCACTTTCGCCCAGCTCGTCGCCGACCGGCTCGGCGTGCCCATCGACACGGTGGAGATCGTCCATGGCGATACCGACAAGGTGCAGTTCGGCATGGGCACCTATGGCTCGCGCTCGGCCGCCGTCGGCATGTCGGCGATCAGCGGCGCGCTCGACAAGGTGGTCGCCAAGGCGACGAAGATCGCCGCCGCGGTGATGGAAGTGCCCGAGGCCGACGTCACCTTCGAGGACGGCCGCTTCGCCGGCCATCACACCAACAAGTCGATGGTGTTCGCCGAGGTCGCGCTCGCCGCCTATGTCGGCCACAAATTCGATACGTCGAAGATCGAGCCGGGCCTGAAGGAAACCTCCTTCTACGATCCGCTCAATTTCACCTTCCCGGCCGGCTGCCATATCTGCGAGGTCGAGATCGATAAGGAGACCGGCAGCACGCGCGTCGTGAACTTCACCGCGGTCGACGATTTCGGCAAGGTGATCAACCCGATGATCGTGGAGGGTCAGGTCCATGGCGGCATCGCCCAAGGCATCGGCCAGGCGCTGCTCGAGCACGGCATCTACGACCGCGAGACCGGTCAGCTCCTCACCGGCTCCTACAACGACTACGCCATGCCGCGCGCCGACGACGTCACCGATTTCCACATCGGCATGACCATCACGCCATGTCCGTCCAATCCGCTGGGCGTGAAGGGTTGCGGCGAGGCCGGCGCGATCGCTGCGCCCGCGGCGGTGATGAACGCGGTGACCGACGCGCTGGGCATCAAGACCTTCGACATGCCGGCGACGCCCGAAAAGGTCTGGCGGGCGATTCACGATTGATGATCCTCCCCCACGAAGTGGGGGAGGGGGACCGCGAAGCGGTGGAGGGGGCGGCTGCCTACACCTCACCCCGCAGCATCTTGATGATGCCGGAGAAATCCATACCGCCGTGCCCCTGCGCCGCGAACAGCGCATAGAGCTGCGCCGCTTCCGCGCCCAGCGGCGTCGCCGCGCCCGCGCTCTGCGCCGCCGCCTGCGACAGCTTCAAATCCTTCAGCATCAGCGCCGTGGCGAAGCCGCCGGCATAGTCGCGATTGGACGGCGCGGTCGGCACCGGCCCGGGCACCGGGCAATAGGTGGTGAGCGACCAGCTTTGACCCGACGCCGCCGACATGATGTCGAACAGCTTCTGATGCTCGAGCCCCAGCTTCTCGCCCAGCGCAAAGGCCTCGCACGTGCCGATCATCGAGATTGCCAGCAGCATGTTGTTGCAGATCTTCGCCGCCTGGCCCGCGCCCGCGCCGCCGGCAAGCACGATGCGCTTGCCCATCTTTTCCAGGACGGGCTTGGCGCGCGCGAACGCCTTGTCCGCTCCACCGCACATGAAGGCGAGCGTGCCGGCCTCGGCGCCGCCGACGCCGCCCGACACCGGCGCGTCGAGGAAATCGAAGCCTGCTTTCTCCGCCGCGACATGCACCGCGCGCGCCGAGTCGATGTCGATGGTCGAACAGTCGATCAACAGCGCGTCCTTCTTCGCCGCCGCGAGAATGCCTTCGCCCTCCAGATACACCGAACGCACATGCGCGCCGGCCGGCAGCATGGTGATCACCACATCGGCACCCTTCACCGCTTCGAGCGCGGTTGCTGCCGCGCTCGCACCGGCATCGGTCACGGGCTTGAGCGCCGCAGCACTCAGATCGAAGGCGCGCACCAGGTGCCGTGCCTTCAAAAGATTGCGCGCCATCGGCCCGCCCATATTGCCGACGCCGATGAATGCGATGGTGG
>CAZMHP010000446.1:0-1828 GCA_964566095.1 uncultured Rhizobium sp. | reverse complement strand
TCCGCCAATCGGTCGGCGAGAAGCTGGCGCGGGTCAATGCGCGGCTCGGCGTGGCCGGATTGGAGCTTTTCCTGTTCGATGCCTGGCGGCCCTTGGCGGTGCAGGCCTATTTCCACGATGTGTGGATGCCGGCGGAGATCCGGCGGCGCGATCCGTCGCTCAGCGGCGACGCGCTGACGCGCGAGGTCGAACGCTATTGGGCGGCGCCGAGCCGCGACGCGGATTGGCCCGCGCCGCACGCCACCGGCGCGGCGGTCGATCTCACGCTCCGCTGGAAAGGCGGCGAGCAGCTCTGGATGGGATCGATCTTCGACGATGCGACGGCGCTGGCGCATCGCGACCGCTTCGAGACCCTTGACGACAATGCGATGTCGTTCTCCGACGAGGAGGCGCGCGCCAACCGGCGCCTGCTGCACTGGGTCATGGCGGAAGAAGGCTTCGCCGGCCATCCCGATGAATGGTGGCATTTCTCCTGGGGCGACCAGCTCTGGGCGAAGCTGAGCGGCGCAGAGGCGGCGCATTATGGGCTGGCGCCGGACGGCCTGCGCGGGGCGGTCAAATAGCGCCCAGCGGCGGAACCGGCCGTCCGTCGAGGAACGACGCGAGAAACAGCTTCCCCAGCGCCAGGAGCGTCTCGCGCATGCTATTGGCGGCGGCGCCGGCGAGAAGTTGTTCGCGCGTGAGCGCGGAAAGGTCGCCTTGGCGCGGCCCCGGCATGGCCGCGACCGCGCTCAGCAAAACACCGGCATAGTAAAGTCGCGTCAGTGCCCGGACGTCGGCGAGCCGCATCGAGTCCGGCGTCTCATCGAGCGCGGCGGATAGCAGGATGTCTTCCAGCTCTCGCGTCGCGGCGAAATTGTCGAGCGCAATGGCGACGTCGACCAGCGGATCGTTGCAATAAGCCTGCTCCCAGTCGATCAGCCACAGTCGCGTGCCGTCGAACAGGACGTTGCGCGGATTGAGATCGTTGTGCGCCGACACCGGCGTGCCCCACGGCGTCCGCGCGCGTATCCGCTCCAGATGTTCGACATGCGGATCGAGCATACCGGGTGCAAACACGACCGTGCTGCGCACATGCGCAAACAGCCTTGCGACGATCTCGGGATAGGACGTGAACGACGGGCAGCGCGGTGTCGCCCGCAATCGGCGGATCAGCGCGCCGACCGCATGCGCCAGGGCGTCCGGTCCGCCGGGATACTCGCGGAGCGGCCGCTGGTCCACGAAGGTGCTGACCGTGACGCCGTTCGGCGCATCGAGATAAAGAAGCGGCGGCGCGATTCCCGCATCCGACGCCGCCTGCCACGAGACATATTGTTCGGGAAACCGCAGCGGGCTCGGCACGCCTTCGACGCGGAGCAAGGCGCGGCGCTCGCCGGCCATGGCGCAAAAGATCTGCGCGCCCGATGCGCCGCCCGGCACCGCGGCCACGTCCACGGGCAGCGCACCGAACACCGCGGTCAAAGCGGTCTGCGCGGCCGGCCGTTTCGCCGCCGGGATCGTGTCCAACGCGCCCATGGCTATTTGAGGATCGGCCGGAACGCGCCGTCCCAGTTCTCGCCGGGCGGGTTGTCCTGGAAATAGTCGAGGCGCGCGAGGTGCAGGTCGTAGAGCTTCTGGCTGGCGCCGGAGAGCTTGCGGCACTGCTCGATCAGCTCGCGCGCCTTGTCCCATTGCTGGGTGCGCAGCGACTGGAAGATATGATCGTGGAAGGTGAGCAGGGCGCGGAATTTTGGGGAAGCGCGCATCACCGGGCTTCCCAGCATGGCGAAGAGCTTGATCGGCGCGTCATGCGCGCCGGCCGCGATGTAGTCGACTTCGAGGAAGGCGA
>CAZMHP010000445.1:0-1839 GCA_964566095.1 uncultured Rhizobium sp. | reverse complement strand
CCTCGTCCTTGAAGATCACGCCGATGAACTCGCCGGCGACCTGAACCTCGACCGAGTCCGCCTGCTTGGGCCGCTCGACGATGGTGATCGTGTCGAGGCGGAACAAGTTGCGCAGATATTTCTCGAGGCGCCAGATTTCGCTGCGGGTCAACGTCGTTCTCCTGATGGGAAGGGCTCAACTTGCACGCGGTCCGGGCCCGGTCAAGGGCAAGCTTGACCGCAGGCCGGCGCTTCGCGCAAGCACAATGCCATGAGCGGCGAACCCCAAGGCTATTACGCGGCGAGCGCCGGGCAAGCCCCGTCCGGGCCGCGCCTGACGGCCGATATCCGCGCCGATCTATGCGTGATCGGCGGCGGCTTCACGGGCCTCTCCGCCGCGCTGCATGCCGCGAAGACCGGCGCCAAGGTCGTGCTGGTGGAAAGCGAGTCCCTCGGCTTCGCCGCGTCCGGCCGCAATGGCGGGCAAATCCATCCCGGGCACCGCAAGGACCAGGCAGAGCTCGAAGCCTGGCTCGGCGAAGGCCATGCGCGCGATCTATGGCGGCTGAGCGAGGAAGCGCGGGCGCTCGTAGCCGCGCTGGCGGCCGAAGATTGCGATCTCAAATCCGGCCTTGTCATCGCCGCCCACAACGCGGCGGCCGCGCGCGACCTCGCCGAAGATGCCGGCCATCTCGCGACCAAATACGGATACGACAACTTGCGCATGCTGGGCCGCGACGAGGTGGCAGCGATGCTGGGGACGCGCGTCTATCCCGCCGCGCGGCTGGACACCGGCGGCGGGCATCTGCATCCGCTGAAATTCGTGCGGCGGCTGGCGCGCGAGGCCGTCGCGGCGGGGGCGCTCTTGTTCGAACACAGCCTCGCCCACGCCATCGACCGGGCCGCGCCGGCCAAGGTCCATTGCGCGCAGGGCACGGTCACGGCCGATCAGGTGGTCCTCGCCTGCGACGCGTTCAGCGGAGCGCTGGCGCCGGAACTCGCGCCCTATATCGCCCATGTCGAGAGCTTCATCGTCGCCACCGCGCCGCTCGGCGACGCGCTCGACGTCCTTCGCGCCGATGTCGCGGTCGCCGACACGCGCCATGTGCTCGACTACTACCGCAAGAGCGCCGATGGACGGCTGCTGTTCGCCGGTCGCGAGAGCTATTGGACTCCGCCGCGCGACATCGCCGCGCTGGTCCGGCCGCGCATGACGCGGGTGTTCCCCGCATTGGCCGGCACGCCGATCGAATATGCCTGGCGCGGCACGGTGGGAATCACGCGCACGCGCATGCCGCATTTCGGCCGGCTATCGGAGCGCGTGCTGTTCGGCCACGGCTATTCGGGACACGGCGTGGCGCTGGCGGTGCTGGGCGGCAAGGCCTTGGCGGAAGCCGCGCTCGGCAGGCCCGAGCGGTTCGATATTCTCGCCCGCGTGCCGCCGCGCAAATTCCCCGGCGGGCCACTCCTGCGCAAACCGATGGTGACGGCGGCGCTGGTGACGCTGAAGTTGATGGACTTACTCTAGCCGCCCGAGGCTCAGCCGACCTTGTCCTGCTCCAGGTCGATGAGCTGGTTCATCTCCTGCGACGGCCGGTCGGCGCCGGCGCAATTGGTCAGGCGCGCGGGAATGCCCACCGCGGTGCAGCCCGGCGGCACGTTCTTCAGCACCACGCTGCCCGCGCCGACGCGGCTATATTCGCCGATCTCGATATTGCCGAGCACCTTGGCGCCAAGCGAGATCAACACTCCGCGGCGCACTTTGGGATGGCGGTCGCCGGTCTCCTTGCCGGTGCCGCCCAGCGTCACGCCCTGCATGATGGAGACATCGTCCTCCACCACCGCGGTCTCGCCGATCAC
>CAZMHP010000444.1:0-1844 GCA_964566095.1 uncultured Rhizobium sp. | reverse complement strand
AGGCCGGCGCGGTTCTCGGTCTGCACCGCGATGTCCCAGATCGGCAGCGCGGTGATGCGGTCCTGCGTCTGCTTCTCGAGCCGCGGCCAGTCGATCACCGCCGGACGGTAGGGATTGAAGGTGTCGAGCAGGGTCTTGCAGAACAGCCGCTTGTGCTCATCCGAACCGAAGCGGATGCGGCCTTGCGGCACGGCGGGGCCGGTGGGCGTGAGTTCGGGGAATGTGAGTGCTGTCATCGTCCAGTCCACTTCGCGCTTGCGGGATTTTGAAGGCGATGCCTCCAAACGCCAAGGCCTCAAGAATTATTCAGTAAATTGAACAACTTGGGAACGCGTGCGGCATAGCAGAGCCGGCGAAATTCCGCAAAGCAATGGCGCGAAGAGCGGCCAAGGCGTCTGGAAAAAAGACCGCCGCACCGGAGGTAAACCAACTTCGGCTCGGCAGCCAGACTCGCCGGATCGAACTGGTGCTCCCTCGGGGTTTTGGGGGTCGAGGGGGCCGCGAACGCGCCTATTTTGACCGGCGCTCGGGATTCGTTCCGGCGAAGCACGGCAATTGCTCGTCGAAGACCAACATATACCCAATCGCGGACTTGGCGAGTCCGGAACTCGGAAAGTTCGGACCTGGTTAAGGCGCAACGACCGCCTTAAAAATCCGCGAATCCGCCCTTGGCGATCCCCGAATTGCGGAAGGCTTGAACCACGCGCGGGGCGGTCAGAGCCGCCAATTCGTCCGTATACCGATAACCCGGCGCCGACCCCGGATAGGGGCCGGTCGCGGGATGCAGATAAAGTTCGGTCAGCCCCTGCGGGAGATTCTCGATCAGGCCCAGCACGCGCCGCGCGGTCATCCGGCCCGACCAGGCCAGCCCGAAGACTTGATCGGGCACGCGTATCCCGGCGGCCCGCAGGCGCGCGCGCGCCAGCATCGCCCAGGGTACGGTGGCGAGCCCGGCGGGCAGCTTGGCCGTGGGATCGGCGCGCCGCAGCACGGCGTTCGGCTCGAGCGGCACGCGCATCGCGCGCAGGCCGTGCGCCTTGCCAACACGCAGGATCGCGGACGCGATCGTCGGATGCAGATGAAAATGCTTGTGCGTGTTGACGTGGTCGAGGGCAAGCCCCGTGGCGCGGAAGGCATCGAACTGCGCTTCGATCTCGGCCTCGAGCTGGCGGCGCACCTTGGGGCGGAAGAACATGTTCACGGCCGACATCGCCATGTCGGCGCGGAAATTGCCGGTGGCATCGACCAGATCGGGCACGGCGGACGCCGGCAGCGTCGGACGCCCCTCGACCAATACGACGTGCAGACCGACGCGAAGGCGCGGCATGGCACGGGTGCGGCGGATCGCGTCGGTCGCTGCTGCGCCCGACACCATGAGACTGGCAGCGGTGAGGATGCCGTCGCGATGCGCGATCTCGACCGCGTCGTTGACTTCCTGCGCGGCGCCGAAATCGTCGGCGGTGACGATAAGGGATTTCATGGGCCGACGTTGCGCCGCAAGCCAATACTGTCGTGGCCCGCAATCCCCCTACGCTGCTGCGCAGCTTCGGAGGACTCTGCCGGTGACCCTCCGAAGCCTCGGCGTAGGAGGGCAGCGGGCCATCCAGTTGACACCGCTCTGCGCGGACTAGAACTGGGCCGCAGCTTCATCCTGCAAGGTCCGAGCTTAACGTCACCTGGGCGGCCCGCTCTCCGGCGGGCCATGACACCGTGGCGGGGTCAAGAAACAATCATGTCTTCGCGGTTGCGCAGGAATTGGAAGAACTCCATCCCCTCGCGCAGGCGGCGCACCAGCATGTCGCGGCTGGTCAGCATCTCGCCGACGATCTCGGCGATCTTGGACG
>CAZMHP010000443.1:0-1845 GCA_964566095.1 uncultured Rhizobium sp. | reverse complement strand
GGTGAACGGCCAGCCGACGATTTCGCTCAACATCTCCAAGCGCATCGGCTCCAACATCATCGCCAACAATCAGGCGGTGCGGACGATCGTCGACAAGGCGGAGAAAACCTGGCCGCCGGGCGTGCAAGTCACCTATCTGTTCGACAATTCGACCGACATCCGCGACATGCTGGGATCGTTGTCGGACTCGATCATCCTCGCCATCGTGCTGGTGATGATCATCATCGTGGCGGCCCTGGGCCTGCGCGCGGGCCTTCTGGTGGGCGTCGCCATCCCCACCTCGTTCTTCATCGCCTTCATGGTGTTGAACAGCATCGGCTACACGCTGAACTTCATGATCATGTTCGGCATGCTGCTGGCGGTCGGCATTCTGGTCGATGGCGCGATCATCGTGGTCGAGTATGCCGATCGGAAGATGACGGAAGGCCATAAGCCCAAGCAGGCTTTCGCGGAAGCCGCCCTGCGCATGTTCTGGCCCGTGGTCAGCGCCACCGCGACGATGATCGGCGCGTTCCTGCCGATGCTGCTGTGGCCCGGCGTCGCCGGCAAGTTCATGAGCTACTTCCCGATCACGCTGATCATCATTCTGTCGGCATCGGTGGTCGTCGCGCTCATCTTCCTGCCCGTGCTGGGCGGCATTTTCGGCAAGCCGCCGATCGCCGATCCCGAACACGAGCGGGCCATCGAGGCGTCGGAGACCGGCGACTGGCGCGACATCCCGGGCATCACCGGCTGGTACGCGCATCTGTCGGAAAAGCTGACGATGAATCCCGGGCGCGTCCTGCTGGGCGCCGCCGGCATCGTGTTCGGCGTGATCGCGCTGTTCGTCGTGTTCAACCACGGAACGATTTTCTTCGCCGACGAAGACCCGGGCTATGCGCAGGTTTTTGTGTCCGCGCGCGGCAATCTTTCGGCCAACGAGAAGCGCGACATCGTGATGCAAATCGCGCGAATCGCGCAGACGGTACCGGGCATCCGCGCCGTCTATGCCTCGTCCGGCGGCCAAGCCAACAATCTGAACAGCAATGGCGGCGTTCCGGTCGACAATATCGGCCAGATCGGCGTCGAGATGAAGGACTACCGCGAACGCCAGCCGGGCAAGTGGATCGAGGAGCAGATTCGAGAGAAGACCGCGAATATTCCCGGCGTGCATGTCGAGGTGCGCGAGCCCCAGAACGGCCCGCCCACCGGCAAGGACGTCATGATCGACGTCAGTTCCGACAATTACCTCGAGCTTGCCCAGGTCGCCGGTGCGATCCGCACGCATATGGACAAGATGCCGGAACTGCGCGACGTCGAGGACACAAGGCCGCTGCCCGGCATCGAGTGGGACCTCGACATCAACCGCGAGATCGCCAGCCGCTTCGGCGCCAATGCGCAATCGATCGGCACGGCCGTGCAGCTCGTCACCAACGGCATCCTGGTCGGCAAGTACCGCCCCGACGACAGCCAGGACGAAGTCGATATCCGCGTGCGCTACCCCAGCGACGCGCGCGGCGTTCACGCGCTCGACAATCTGCGCGTCACGTCGGCGGACGGCAGCATGGTGCCGATCAGCAATTTCGTGACGCTGCGGCCGGCGCAGCAAGTCAACTCGATCGAGCGCGTCGACGGCCACCGCGTCTATCACGTCCGCGCCAACGTCAAGCTGGGCGTGAACGCCAATGCCGAGATCGCCGACATCCGCAGCTGGATCGGCACACAGCCCTTCCCGCACGACGTGCATGTCGCGTTCAAGGGCGGCAGCGAGCAGCAGGAGGAGTCGGGCGCCTTCCTGGTCGAGGCGGCGTTCCTGGCCCTGTTCCTGATCGCGATGGTGCTGTTGGCGCTGTTCAACAGCTTCTA
>CAZMHP010000442.1:0-1853 GCA_964566095.1 uncultured Rhizobium sp. | reverse complement strand
CATCATCGCCAGCGCCACCATAGGCGCGGTCGTGCTGCTGCTGATCCTGCGGCTGATCCGACGGCTCTGAACTATCGTCCGCCCGACTGGTCGAGTGCGCCGCGCTTGCGCAGGTAGGATTCGACCAGCGGCCCCCAGACGTCCGATCCGCCTTCATCCGACCAGAGCGTATGGCCTTCGTCGCCATGCGCCCCGACGGGGTGGAATTCCGCACGGCCGCCGGCGCGGGAATAGGCCTGGTACATCGCCCGCGCGATGTCGGGGCCGAAGAACGTGTCGTTCTGCGCATAGATCCAGATCATCGGCGTCGCCGCCGTCTTGCCGAACACGCCGGCGGCTTGCGCCAGTCTGTCGGGGCGGCAGTTCTCGTCGCTGTCCTCGCCCTGATGGCCGCCGCGCCCGCCCGCCATGTTGACGATCGCGACCACCTTGGGATGCGGCTGCGCATTGTAGGCGATGGTGCCCCAGCCGCCGGCCGAGACCCCCGCCACCACGGCGCCGTCGGGCCTGACCCCCGGCTGCTGCGTCGCGAAATCGACGATCGCGGCGATGTCGCGCGCCGTCTCGCGTCCGGCGCGGACATAATCCGGATTGTTGCAGCTGCCATAGCCTTCGGCCCAGGCGCCGCCCGTCTGGCCGTAGCCGCGCCGCTGCGCATAGACGACCGCGAAGCCGTGCCCCAGCATCCATTGCGCCGGCTCGCTGTTGCAGCTTCCGATGCTCTGCGTCGGCCGGTCGCTCGCCTTGGCGGGCGAGCCATGGTTGAGCACGGCCAGGCGAGGCCGCCCGCCCTGGGCCTCCTTTGGGATGCAGAGCTTGCCGAAGAGAGTGATCTGCCCCGGTCCGTCGGCCATCGGGATCGACAGATTTCGCTGGGAATATGCGACGTAGTTCGGATCGTCGCGGTCGACCGCCAGTGCCGCCGGTATCGCCAGCGCCAGCGCGGCCGCGCACACCACCATTGCCCTGAACCGCATGTCCCGCTCCTCGATGCGGAGCCAGCTTAGACGGGAGGCCGGCACGATTCAGCGTTTTCATTTGGAACGCCCTGTCCGGCGTCCCGCCCTGACGGCCGCGATGGGGCTTGCCTGTGGGCGCTTCCGCCCCTATAAGCCCCGCCATCTCGCACGCTGAGTGGTTTTCGCAGGGTATTCCTGCGTCGCCGTCCGGTGTTCCCCACGGGGAATAACTCACGCGTCTGGCCAACCGGTAAAGGAGACTGAAGACAATGGCTCTGCCAGATTATTCCATGCGTCAGCTGCTCGAAGCCGGCGCCCATTTCGGCCATCGCCAGCAGCGCTGGAACCCGAAGATGGCGCCCTACATCTACGGCTCGCGCAACGACATCCACATCCTCGACCTGACGCAGACGGTCCCGCTGCTGCATGCCGCGCTCGTCGCCCTGCGCGACGTCGCCGCCGGCGGCGGCCGCATCCTGTTCGTCGGCACCAAGCGCCAGGCGTCGGAGCCGATCGCCGCGGCCGCCAAGCGCTGCGCGCAATACTATGTGAACCACCGCTGGCTCGGCGGCACGCTGACCAACTGGCAGACCGTGTCGAACTCGATCAAGCGCATGCGCACGATCGAGGAGACGCTGTCCTCAGCCCAGTCCTCGGGTCTGAAGAAGAAGGAGCTGCTCGGCATGCTGCGCGAGCGCGACAAGCTCGACCGTTCGCTCGGCGGCATCAAGGAGATGGGCGGTCTTCCCAACATGCTGTTCGTGATCGACACGAACAAGGAAGCCATCGCGATCTCGGAAGCCAAGAAGCTCGGCATCCCGGTCACGGCGATCGTCGACTCCAATTGCGATCCGGATGGCATCGCCTATCCGATCCCGGGCAATGACGACGCCG
>CAZMHP010000441.1:0-1855 GCA_964566095.1 uncultured Rhizobium sp. | reverse complement strand
GGGCGTGCGCGTCGGCGTCACCAATGGCGGCTGCGCCGGCATGAGCTACACGATGGACTATGCCGAGGAGGTGGGGCCGCTCGACGAGGTGGTGGAGGACAAGGGCGTGAAGATCTTCATCGAGCCCAAGGCGATTCTGTTCCTCATCGGCACCGAAATGGACTTCGTCACCGAAAAGTTCGGGGCGCGCTTCGTGTTCAACAACCCGAACCAGACCGCCGCCTGCGGCTGCGGCGAAAGCGTCTCGATCACGCCGGCGGCCGACGCGCATTAAGCGGCGCTTGTCATGGCCCGCGACTGCGGGCCACCCAGGTGACACCTTGCCATCATGGAGCAAGGTTGTGGGCGCAGCGAACCCTCAAGCCTTGTGCAGAACCCAACTGGGTGGCCCGCAGTCGCGGGCCATGACAGTATTGGCAAATGGCAAAAGCCTCCGATCCCCATCGCTTCGACGACCTCTTTGCCGAATTCGGGCCCATCACGCTGCGCCGCTTCTTCGGCGGCGAGGGCATCTATGCGGGATCGGTGATGATCGGCTCGGTCTTCCGCGACGTGATCTATTTCAAGACAGACGCGGAAAGCCGCAAACCGTTCGACGCGGAGGCGTGCAAACCCTTCACTTTCATGAAGGGCAAGGAGCTGGTCACAACGACTTGGCTCGCGATCCCCGACCGGCTCTATGACGACCCGGAAGAACTCGCCCGCTGGGCCCGCGCCGCGTTTGCCGTCGCCCAAGCTTCGCCGACGGCAAAGAAAAGGGCGCGCAAGGCATCTCGCCCGGCGCGCCCCACCAAGAAACGCTGAACTACTGCTGCACCAGATTGCCGTTGTTGTTGCCGATGTTGTTGAGCGACAGACTCGTTGCGTCGCTCGAACCATTGCTCGCCCGGCAATAGGCCGAGAGCGTCACCACCGGGCCGTTGATGATGATCTGGATGCTGCCGCAGCTCTGCTGGAACGTGCTGGCGCCCGTTCCCTGCGTCAGATGGCCGTTCTGGTTGGAGATGCCCTGAAGTACCAAAGCGGTCTGGTTCGGCAGGCCGTTCGCCTTGAGACAATAGGACTGGATGATCGGCGCGGCGGCCGCGTTCCACTGGAACGTGGTGTTCGAGCAGGTATAGGGGAACGTACTGTTGGCACTCGCCGGACTCGCGGCGCATAAGGCGGCCAGCACGAAGCCGGCCGTAAGCAGGTACGTTTTCATGGGTTCCTCCCCTTGAGTGGGAGAGGAACTACATCTGTACTTCAAGTATAGGTCAATGATGGCTTAGACAGTATTTGTGGCATTCCGTATGAATATTCTATCTTCTTCCTGGATATTGTGCGGCGCAGCACGGTCTCCTACCACAGCTTCACGCGCTGATCCGGCGGCAGATACAGCTTGTCGCCCGGCTTGACGCCGAAGGCGGCATACCAGCCGTCGACATTGCGCGTCGGTCCCACCACGCGGTAGTGCGGCGGGCTGTGCGGGTTGTTCAAGACCTGCAGGCGCGTCGCGCTGTCGCGATACTTGCCGCGCCAGACCTGCGCGAAGGCCAGGAAGAAGCGCTGATCGCCCGTGAAGCCGTCCAGCACCGGCGCCGTCTTCCCCCCCAAGGAGGCGTGATAGGCCTGCAGCGCGATCGAGATGCCGGACAGATCGCCGATATTCTCGCCCATCGTCAGCTTGCCGTTCACGTGCATGCCGGGCAGCGGCTCGTAGGTCTCGAATTGCGCGCCGAGCGCTCCCGTACGCGCCTCGAACGCCTTGCGGTCCTCGTCCGTCCACCAGCTCTCCAGATTTCCCGCGCCGGTGTATTTGCTGCCCTGGTCGTCGAAGCCGTGGCTGATCTCGTGGCCGATCACCGCGCCGATG
>CAZMHP010000440.1:0-1864 GCA_964566095.1 uncultured Rhizobium sp. | reverse complement strand
ACCCCCGACCAAGGGATTATGATTCCCCTGCTCTACCACTGAGCTACGCTGCCAACCGTTTCGCGGCGGGGCATGTAATGGGGGGCCCCAAAGCCTGTCAAGGCAAGGCTGCTGACACCACCCGGCAGGATTTCATGGCAGGATTGCACCCGCCATGGCCAGCCGCAAAGCCCGCAAGCCGCCGAAATACGCCTTCATCCAGCGCGTCGCGCTGGGGCTTCCCGGTACGCATGAGGAACCGCACAAATACGGCCTGTGGTTCAACATCGGCAAGAAGACCTTCGCGCTCTACTGGTTCAAGGAGGAGAGGTGGATCCTAAGGCTGCCGCACGACCAGATCCTGATGCTGGTGGACGCGGCCCCACAGGTGTTCTCGCCGATGAAGAACGCGGCGCTGCTATGGCTCTTCGTCGATGTCACCAAGCTCGATGCCAAGGCGCTCCGTGCCTATGTCACGGCGGCCTGGCGTTACACCGCACCCAAGAAGCTGCAGGCACAACTCGCGGCCGACTAGTTCAGGGCTTGGCGCTCCAAGGCTGGACGGTCCCGACGACCGAATGCGCCGCGCCCGATTGCACGGCCGCGAACACGCCTTGGCTGATCTCGTCATTGCCGAGCCAGCGCGAACGGCCGTTCTCGACCACGAAGCCGAGCACCACCGCCTGGTAGTCGACCGGCAGGCCGTCCGCCGCCTGGGCCATCTCCTTCAGGCGCTCGGGATGGGCGGGATCGGCATGGGCGCTACCCATCACCTGCACGAAGCGCCCGTCGGCGGCGACGCACTGCGCCAGCGCGCGGCGGGCCTTCTGCGCGCGCCCATGGATCCAGGCGATCAGCAGATCGGGCGGATGCAGCGACGCCAGAACTTCGGCCAGCGCCGCGCCGTCATTGTAGTCGCAAGGCAGCGCATCGATCGCGGGTGCAATGGACAGGATGCGTTTTTCGTTGCGCGCCAACACCGAGACTTGGTCGCTCACGTCGCAGAGCGACCGGCAAAGCCCGGCCAGCATTCCGGACCCGCCGACGACCAGGGCATGCGCGAAACGGCTCACTCCGCGGCCTCCCGCTGCGCCTCCGCGCCTGCGATCCAGCCACCGCCGAGGACGCGCGAGTCATTATAGAAGACGCAAGCCTGGCCGGGCGCCACGCTTTCCTCCGGCGTCAGCAGCGTCACGCGGGCGCCGCCACGCGCCAGCGGCGTGACGCGCGCCGGCACGGGCGGGCGGGTCGAGCGCACCTTCACGGCGCAGTCGAATTCGCCGTCGATCGGCGCCAGCCAGTTCACGTCGCGCAGCGCGATGCCGTGCGTGGCGAGCGCGGCGCGCGGCCCCACGATCACGCGGGCGCGCGGCGCATCCAGCGCGACGACGAAGAGCGGTTCGGCGTTGCCCGAGAGGCCAAGGCCCTTCCTTTGCCCGACGGTGAAATGGATCACGCCCTCGTGGCGGCCAATGACGTTGCCGGCCAGATCGACGATAGCGCCCGGATCGGCCGCGCCGGGCTTCAGCCGGGTGACGATGTTCGCGTATTTGCCGTCGGGCACGAAGCAGATGTCCTGGCTGTCCGGCTTGTCGGCGACGCCAAGTCCCAGCTCGGCCGCCAGCGCGCGCACGTCGTTCTTTGGCATGGCGCCCAGCGGAAAGCGCAGATAGGCGAGCTGCGCCGGGGTGGTGGCGAACAGGAAATAGCTCTGGTCGCGGCTGTCGTCGGCGGCGCGGTGCAATTGCGACCCATCCGCCCCCACGACCCGGCGCACATAATGACCGGTGACGAGCGCCTGGGCGCCGAGCTCGCGCGCGCTGTCCAGCAGGTCGGCGAACTTGACGCGCTCGTTGCAGCGCACGCAGGGGATCGGCGTCTCGCC
>CAZMHP010000439.1:0-1867 GCA_964566095.1 uncultured Rhizobium sp. | reverse complement strand
AGCAGCGTCTGCAGCACGCGCTGCACGCCGGTCACCGAGATCTGCGACGGGATCAGCTCGTCCACCAGCTTCTTGTTCTCCGGCGGCAGGTCGTCGAGCAGCTTCTTGGTCTCCGCATAGGAGAGTAGCTCCGACATATGCGCCTTCAGGACTTCCGTCAGATGCGTGGTCAGCACCGTGCCGGGATCGACCACGGTGAGGCCCTTGAAGCTCGCTTCCTCGCGCAGCGCGCCGTTGATCCACGTCGCGGGCAGGCCGAAGGCGGGCTCGGTCGTGTGCGTGCCTGGCAGGTCGATCGGCAGGCCCTTGGGATCCATCGCCAGCAGGCTGCCGGGATAAAGATCGCCGCGGCCCGAATCCACTTCCTTGACGCGGATGCGGTATTCGTTGGCGCCCAGCTGCATGTTGTCCAGAATGCGCACCGCCGGCATGACGAAGCCCATCTCGGTGGCGAGTTGTCGGCGCAGGGCCTTGATCTGATCGGTAATGCGGTGCCCCTTGACGTCGTTGATCAGCGGCAGAAGGCCGTAGCCGAGTTCCACGCGCAGCAGGTCGAGCGCGAGCGCGGTCGAGATCGGTTCGTCCTTGGAGGTTTCCGCGGTCTTGGCTTTTTCCTCTTCGGCGCGTTCGACGGCGGCGATAGCGTCCTTCTTTTTATATGCCACATAGGCAAGGCCGCCGGCGCCGGCGGCAAGTCCTACGAACACCAGGGTCGGCATGCCCGGCAGCACGCCGATGATTCCCATCACGGCCGAGGCCATGCCGAGCGCCTGGGGATAGAACGAAAGCTGGCCGATCAGCGCCTTGTCGGTGGCGCCTTCGACGCCCGCCTTGGAGACCATCAGGCCGGCGGCGGTGGAGACGATCAGGGCCGGCATCTGGCTGACCAGGCCGTCGCCGACGGTGAGCAGCGTATAGGTCTGCGACGCGTCGACGAAGCTGACGCCGTGCTGCGCCACGCCGATGATGATGCCGCCGATCACGTTGATCGCCACGATCATCAGGCCGGCGATGGCGTCGCCGCGCACGAATTTGCTGGCGCCGTCCATGGCGCCGAAGAAGTTGGATTCCGCCTCCAGGTCCTTGCGGCGGCGCTTGGCTTCCTTCTCGTCGATCAGGCCGGCCGAGAGATCGGCATCGACCGCCATCTGCTTGCCGGGCATCGCGTCCAGGCTGAAGCGCGCCGCGACCTCCGCGATGCGGCCCGAACCCTTGGTGATGACGACGAAGTTCACGATCACCAGGATCGCGAAGACGATCAGGCCGATCACGAAATTGCCGCCCATGATCAGCTTGCCGAAGGCCTGGATGACATAGCCGGACGCGGCCGTGCCCTCGTTGCCGTGGCCCAGGATCAGCCTTGTGGACGCAAGATTGAGCGCCAGCCGCATCATGGTCGTGATCAAGAGAATGGTCGGAAAGGAGCTGAACTCCAGCGGCTTCTTGATGAACACCGCGGTCATCAGGATCAGGATCGAGAAACTGAGCGACAGCGCCAGACAGATGTCGAGCAGCCAGGGCGGCAGCGGCAGCAGCAGCACGACGAGGATCGCCATGATGCCGATGGCAAGCGCCAGATCGGAGCGCTTGAGGATATCCGCGATCTGCCCAAGGCCGAAATTGAACGTCCCTGCGGCAGGCGCGGCGGCGTTGGAGACGTCTGCCATGAATTATCCGTTCGCCGCGCGCTGTTCGCCATGGTTGGGGATCGCGAGGCCCGCTTGCGAATATTCGCGCAGCTTGTTGCGCAAGGTGCGGATCGAGATGCCCAGGATGTTCGCCGCATGGGTGCGGTTGCCCAGGCAGTGATCCAGCGTGTCCAGGATCAGGTCGCGCTCGACATCGGCGACGGTGCGCCCGACCAGGC
>CAZMHP010000438.1:0-1883 GCA_964566095.1 uncultured Rhizobium sp. | reverse complement strand
ATGCATTTGTATTCGCCGATGGCCTCGGCGTCGGTGATGACCTCGACCGTGTTCTCGGCGATGTCGGCGGCGATGGCCGCGTCCTTCGCCGTGGCGCCGACGCCGAACATGCCGATGCCGGGCACCAGGATGACGCGCGGCAAGGGATCGAGTTCTTTCTTCTTCGGGCTCGAAGTCGCGTTGTTGCGTTCGAAATAGGCGTGGTAGTGGGCAACGAAAGCCTCGACGGCGGCGTAAACGTCCTTCTTCCAGTCGTCGAGTTTGTGCGTATCCGGCGCCGGCACCAGCAGGGGCCAGTTCTTGGTGCGGATGGTATGGTCGGGCGTCACGACGCCGACCTGGCTGTAGCGCGCCACCGCCTCGCCGTTGACGTAGTTGAGGATCGCGGGGCTGGTGCGAAAGCACAGTATCTGGCGCTTGACCGTGCCGGCCATGGCGTTGCGCTCGATGGCGACGGCGCCGCGCAGGATCGGCGCGATCTCGGGCACGCTTGCGATGTGCGCAGGCAGCTTGGCTTGTGCGATGGGCTTGCGCTGCCGCGCCAGGCGTTCCTCGGCCAGGGTCACGAAATGGATCATGCGCTCATAGGTCTGCTTGGCGTTTTCGCCGACCGTGAAGATGCCGTGCTGCAGCAGCACCAGGCCTTCGACCTTTGGGTTCTTGTCAAACACATCGGCGACGGACTTGGCCAGCGCGAAACCGGGGATGGTGTAGGGGACGTAGGCGACCTTGTCGCCATAGACCTCGCGCACCACGGCCTCGCCGTCGGGCTGATCGGTCAGGGCGAGGACGGCGGTGGAGTGGGTGTGGTCGATGAATTTGTGCGGCAGGAAGGCGTGCAGCAGCGTCTCCACCGACGGGTTCGGCGCCGAGCTGTCGAGCAGGTTGATGCGCTGGAAGTTGACCATGTCTTCGTCGGAGAGCTTCTCCAGCTTGCGCAGGCGGCGCAGTTCGGCGAGCCGCACGGCGGGCAGGCCGGCGGGCTCGATATTGCCCATGTCCCAGCCCGACCCCTTGACGCAGATGACCTCGACCGCCTCGCCGAGCTGATCCTTCGCCGTGGTCTTGACCGAGGTGTTGCCGCCGCCGTGGAGCACCAGGCGCGGATCGGAGCCGAGCAGCCGCGTCGTGTAGGTGCGCAGCGCCAAGTCTTCGCCGACGCCTTTCTCGGCGTAGCGCTTCACGAAGTCGGCAGCTTCGGCATCAACCCATCGGGACTTCATCGTCGCTCCACACAATATTTGGGGCACGCCCAATTGAACCCAAAAATCGGAAGGGGGGTACCCCGCCGCCCAACACAGGGCCGTCAGGCGGTGGGGAAGAGGCTGCGTAGGCCCTGCTCCGTCGCCGCGCAAGTCCCTCGCTCGGTGATGAAACCGGTGACGAGGCGCGCGGGCGTGACGTCGAAGCCGGGGTTCGCCGCCCCCGAACCGGGGGCCGCGATCTCGACCGTCAAGACCGTTCCAGATGGGGTGCGGCCGGTCATTTTCAAGACCTCGTCGGCCGATCTTTCCTCGATCGGGATGTCGCGGCCCGAGGCCAGCGTCCAGTCGATGGTCGAGGATGGCAGCGCGACATAGAACGGCACGCCGTTGTCCTTCGCCGCGAGCGCCTTGAGATAGGTGCCGATCTTGTTGGCGACGTCGCCGTTCGCCGTGACGCGGTCGGTGCCGACGATGCACATATCGACCTGCCCGTTCAGCATGTAGTGGCCGCCGGCATTGTCGGCGATGATGGTGTGCGCGACGCCGTGGGCGCCGAGCTCGAACGCGGTCAGCGAGGCGCCCTGGTTGCGCGGCCGGGTCTCGTCGACCCAGACATGCAGCGGGATGCCTTCGTCATGCGCCATGTAGATCGGCGCCAGCGCGGTGCCCCAATCCACC
>CAZMHP010000437.1:0-1890 GCA_964566095.1 uncultured Rhizobium sp. | reverse complement strand
GCTCGATACCGAGCTGGCGCAGGCGATGAAGACGCCCGATCCGGACGGCATCTTCGCGGCGCGCGTGGCGCTGATCCGCAGCGTCGTCGCGGCACATGGGCCGCGCATCCAGGCGCTGTACGACAAGATGACGACGCCGGGCGCATTCGACCCGGGCGCCGGGCCTGCCGGACGGCGCAGCCTGCGCAACGCCTGCCTGCGCTATCTGACGGCGGCCGACGACGAAGCGGCGGCGGCGCTGGCCGAGGCGCATTATCGCGCCGCGACCAACATGACCGACATGATCGCGGGGCTGGCGGCGCTGACGCGGATGGAGTCGCCCCGCCGCGCCGCGGCGTTCGCGCATTTCCGCGACCGGTTCCAGGCCGATCCGCTCGTGCTAGACAAATGGATGAGCCTGCAGGCGGGATCGTGCCTGCCGGGCACCGCGTCGGCGGTGCGCGAGCTGATGCACACGCCGGTGTTCGACATCAAGAATCCCAACCGCGTGCGCTCGCTGGTCGGCGCCTTCGCCGGCAATCACCTGCGCTTCCACGCCGCCGACGGGTCGGGCTATGCGCTGGTCGGACGGGTCATCGCGACGCTGGACAAGATCAATCCGCAGGTCGCGGCCCGCATGGCCGGCGCGTTCGAGGCATGGCGGCGCTACGATGAGGGGCGGCAGGCGCTGATGAAGGCGCAGCTTCAGGGCCTGACCAAGCTCGACGGGCTTTCCGCCAACCTGTTCGAGGTCGCCACGAAAATGCTCGAGTAACCACTCGTTAACTTTCGTGACAGCGAGTCCGCGATTCGCATAATGACTTGAAGGCAAGTGATTCGCCTTCGAGGGCCGCCCAGTGGCGTTTGCACGTACCGCGGAGAGTGTTCCGTTCACCGCCGGAATGGCGCGACGCCCGACGCGGAACATCCGCGTGACCGTGCTCGTCTGCCTCGTGCTGATCTGCGGCTCCTTCGCGGCCGCCGCGGTGCTCCAGATGCGGGGCGACCGCGTCCATGCGCTGGCGCAGGCGCGCGTATTCGAGGCGGAGCGCGCCGGCGATATCGCCGCGACCGTCGCCGCCTCGCTCGACCGCATGGCGGCGCAGGGACGCGCCTTCGCGGACGGCAAGCCGGTGGACGGCACGGCCGACGGCATCCGCAACATCACGGTGTTCGACGCAAGCGGGTTGGCGCTGGCGACCCAGAACAGCCTGGACAGCCAGCCGCTGCCGCCCGACACGATCACCGCCGGCGCGCCGCGCGTGCTGGCGCCCGGCACGCTGATCCTTCCCTATGGCGCCAAGACGGTGGCGATCAGCTTCGATCCGCAGGCGCTGGTGCCGGCGCGGCTGCTGGCGCGGGCGGCGATCGTGCTGAGGGATGGCCAGGTGCTGCTGCGCGACGCGGCATGGGCGGGTGGCGGCAGCGCGACGGCGGTGGGCGGCTGGCCGGTGGCGGTGCAGACCGCGATGGACGAGGACGCGGCGCTGGCGGCGTGGCAGGGCTCGCTGCCGCTTTATCTGTTCGTGATCCTGGGTCCGGCACTGGCCGGCGGGGCGCTGGCGGCGATGTTCGTGCGTACGTTCGAGCGCCAGGCGCGCGCCGCACAGGCGATCCGCTCGCTGCGCACCACGCGGCCGGTGGAGGCGAAGCTGCTTGTGCGCCTGGCGCAGGCCGAGCGCGCGGCGGCCGAAGATTCGCGCGCCAAATCCGAGTTCATCGCGCATATGAGCCACGAGCTGCGCACGCCGCTGAACGCGATCATCGGCTTCTCCGAAGTGATCGAGCGCGGTTTCTACGGCACGGTCGGCCACGCGAAATACGTCGAATACGCGCACGACATCAACGAGGCGGGGCGCGGCCTGCACAACAAGATCGGCGACATCCTGGAGTTCGCCAATGTCGAGGCCG
>CAZMHP010000436.1:0-1891 GCA_964566095.1 uncultured Rhizobium sp. | reverse complement strand
CCATCGACCAGAAGGCGAAGGCGCCGGTCGCGCCGAGCGTGATCGCCCAGGGAAACAGGAACGCGACTTCGAGGTCGAAGATGATGAAGAGGATGGAGACGAGATAGAAGCGCACGTCGAACTTCATGCGGGCGTCGCCGAACGCATTGAAGCCGCATTCATAGGCGGAGAGCTTCTCCGGGTCGGGCTTGGAGGGGGCGACGATGACCGGAACCAGGACCAGGGCCGTCGCGATCACGCCGGCGATGCCGATGAAGATCAGGATCGGGAGGTACTCCAGAAGCAGCTTTTCCATTCCCGAGCCTTCTCATCCGGCCCTGGCGCGGGCGCGCCCAAGGAACAGGCCGGACTCTGGTATTTCGCGGGTGCAGTATAAGAGGCGGCCACCCGCGAGCAACGCGGGTGTAGACCAAGATTCGTCGCGAAAAAACCGGAATTTTCAATGGGATTGCGAGCGATTCTCAACTGAGAGGATCACGGACGAATCCGGCGAACTGCGACGGTTTTTTGCGCTGCTTTAGAGGTCGGATTTCGGTGCGGCACGGCCGGCGATCCGCCTGTTCATACGCTGTCGCTTTGGACCGCTACGGCGTGACACGCCACCACCGCCGAAAGCGGTGGTGGCGGGAGCGACGGGGCTCGAACCCGCGACCTTCGGCGTGACAGGCCGACACTCTAACCAACTGAGCTACGCCCCCGCATCGGGGCCAGGGGCCCGTTCCGCGAAAGGGGGCCGGTGTAGGGCGGCGGCTCCATCGCTGTCAAGCTGAGCCTGCGATTTGGCGAGGAAAATGCCGGGCTTAAGGTGGCGTGTGGCGAAACTCGTCGATCGTGACCCGCCCGTCGCCGTCCTGATCCATTTGCTCGAACTGGGAGCGCATGCCGCCGGCGAATTCGTCGAAATCCACAAAGCCGTCATGGTTCCAGTCGATCAGCGGGATGGCGGCGGTGCCGTCCTTCTTGATGCGGCGCTGATTTTCCGCGGCCACCTCGTCGGGATCGAGCCGTCCGTCGCGGTTGGTGTCGGCCTGCATGAAATATTGCCGCAAGCCGGATTCCAGTTCGGCGCGCGTGACGACGCCGTCGTGATCCATGTCGAAGTTCTCGATCGACATCCGGCCGGAGTGCCACTCCTCCGAACGCGGCGTCTCAAACGGCGACCAGCGCGGCTTCTGCGGCGCGGAACACGCCGCGACCAGCACCGCTATGCCAAATACCAGGAAGCGCCCCCGCATCGGGCGACTTCCGCATTGTCGCCCATCGCCGTCAAGCCGGGCGGCCGAACGACGTTACTGGCCGGGCGGCATGCCGCCACCACCGCCGCCGCCGCCGTGATGGCCATGGCCACCGTGACCCCGGCCCGTCCCGCCCTGCCCGGTGTTGCCGGCGGGGGCACGACCGCCGGCCGCATTCAACTCCTGCGGGCTGAGCTGGCCGTCATTGTTGGTGTCGAGCGTGTCGAACAGCGAGAGCATGTTGCCCGAATATTCGTTGAAATCGATGCAATTGTCCTGGTTCCAGTCGACCAGCGGCGTCGCCTGGCTGGCGTCCTGCTGCACGCGCAGCGCGTTGATCGCGCGCACCTGATCGGGCCCAAGGCAGTTGGTGTGATTCACGTCGTAGGTGTTGAACTCGGCATGCAGGCCGGCCAGAAGCTCGGCGCGGGTCAGCGTGCCGTCATGGTTGGCGTCATAGCGCAGCAGCGATGCGGCCGGCGAATGCCAGTTCTCGTCGCGCGGCACGGCGTTGGGGTTCCAGCGGCCCGGCCGGGGCGTCGAACTGCAGGCGGCCGCCAATATGAGAACGAGCGGAATGACGGCGAGCGCGGTTTTGTTCATGGTGCCACCATAGACCAGCACCAGGGCGGCGGCGATCCCTCGTGTCGCAAAGC
>CAZMHP010000435.1:0-1899 GCA_964566095.1 uncultured Rhizobium sp. | reverse complement strand
AGGAAACCCTGCGCGCCCTCGACGACCTGGTGAAGGCGGGCAAGGTCCGCGCCATCGGCTGCTCCAATATGCCGGCCGACCAGCTCACCGCGGCGCACGAAACCTCGCGCAGCCAAGGCCTCGCCGCCTTCGTCACCGCCCAGGACCAGTACAGCCTTGTGGTGCGCGATGTGGAGCGCGCCCTGGTGCCGCAATTGGAGACGTTAGGCATGGGCCTTCTGCCCTATTTCCCGCTCGCCAGCGGCCTGCTCAGCGGCAAGTACGCCCAGGGCGCCGAGATCCCGGCCGGCACGCGCTATTCGCGCGGCACCCGCTTTTCCGACCAATACATGACGGAGGAGAACTGGCGCATCGTCGGCGATCTGACGGCGTTCGCGCGGGCGCGGGGCCACTCGATCCTCGATCTCGCCTTCGCCTGGCTGCTCGCCCATCCCTGGCTGCCCAGCGTCATCGCCGGCGCGACCCGGCCCGAACAGGTCGAGCAGAACGTCAAGGCCGCGGCGTGGAAATTGGCCGCCGACGAGATCGCCGAAGTGAACCGCCTGTCGGCGAAGGGCTGAGATCTATTCCGCGGGCTGCGCGCTGCGGCCGCCGCCGAACACGTCGCGCCAGCGGAAATGGCCAACGCGGTCGCCCAAATGATCGAGATAGGTGTAGATCACCGGCGTGATGTAGAGCGTCAGGAGCTGCGACACCAGCAGGCCGCCCACCACGGCCAGACCCAGCGGCCGGCGCGCTTCCGATCCCGCGCCGAAGCCGATGGCGACGGGCAGCGTACCCATCAGCGCGGCCATCGTCGTCATCATGATGGGGCGGAAACGCACGATGGCGGCTTCGACGATCGCCTTCTCCGGCGCGACGTGCTCGCTCCTTTGCCGGTGCAGCGCGAAGTCGATCATCATGATGGCGTTCTTCTTCACGATGCCGATCAGCATGATCATGCCGACAAAGGCATAGAGGCTGAGCGGCACCTGGAAAACCATCAACGTGATCAGCGCTCCGACCGCGGCCGAGGGCAGACCGGACAGGATCGTCAGAGGGTGGATGAAGCTTTCATAGAGAATCCCCAGGATGATGTAGACGGTGAGGATCGCGATCGCGAGCAGCACGCCGATATTTTTCAGCGAACTCTGGAACGCCTGCGCGGTTCCCTGGAACGACCCCACGATGCCCGCCGGAAAATTCAGCTGGCGCTGAACCTTGGCGATGGATGTCGTCGCATCGCTCAGCGCATAGCCCGGCTGAAGATTGAAGGAAATCGTAACGGCGGGAAGCTGGCCCAGATGATTGACGCTGAGCGCCATGGTGCCGGGCACCATCTGCGTGACCGCGCTGAGCGGCACCAGCGGTGTGGTCGTTGTGGAGGCCGCCGTTCCGGCTGTCGTGTCCGTCGGCGTCGTCAAGCCGTTGGGCGTGATGTAGAGCCGGTTCAGGTCCGAGTAATCGTTTTGATATTGCGGCAGCAATTCCAGCATCACCCAATACTGGTTCGACGATCCGTAGATTGTGGAAATCTGCTGGCCGCCGAAGGCCGCGCCGAGCGCGGTCTCGATGGCCGATGGCGATACGCCGAGTGCCGCCGCCTTGTCGCGGTCGATATTCACGTTGATCGCGGGACTGGTCAGATCCATGTCGCTGTTGATGTCGACAAAACCCGGCGTGTGCGACAGCGCGTCCATCAGCCTGTAGGCGCTTTGCTGCAGTTCGGTCTGGTCGAGGTCCTGCAACGTGTATTGATATTGAGCGCGCGAGGAATTGCCGCCGATGCGGATCGAGGGCGGGTTCTGCATGTAAACGCTCAGCCCCACGACTTTCGACAGCTTGGGCCGCAGTTCGTTGATCACCTCGTCGGCCGAAAGATGGAAAAGGCCGAACCATTCCGTCTGGCGCTGATTGAGA
>CAZMHP010000434.1:0-1903 GCA_964566095.1 uncultured Rhizobium sp. | reverse complement strand
TCCCGCCGGCCATGGGGACGGGCGGTTCATTCGCGCCGTCCGGAAAGCCAAGAAAACTCGAGGGATCTATCATGTCCATGAATCTGACACTCGTCCTCGTGGCGGGCGTGTTGGCGCTGCTCTACGGCGTCTGGACCATCCGTTCGGTCCTGAGCCTGAGCGCCGGCAATGCGCGCATGCAGGAGATCGCGCTGGCGATCCAGGAAGGCGCCGGCGCCTACCTCAATCGCCAGTACACCACCATCGCCATGGTCGGCGTCGTCATCTTCATCCTCGCCCTGGCCTTCCTCGGCTGGCAGGTCGGCGTCGGCTTCCTGATCGGGGCGACGCTTTCTGGCGCGGCCGGCTATGTCGGCATGTATGTCTCGGTGCGCGCCAATGTCCGCACCGCCGAAGCCGCGCGCCAGGGCCTGGCGCAGGGCCTCTCGGTCGCGTTCCGCTCGGGCGCCGTCACCGGCATGCTGGTGGTGGGCCTCGGCCTCCTCGCGGTCGCCGGCTATTACGCGATCCTGACCGTCGTGCTCGGCCTCGACATCGCCGTTCCCGAGCAGAGCCGGATCATCGTCGACTCGCTGGTCGGCCTGGGCTTCGGCGCCTCGCTGATCTCGATCTTCGCCCGTCTCGGCGGCGGCATCTTCACCAAGGGTGCGGATGTCGGCGGCGACATGGTCGGCAAGGTCGAGGCCGGCATCCCCGAGGACGACCCGCGCAACCCGGCGACCATCGCCGACAATGTGGGCGACAATGTCGGCGACTGCGCCGGCATGGCGGCCGACCTGTTCGAGACCTTCGCGGTGACGACCGTCGCCACGATGGTCCTGGCCTCGATCTATTTCGACGGCGAACTCAAGTCCAAGCTGATGCTCTTCCCGCTGGCAATCGCGGCGATGAGCATCGTGACCTCGATCATCGGCACGTTCTTCGTGCGCCTCGGCGCTTCGAGGAACATCATGGGCGCTCTCTACAAGGGCGTGATCGCGACCGTGATCCTGTCGCTGATCGGCCTGTGGCCGTTGACGAACTATCTCATCGGCATGGACACCAGCCTGACGGTCGGCGATGGCGCGAACGCCATCACCTTCACCGGCATGACGCTGTTCTGGTGCGGCCTGGTCGGCCTCGCCGTCACGGCGGCACTGATCGTGATCACAGAGTACTACACGGGCACGAACTACCGCCCCGTGAAGATGATCGCGGCGTCCTCGGTCACCGGTCACGGCACCAATGTGATCCAGGGCCTGGCGATCTCGATGGAATCCACGGCGCTGCCGGCCATCGTGATCTGCGTCGGCATCGTCGCGACCTACCTGCTCGCAGGGCTTTTCGGCATCGCCATCGCGGTGTCGACCATGCTCTCGCTGGCGGGCATGGTCGTGGCGCTCGACGCCTTCGGCCCCATCACCGACAACGCCGGCGGGATTGCCGAGATGGCGGGCCTGGAAGGCGACGTCCGCAAGACGACGGATGCCCTCGACGCGGTCGGCAACACGACCAAGGCCGTGACCAAGGGCTATGCGATCGGGTCTGCGGGCCTGGGCGCGCTGGTGCTGTTCGCCGCCTATACCCAGGACCTGAAGTACTTCGCGGCTCAGGGCACCGGCTTCTTCGCCGGCCTCGAGCAGCCGACCTTCAGCCTCGCCAATCCCTGGGTCGTGGTCGGCCTCTTCATCGGCGGCCTCTTGCCCTACCTGTTCGGTGGCATGGCGATGACCGCCGTCGGCCGTGCGGCCGGCGCGGTGGTCGAGGAAGTGCGCAAGCAGTTCCGCGAAATGCCGGGCATCATGCAAGGCACGCAAAAGCCCAACTATGCCCGCGCCGTCGATCTTCTGACAAAGGCCGCGATCCGGGAAATGGTCATTCCGTCTATGCTCCCGGTGTTCTCGCCCATCGTACTGTTCGCAAT
>CAZMHP010000433.1:0-1924 GCA_964566095.1 uncultured Rhizobium sp. | reverse complement strand
GCGCGATGGACGCGCGGCTGATCGTGATCCTCAACGACAACGACATGTCGATCGCTCCGCCGGTCGGCGCGATGAGCGCCTATCTCGCGCGCCTCGTCTCCAGCCGGCCCTATCGGGGCTTGCGCAATCTGGGCAAGCGGATCGCCGCCCATCTGCCGCGGCCGATGAAGATCGGCGCCCAGCGCGCCGAGGAATATGCGCGCGGCATGGTCACCGGCGGCACGTTGTTCGAGGAACTCGGCTTCTACTATGTCGGCCCGATCGACGGGCACAATCTCGACCATCTGATCCCGGTGCTCGAGAACGTGCGCGACATGAAGAACGGCCCCGTGCTGGTCCATGTCGTGACCAAGAAGGGCAAGGGCTACGCGCCCGCCGAAGCCAGCGCCGACAAGTATCACGGCGTGACGAAATTCGACGTCATCACCGGCGTGCAGAAGAAATCCAATTCCAAGGCACCGGCCTATCAGAAGGTCTTCGGCGAAAGCCTCATCATGGAGGCGAAGAAGGACAAGCGCATCGTCGCGATCACCGCCGCCATGCCGTCGGGCACCGGCATCGATCTGTTCGGCCAGGTGTTCCCCGACCGCACCTTCGACGTCGGCATCGCCGAGCAGCACGCGGTGACCTTCGCCGCCGGTCTCGCGGCGGAGGGCATGAAGCCCTATTGCGCGATCTATTCGACCTTCCTGCAGCGCGCCTACGACCAGGTGGTGCACGACGTGGCGATCCAGTCGCTTCCGGTGCGCTTCGCGATGGACCGCGCCGGCCTGGTCGGCGCCGACGGCGCGACCCATGCCGGCTCCTTCGACATCGCCTATCTCGGCACGCTGCCCAATTTCGTGCTGATGGCCGCCGCCAACGAGGCCGAGCTCGTCCACATGGTCGCCACCACGGCGCATATCGACGACCGTCCCTCGGCGCTGCGTTATCCGCGCGGCGAAGGCTGGGGCACCATCGAACGCCCGCTGGAAGGAATCCCGCTCGAGATCGGCAAGGGCAAGATCTGGAAGGAAGGCACCTCGATCGCCATCCTGTCCTACGGCACGCGCCTCGCCGAGGCGCTGCTGGCGGCCGAGAAACTGTCCGGCTACGGATTATCGGCCACGGTCGCCGACGCCCGCTTCGCCAAGCCGTTGGACACCGATCTCGTGCGCCGGCTGGCGCGCGCGCATGAGGTGCTCATCACCGTCGAGGAAGGCGCGGTCGGCGGCTTCGGCAGCCATGTCATGCAGTTCCTCGCCTGGGAAGGCCTGCTCGATCGGGGCCTCAAGATCCGCCCGATGGTGCTGCCCGACCGCTTCCAGGACCACGACACGCCCGAAAAAATGTACGAGGCCGCCGGCCTCGACGCCAAGGCGATCGTCGCCACCGCGCTGAACGCGCTCGGCCGCGAGCGCGAGGCCGAAGCCGCGGGCAAGTTGGCTTAGATAACCTCTCCCGCGGAGCGGGAGAGGTTATCGGCGCGAATAATCTGGACGGGCGCC
Organism: uncultured Rhizobium sp.; assembly: GCA_964566095.1. Lineage (GTDB taxonomy): Bacteria > Pseudomonadota > Alphaproteobacteria > Micropepsales > Micropepsaceae > Rhizomicrobium. The sequence goes on along the minus strand of CAZMHP010000433.1, from coordinate 437 downwards.
TACCCGCCGTTGCATTCTTCCAGGCGCGCGACGTGGCCGTGGAGCCGGCGCAAATCGACAAATACCGTGAACCGCGCCCGCAGGGATGGCGGCGCGTCCGCTTTGAGTGAGAATGTCATGAACACGCCGTCCACCGACGATCTGCGCGCCGACATGTTCCTGGTGAAGAACGGCTACGCCAAGAGCCGCACCGAAGCGCAGGCCGCCATACGCTCCGGCCGCCTCAAGGTGAACGGCGAGGTGATGATCAAGCCGTCGCGCGCGCTCGATGCCGACGCCGTCGTCGAATATGTGCCGCCGCACCCCTATGTGTCGCGCGGCGCGCTGAAGCTGATCGCCGCGCTCGACATGTTCGAGCTGTCGCCGGCCGATTGCGTGTGCCTCGATGTCGGCGCCTCGACCGGCGGCTTCACCGAAGTGCTGCTGGAGCGCGGCGC
>CAZMHP010000432.1:0-1931 GCA_964566095.1 uncultured Rhizobium sp. | reverse complement strand
TCGACGTCGCGATGATGCGGATATCGACCTTGACCGGCTTGGTGCCGCCGACGCGGTCGATCTCGCGCTCCTGGATCGCGCGCAGCAGCTTGGCCTGCAGCCGCGCGTCCATCTCGCTGATTTCGTCCAGCAGCAGCGTGCCGCCGTTGGCTTCCTCGAACTTGCCGATGCGCCGCGCGATGGCGCCGGTGAAGGCGCCCTTCTCATGGCCGAACAGTTCGCTTTCGAGCAGGTTTTCCGGAATCGCGGCGCAATTGACGGAGATGAACGCCTTGTCGGCGCGCTGCGACTTGCGATGGATATAACGCGCCATCACCTCCTTGCCGGTGCCGCTCTCGCCGGTGATCAGGATGGAGGCTTCACTCGGGGCGACCTGGTCGGCCAGAGAGATCACCGCTTCCATCGCGGGATCCTCGAAGATCATCTGATGGCTTTCGTCGGCGACGGCCGCCAGCACCGCGGCGATCAATTCCGGATCGGGCGGCAGCGGCAGGTATTCCTTGGCGCCGGCGCGGATCGCGTCGACCGCGCTCCTCGCATCGGTGCCAATGCCGCAGGCGACGACCGGGGTGCAGATGCGCTCGGCGGAGAGGCCGCGCACGAGCTGGCCGATGTCGCAGGTGACGTCGCACAACACCAGGTCGGCGCCCTTGCCGCCGCGCAGCGAGGCGAGCGCCTGCTCGATGTCGATGGCATGCGTCACCTTGGCGCCGCGATCCATCGCGATCTTGGTGGCGGTGGTGAGCTGGCCTTGCAGCTGTCCGACGATGAGTAGTCTCATGGCTATCGTTCCTTAAGCCTGACCGGCCTTGATGATTTCCGTCATGGTGACACCCAGGCGATCCTCGACGAGCACGACCTCGCCGCGCGCCACCAGCCGATCGTTGACGTAGATGTCGATCGCCTCGCCGACCTTGCGGTCCAGTTCGACCACGGTTCCCTTGCCCAGCTTCAAAAGCTGGCTCACTTCCATCGCGGACTTGCCCAGCACGGCGCTGACCGTGACCGGCACGTCGAACACCGCTTCGAGATCCTGCGCCGTGCGCCGGATATCGACGTCCTGGCTCGACGTGTTGTTCAGCAGGGCCGCGCTGCTGGCGGGCTCGTCATGTCCCAGATCGGGCAGATCGACGTCGTTGGGCGCCATGACTTATTCCTCCGACGAATGTGAAAAGCGACGCGCGATCAACTCGGCGATCGCCGCTTCGATGGTTGCTGCGGAACGCTCGGCCCCGCCGCCGCGCCATTCGATGCGGCAGTCGGCGCGGCCCAGACCGGCCTCGCCCGCGACCACGACGCGGCCTTCGAAGCCTTCCTCGTGCGCGATCTCGGCGAGGCGCGGCTTGATCATCTCGGCGACCTCGGGGCTGGTGTGCAAAACGATGCGCGGCTCGCCGAGCGCCTGGTGCAGGGCGTGGCGCAGAACCTCCTCGACGTCGACGGCCGGCAGCGCGTCGATCGCGGCGGCGGACAGCTTGCGGGCGGCGGCCAGGCCGATCATGGCGGCCTCCTCGCGCACATCGTCGCTCGCGCGGCCGGCGCTTTGGGCCACATTGCGCAGGGCTTCGACCAGCCGCGCGACTTCCTGGGTCTGCGCTTCGATCGCGCGCACTTGGCCGGCCTTCATGCCTTGCTCGCGCGCCTTGGCCGAGAGCTGGTCGATCTCGTCCATCGTGTACGCCTTCTTCTGGCGCGCGCGCGCGGCGTTGGAGACGAGGTCGCCCTCGGCGCGGAACTCGGTGTCGAAGGTATATTTGCTGGCCGCGCTCATCAGTACACCAACTCGTCTTCGCCCTGCTTGTTGGCGATCATGATCTCACCCTTGTTGGCGAGATCCTTGGCGACGTTGACCATGCGCATCTGCGCCTCGTCGACGTCCTTCAGGCGCACCGGGCCCATCGCTTCCATGTCCTCGCGCAGGATCTTGCCGG
>CAZMHP010000431.1:0-1960 GCA_964566095.1 uncultured Rhizobium sp. | reverse complement strand
CCGCGCTACAACGTCTCCTACCGCGACGACAAAAGTTTCCCCAACATCCTGCTGCGCGAGGATCATCCGTTCCCGCAGCTTCTGAAGCATCGCGGCGCCCACTCGATCCCCGGCTCCTATTTCGGACCCTTCGCCAGCGCGCGCGCCGTGGTGAACACGTTGAACACGCTGCAACGCGCGTTCCTGCTGCGCTCGTGCTCCGATTCCGTGTTCGAATCGCGCACGCGGCCGTGCCTGCTGTTTCAGATCAAGCGCTGCAGCGCGCCGTGCGTCGGCCGCATCGACAGGCAAGGTTACGCCGAGCTGGTGCGCGAGGCGGAGCAGTTCCTGACCGGCAAGAGCCGCAACGTGCAAGATATGCTGATCCAGGAGATGAATCGGCTGGCCGAGGTCACGCGCTTCGAAGAAGCGGCAAGGCTGCGCGACCGCATCCGCGCGATGAGCCATATCCAGCTCAACCAGGGCATCAATCCATCGACGTTCAGCGACGCAGACGTCTTCGCGCTGCACACCCAGGGCGGCGAGACCTGCATCCAGGTGTTCTTCTTCCGCGCCGGGCAGAACTGGGGCAACAAGCCTTACTTCCCCAAGCTCGGGCTGGAATTGTCCGACGGCGAGGTGCTGGAGGCGTTCATCGGGCAATTCTATGACGAGCGCACCGCGCCGGCGCTGCTGCTGCTCAGCCATGCCATCCCCAGCGCCGAGCTTCTGGCCGAGGCCTTGTCGCTGCGCGCCGAGCGCAGGATCGAAATCTCGGTGCCGCAGCGCGGCGAGAAGCGCGAGATCGTCGAGATGGCGCTGACCAATGCGCGCGAGCAGCTCGGCCGGCGCATGGCGGAGAACTCGGCCCAGCGCGAATTGCTGGAGGGCGTTCAGACGCTGTTCGGGCTGGAGCAGCCGCCGCGCCGCATCGAGGTCTATGACAACTCCCACATCATGGGCACCAACGCGCTGGGCGGCATGATCGTGGCGGGCCCGGACGGCTTCGAGAAGGGCGAGTACCGCAAGTTCAACATCAAATCGACCGAGCTCACGCCCGGCGACGACTATGCGATGATGCGCGAGGTGCTGACGCGCCGCTTCGCGCGGCTGGTCAAGGAGGGTGATGATCCGAAGACCAAATGGCCGGACATCGCGCTGATCGACGGCGGGCCGGGACAGCTGAGCGTTGCCTGCCAGGTCTTCGCCGACCTCGGCGTCGAGGACGTGATGCTGGTCGGCATCTCAAAAGGACCGGACCGCGACGCTGGGCGCGAGCACTTCTACCTGCCCGGCAAGGCGCCGTTCCGCCTCGAGCCCAGGGACCCCGTGCTCTATTACCTGCAAAGGTTGCGCGACGAGGCGCACCGCTTTGCCATCGGCAGCCACCGCAAGAAGCGCAGCAAGGCGATCGGCGCCAGCCCGCTGGACGAGATCGCCGGGATCGGGGCTGCCCGCAAGCGGGCGCTGCTGCAGCATTTCGGCTCGGCGCGCGCGGTGGCGGCGGCGGGCATCAGCGACATCGCGGCGGTGGAAGGCGTGTCGGGCGCCATGGCGAAGAAGATCTACGACTTCTTTCATCCCACGGGGTGATCCAGAACATATTGTCATGGCTCGCAGTCGCGGGCCATGACACGGAGTTTTATGGGCAAAGAACCCGCAATACGAAAATCCCCACTTAAGACCAGAAAATCACAATCGCCATCGCACACGGGTTTGCTCTAAAGTCTCACCCATGTTCCAGGTTCCCAACCTTATCACGTTGACGCGCATCCTTTTGGTGCCGGTGTTCGCGGTCGCCTTCGTGCTGCCGAGCGAGGGCTGGCAGCTGACGGCCTTCGGTGTGTTCGTGATCGCGGGCGTGAGCGATTTCTTCGACGGGCTGGCGGCGCGCAAGCTGAACCAGAACAGCGATTTCGGCCGCATGCTCGATCCCATCGCCGACAAGATCCTGGTCGGCGTCGCGCTGATGATGCTGGTG
>CAZMHP010000430.1:0-1985 GCA_964566095.1 uncultured Rhizobium sp. | reverse complement strand
TGTTCCTCAGCCTCGCGGCGGCGACCGGCATTTATTGGTGGGTCGTGGCGGGGGCGCTGTCGAGCCGCCTCGACGCGATGAACGGCCATCAAGCGATGCCCGGCGTGACGCTGGCCTTCAAGTCGAAATCGGTCAGCGGCTTTCCCTTCAACCTCGACATCCTGTTCGCCGACCTGACGGTGACGGTGAAGACGCCACATGGGCCGTCGTCCTGGACGACCGAGAAATTCGCGATGCACGGCCTGACCTATGGCCGCGAGCAGTTCATCTATGAAGCAGCGGGGCGCCAGGTGCTGCGCTGGACCGACCTTGCCGGCAAACCGCATGCGATGCCGTTCGAGGCCGGCGACCTGCATGCCAGCACGATCGCGGGTGCGCGCGGCGTCTCACGCATCGACATCGACTGCGCCGATTTTGGTTCGCCCCTTCTGCTGGCGGCGCGGCTGCAGCTTCACGCGCGGATCAATCCCGGCGGCACGGCCATCGACCTGTTCGCGACGGCGGATCAGGTGCATCTGTCGCCGGCGCTGGCCTCGCTGTTCGGCGCCGAGGTGACGCAGATCAAGCTCGACGCCTCCGCCCTGCCGTCGCGCGCCTTCGACGGCTTGCGCGCCGGGCGCACCGACTGGGTGAGCGCACTGGAGACGGCCCGCGCGGCGGACGGCGCGCTGCAGGTGAACGACCTGGAGATCTCCTGGAACCGTCTGAGCGCGATGGGCAAGGGCCGGCTGTCGCTCGACCCGGCGCATGCGGTCGAGGGCCTGCTGGATTTCAAGGTCGCCGGGATCGAGACGCTGCTCGACAACGCGCAGCGCCATGGCGTGCGCGGCAACGCAAATAACGGCATCGCGGCGGCGCTGCTCGACCGCGCCGCGGTCGGCGGCAGCAATGAGGCCGGCCTGCTCGGCGCGGTGGTCGGCTTCCACAGCGGCATCGTCAGCGTCGGCGGCGAGCCGGCGACGACGGAAGAGCCGCTGTACTGAAATCGCGCCTGCGGAGGAGGTTGCGGCGGAATGACGCGTCTTGGCGCAAATTGCTGCGCTGCAACCAAAAATCCCGAGGGTTTTGGCGCCCTTGTTTCCCCAAAGAAACCGGAATGACGGTTCGTTGACACGGGGACGGCGCCGGTCCTAGTTTTTGCGCCGCAAAAAGAGGGGCGGGACCCGAAAAACGCGGCGCATGCCTCGCGCCATCACGCTAAACCAACCGCCACCGTTCAGGGATTTTCGAACTCATGAAAGTGCTGGTGCCCGTCAAGCGGGTGATCGACTACAACGTCAAGGTTCGCGTGAAGGCGGACCAGTCCGGCGTGGACCTCGCCAATGTCAAAATGTCCATGAACCCGTTCGACGAGATCTGCGTCGAAGAGGCGGTGCGCCTGAAGGAGAAGGGCAAGGCGACGGAAGTGATCGCCGTTTCCATCGGGCCGCAGCAGGCATCCGAGACCATCCGCACCGCGCTTGCCATGGGCGCCGACCGCGGAATTCTGGTGAAGACCGACCAGGAGGTCGAGCCGCTGGCGGTCGCCAAGATTCTCAAGGCCATCTGCGAGATCGAGAAGCCGTCGCTGGTCATCGCGGGCAAGCAGGCGATCGACGACGACAGCAACCAGACGGGCCAGATGCTGGCGGCGCTCCTGGGCTGGGCCCAGGGCACCTTCGCCCACAAGCTGGAGCTCGGCGAGGCCGACGCCAAGATCGAACGCGAGATCGACGGCGGATTGCAGACCGTGGACGTGAAGCTGCCGGCGGTGATGACCGTCGATCTGCGCCTCAACGAGCCGCGCTATGCCTCGCTGCCCAACATCATGAAGGCGAAGAAGAAGCCGATCGACGAGAAGTCGCCGGCCGATTACGGCGTCGACATCGCGCCCAAGCTGAAAGTGCTGAAGGTGAGCGAGCCGCCGAAGCGCCAGGCCGGCATCAAGGTGAAGACCGTCGCCGAGCTGCTCGACAAGCTCAAGAACGAAGCGGGAGTGATCTGAC
>CAZMHP010000429.1:0-1998 GCA_964566095.1 uncultured Rhizobium sp. | reverse complement strand
ATGGGACAGCGCGGCAAAGGCCGCAGCCCCGGCGCTTACGGCCCTGATCGTCGGCTTGACGTTTGCCGCCGCAGCGAATTCCGATCTGTTCCACATGGCCGCTAGGTGGTTGATGATCACCAAGGAAACTTCGTTTCCGTCGCAATGGTTCAGTGCGTTCACGAAGAATGTGACCTATGTGGTGCTGCAGCTGAACGACGAGCGAAGGCTCTATGGATGGCCCATGGAATGGCCATCCGACCCACATGAAGGTCAATTCGTTCTCCAGCAGGCGTCTTGGCTCAGTGGAGAACAGGAGGAGCCCATGACGGGCGTGGCCTCAATTGTCATCGACGTCCGCGACGTGAAGTGGGTGGAATTCATGGAAAGAACGTGGGACAATAACTCATGACGAGAATACCAAATCCTCCGCCGCCTTCACAGACGGGAACGAGAACCCAGGACGGGATGCATCGCGGCGTCAATCCGCCAGCAACGCAAACGGTTAGGCCGCCGCCGCCGCCGCCGCCGCCGCCGCCTCAGAGATAGCCTATGCCGCGTTCTTCGCGCGGGGGTCGTAATTGAGGAGCGGTCCGAGCCAGCGTTCGGCGGTCGCCATGTCCCAGCCCTTGCGCCTGGCATAGTCCTCCACCTGGTCGCGCTCGATCTTGCCGACGCCGAAATAGCGCGCTTCGGGATGCGAATAGTAGAATCCGGAGACCGACGAGCCGGGCCACATCGCATAGCTCTCCGTCAGCTTGACCCTGATCTTGTGTTCGGCGTCGAGCATCTGGAACAGGGTCGCCTTCTCGCTGTGCTCGGGTTGGGCGGGATAGCCCGGCGCCGGGCGGATGCCGCGATATTTCTCCGCGACGAGATCCTCGTTCGACAACGCCTCGTCGGGCGCATAGCCCCAGAACTCGCGCCGCACCCGCTCGTGCAGACGCTCGGCGAAGGCCTCGGCCAGGCGGTCGGCCAGCGCGGAGAGCAGGATCGCGGAATAGTCGTCATGGCCGTCCTTGAACGCCTTGACGCGGACATCCTCGCCGATGCCGGCGGTGACGACGAAAGCGCCGATGTAGTCCGGCGTGCCGCCATTGTCTTTTGAGGGCGCGATGAAATCGGCGAGCGCCATGTTCGGGCGGTTGTTCTCGCGCGCCATCTGCTGGCGCAGCGTGTGCAGCGTGTGGATCGGGAATTTCCGCGCCTTGTCGCCGAAGATCTGGATGTCGTCGTCGCCGACGCTGTTGGCCGGGAAGAAGCCGATGACGGCGCGGGCGGTGACCCATTTCTCGTCGATGATCTTCTTCAGCATCGCCTGCGCGTCGGCGAACAGGCTGCGCGCGGTTTCGCCGACCTTGTCGTCGTCGAGGATCGCGGGATAGCGCCCCACCAGCTCCCAGGTCTGGAAGAAGGGCGACCAGTCGATGTATTTGACGAGTTCGGCGAGATCGTAGCTCTCATAGGTGCGGGTGCCGAAGAACTTCGGCGCCGGCGGTGTGTAACTTTTCCAATCGAGCTTCAGCTTGTTGGCGCGGGCCTGGGTCAGCGTCAGCCGGCGCTCGGGCGCGCGCTGCGCCGCATGCCTGACGGCAATCTCTTCATATTCGCGGCGAATCTCCGCCACGAATTCCGGCTTCTGGGTCTTGCTGAGCAGGCTCGAGGCGACGCCGACGGCGCGGCTGGCGTCGGTGACATAGACCGTCTGGCCGCGGCGGTAGCCCGGATCGATCTTGACCGCGGTGTGGACGCGGCTGGTGGTGGCGCCGCCGATCAGAAGCGGGATATCGAAGCCCTGACGCTCCATCTCCGACGCGACATGGACCATCTCGTCCAGCGAGGGCGTGATGAGGCCCGAGAGCCCGATGATGTTGGCGCCAAGGTCGCGCGCGGTGTCGAGGATCTTCTGCGCCGGCGTCATGACGCCCAGATCGATCACCTCATAGCCGTTGCACTGAAGCACCACGCCGACGATGTTCTTGCCGATGTCGTGGACGTCGCCCTTGACCGTGGCCATGA
>CAZMHP010000428.1:0-1999 GCA_964566095.1 uncultured Rhizobium sp. | reverse complement strand
GTCCAGATCTTCGCCGTAGACCTTGGTGGCCAGCTCGCCCTTCACGCCGCTCACCGCCTCTTCCATGTTGTCCTCGATCGGCTGCGAGAAGTTCCACAGCACGCCGGGGATTTTCTGTAGCTCCTTGTTCATCGCGGCGATCAGTTCGTCCTTGTTTTTGTGAAAGCCCGGCCGCCATTCTTCCTTCGGCTTCAGGCCGACGAAGTACTCGGTGCCGGTCTCATGATTGTAGGACAGGCGCTGACCGACCGTGTCGTAGTACTGGTACTGGTACTGATTGGTCAGGTTCAGCGCGTCGAAGGTGACGGTGAAGTTCTCGTCGAACTTGTAGCTCGCCGACGCGTCGAGGTTGAAGGTCGGCGCATTGTAGGTGAAGTCGTTCAGGCTGCCGGGGTTGACCGCGGTGATGTACTTGCTGCGGAACGAGCCGGTGATGCGCGCCTGGAATATCTGGTCGTCGTAATAGAGCGTGCCGTTGGCGCTGGTGCGCGACAGGTTGGTCAGATCGCCGTTGATGAACTGCGAGCCGTCGGCGGTGAGGAAGTAGGTCTGGCGCGCCTGCACGAAGGTGGCATTGGCCAGGAAGCCGAAATTGCTGAGCGGATCGGGCAGGAAATCGAAGGGCTGCTGCCAGTTGATTTCCAGGCCGTAGAGCGGCGCGCCTTTCTCGTTCACCGGCTCGGTGAAGGTGGCGATGTTGGTCGCATTGCACGCCGCCGTGAAGGTGCCGCCGCAGGCCGCCAGCGCCAGGCTGTCCGGCAGGCCGAACGGATTTCCCGTGTAGGGAATGTTCGAGTTCAGCGAGGTCACCAGATCGTCGATGTGCTTGTAGAAGAACGCAAACGAGAGCAGCGCGCCCTTGTGATAGTACCATTCGAACGACAAATCCGCCGTCTTGGCCCGGAAGGGCTTGAGGAACGGATTGCCGATCTTGACCGCCAGCGGGTTGGTGCCCGACTTGCTGACGGTGGCGCCGGGCAGCAGGTTCGTCAGGTCCGGACGCGCCATCACCTGCGCCGCGTTGAAGCGGATCAGGAACGAGTCGCTCGGCTCGACCACCATGTTCAGGGCCGGCAGGAAGTCGTGATAGGTCTGCGTCACCGTCGTGGGTACGACAGCGAGTGCGAGCGAGTTGTAGCTGAAGCCCGTTGCGGTCTCGGTCGTCTCGACATAGCGGCCGCCGATGTCGCCGCGGAAGGGCAGGCCGTAGAACGACGCGTTCCAAACCGCCTGGACCCAGCCGCCGGTGTCGGTCTCATGCACGGTGCCGTTCGCGCTCAGCGCGGCCTGCGGACCCAGCAGGAAGGCGCCGCAACCCGTCGTGCTGCAGGGCGCCGGCGTGGATGCCGCGGGCCAGATGGTGTTGAAGGATGTCGGGCTGAAGATGTTGAATAGCGCATTCGCCTTGGTGATGCTCGGCACGATCCAGGTGATCGGCGTGCCGGACGGCACGGGCAGGCCATGCAGCGTCACGAGCTGGGTGATGGTCGACAGCGGGGCGTTCTCGATCGCGGTCGGGATGAAGCTGTCGAGATTGGCGGTGCTGCCGTTGGTGCGACGAAGATCCGCGGTGGCATAGCCGTAGTTCTTCCAGTCGAAGCCCGCCTGGACCTTCAGCCAGTCGAGCGGATCCCATTCGCCGTCGATCTGCGCGGTGCGGTAGCTGTTGAAGTCGTACTCGGCGCGCTCGCGGATCTGCGAGAGGAACCAGCCGGACGGCGAGGTCACGTCGACATTGCCGTAGGAGATCGCCGGCGTCTTGCCGTCGCCCGAATAATCGAAGGTGTAAGGGGCTGCGGCCGAACCCGCGCCGCCCGCGACACCGCCGGGGCAGCCGGCGACGGAACCGGTTCCGGAGGTGGCCGCGGTGCAGTTGTAATCCATCGTCAGCGTCGTCTGGATCGGGTTGCGGTGATGCGATTCCGACCAGCCGAGCAGCGTATGAACCTTCAGGATATCCGAGAACTCATGCGTGCCGTCCAGGGTCGCCTGCTCGAAG
>CAZMHP010000427.1:0-1999 GCA_964566095.1 uncultured Rhizobium sp. | reverse complement strand
ATGGTTGCCCGGATAGATGTACTTCACCATGAAGGACGACAGCTCGTACTTCTTGGTGCAGGCGCTGCCGTCCAGGAAGATGCGGCCGCCCGGCTTGATCAGGCTGCGGAACTTGGCCAGCACGCGGCCGTAGTCGGGCAGGTGCTCGATCACGCCCATGATGACGATCGCGTCGTATTTGACGCCCGGATCGTAGTCGAACAGGTCGGACTCGATCAGTTGCCAATCATGCCCGAGCTTCTTGCCCTTTTCGGTCAGGAAGCGGATCGACTCCTGGGAGATCGAGATGCCGGTGCACTTCACCCCGCGCGCCGCGGCATACTCGAACCACGCGCCCCAGCCCGGCCCGACCTCCAGTATGTGGTCGCCCGGCTTCAGCTTCAACCTCTCGAAGCAGTAGTCGAACTTGCGCAACGTAGCGGCGTCGAGGCCTTCGTCGGGGCTCAGATAGACGCCTTGGGTGTAGCAGGGCGTCACCGGATCGAGGAACGACAGGAAGAACGACGAGTCGATGTCGTAGTGATGCGAGATCGCCTGCTTGTTGGTCGCCACCTGGCCGAAGAACAGCGGCTGGAGATAGCGCCAGGCTTCGGTGACGAAATGGAAATCCTTCATCGAGCCGCGCAGCTCGAAGGGCTTCATCATGTCGCCGTCGAGGTCGATGTCGGCGGCCAGATAGGCTTCCGCGATCTTGCCTTCGTCCAGGCTGGTGACGGCCTTCAAGCCGCGATCGTTCTTGATCGCGAGCTGGAAGGTCGGCGTGCCCTGGCCGAAGCGCTGATGCGTGCCGTCCGGCATGATGACCTCGAAGGGCGTCGAGATGTTCGCGTACTGCGCCGCGAAGCGGCCCAGAAGCGTCGTTTTCGCCGGCGTTGCCTCCGGCGCGTTCGACGCCGTGGGCAAATTCAAGGTGTCCGTCATCTCGTCCCCCAGAAGGCTCCTACGCCAGCCGGATTTTCCAGGTTCCAGGCCGGTATTTTCGCCAGACTAAGGGGTGGCGGCGGTTTTGTCATGGTCCGGCCGGGGCGGAACTTGCCGGGGGTCAAGCCTCCGGCTATTCGCAGGGGCCGAACGGGATCGCGCCGGAGCCAATCGCACCATGACCACGAACGACTATCGTCAGCTCGACCACCACCTGGGCGAGACCGCGGACGCGATCCGCGACACGGTGCGCACCTTTTCGGACGAGAAGATCGCGCCCCTGGCCGCGGCGATCGACCGCGACAACCACTTCCCGCGCCAGCTCTGGCCGCAGATGGGCGAACTGGGCCTGCACGGCATCACGGTGGAGGAGGAATTCGGCGGGCTGGGCCTCGGCTATCTCGAGCACGTCGTGGCGATGGAAGAAGTGAGCCGGGGCTCGGCCGCCGTCGGCCTGTCTTATGGCGCGCACTCCAACCTCTGCATCAACCAGATCCGCCGTAACGGCTCGCCGGCGCAGAAGCGGCGCTATCTGCCCAAGCTGATCAGCGGCGAGCATGTCGGGGCGCTGGCGATGAGCGAGCCCGGCGCCGGCTCCGACGTCGTGTCGATGAAGCTCAAGGCCGACAGGAAGGCCGACCGCTTCGTCCTCAACGGCACCAAGATGTGGATCACCAACGGCCCGCACGCCGATACGCTGGTGGTCTATGCCAAGACCGACCCGGCCGCCGGCCCGCGCGGCATCACCGCCTTTCTGATCGAGAAGGGCTTCAAGGGATTTTCCACGGCGCAGAAGCTCGACAAGCTCGGCATGCGCGGCTCCGACACGGCCGAACTCGTGTTCGAGGATTGCGAGGTGCCGGAGGAGAACGTGCTCGGCGGCATCGGCAAGGGCGTCAACATTCTGATGAGCGGGCTCGACTATGAACGCGCCGTGCTGGCCGCCGGCTCGCTCGGCATCATGCAGGCCTGCATGGACGTCGTGGTGCCCTATGTCCATGACCGCAAGCAGTTCGGCGAGTCGATCGGCAATTTCCAGATCATGCAGGCCAAGCTGGCGGACATGTATGTCGCGCTC
>CAZMHP010000426.1:0-1999 GCA_964566095.1 uncultured Rhizobium sp. | reverse complement strand
CGATCGTGCGCCATCCCAAGCCGGTGATCGCGCAGGTGCAGGGCATCGCGACGGCGGCCGGATGCCAGCTCGTGGCGAGTTGCGATCTGGCGGTGGCGTCATCGACCGCGCGTTTCGCGACGCCGGGGGTGAATATCGGACTGTTCTGCTCGACCCCGATGGTGGCGCTGTCGCGCAACGTGGCGCGCAAGCATGCGATGGAGATGCTGCTGACCGGCGAGATGATCGCGGCCGAGGAAGCGCGGCGCATCGGCTTGATCAATCGGGTGGTGGCGCCGCAGGCACTTGCGGCGGAAACTGCCAAGCTTGCCGCCCTGATCGCCACCAAGCCGCACGGCACGCTCAAGATCGGCAAGGACGCGTTCTATCGCCAGGTCGAGATGCCGCTGGCGCAGGCCTACGCCTATGCGAGCCAGGTCATGACGATGAACATGCTCGCCGCCGAGGCCGAGGAAGGCATCGGCGCGTTCGTCGAGAAGCGCGAGCCGAAATGGCCGGAGTGAGCGAATAGTGAGTAGCGAATAGCGAGTAGGGGTGCTATTCGCTACTCGCCATTCGCTATTCGCTGATCCCATGCCCACCTATCCCGACGACCTCATCAAATCGATCCTGCGTTCGACCAAGACCATTGCGATGGTCGGTGCCTCGGGCAACGACATGCGACCGTCCTATTTCGCGATGATGTACCTGCTCGCCAAGGGCTACGTCATCCATCCAATCAATCCCGCGATGGTGGGCAAGAAGATCCTCGGCCAGACCGTCTACGGCTCGCTCAAGGACGTGCCGGCGCCGGTCGACATGGTGGACATCTTCCGCGCCTCCGACGCGGCGCCGGGCATCGTTCGCGAGGCGCTGGCGGAGAAGGATCGGCTCGGCATCAAAACGATCTGGATGCAACTCGGCGTGATCAACGAGGAGGCGGCGAAGATCGCGCAGGATGCCGGCCTCACCGTCATCATGGATCGCTGCCCCAAGATCGAGCATGGCCGGTTCTCCGGCGAGATCGGCTGGATGGGCGTCAACCGCAAGGTGATCGACAACCGAAAACCGCTATTGTTCGGCAAGGGCGGCAGCCTGAACCGCGTCTGAGCCCATGCTTAAAATCTGGGGCCGGCGCAATTCGATCAACGTTCAAAAGGTGATGTGGGCGGTCGGCGAACTCGGCTTGGCCCATGAGCACATCCCCGCCGGCGGCGCGTTCGGCGGCCTCGACACCGGGGAGTTTGGCGTTCTCAACCCGCATCGGCGCGTGCCCGTGATCGATGACGACGGCACGGTGGTGTGGGAGAGCCATGCCATCGTGCGATATCTCGCGGCCAAATATGGCTCGGAAACGCTATGGCCGGAAGAGCCGGCCGCCCGGTCCTTCGCCGACCGTTGGACCGACTGGGCGCTCGGCGAGCTGCAGCCGACCTTCCACACCGGCGTGTTCTGGAACTTCTACCGCACGCCGGAGGAGCAGCAGAACTGGCCCACTATCCGAAAAGCGATCGCGCGCTCCGCCATCCTGTTCCGGCTATTGGACCGTCATCTGGAATCCCACGCGTTCCTCGCTGGTGACAATTTCACCTTCGGCGACATCCCGGCTGGCGCCCTGCTGTTTCGCTATTTCGAGCTCAAGATCGACCGCCCGTCCCTGCCGCAGGTGGAGGGGTGGTATGAACGGCTCAAGGCTCGCCCCGCCTATCGCGAACATGTCATGGTGCCGTTCGATGATCTGAAGGGCCGGCTTGCGTTCTAAGACGCCTTGACAAGATACTCTACAAATTTTGTAGAGTTAGACCGCCCAGGGAGGAAACCATGTCCGACTACGGTTTCAACACACTCGCCGTGCACGCCGGCGCCCAGCCCGATCCGGCGACCGGCGCGCGCGCCACGCCGATCTATCAGACCACGGCCTATGTGTTCGAGGACGCGGACCACGCCGCGGCGCTGTTCAACCTCCAGGTCTTCGGCAACATCTATTCGCGCATCATGAACCCGACCAACGCGGTCCTGG
>CAZMHP010000425.1:0-2008 GCA_964566095.1 uncultured Rhizobium sp. | reverse complement strand
TCGATGTCGGCGCCTCGACCGGCGGCTTCACCGAAGTGCTGCTGGAGCGCGGCGCGCGCAAGGTCTACGCCGTCGATGTCGGGCATGCGCAGATGCATCCCAAGCTGCGGCGCGATCCCCGCGTGATCTCGATCGACGGCGTCAACGCGCGCGCCCTGACGCGCGCCCAGGTGTCCGAGACGCCCATGGCCGTGGTCGTCGATGTCAGCTTCATCGGGCTCAAGCTCGCCCTGCCGCCGGCGCTCGCACTCGCCGGCAGCGGCGCTTTCCTGATCGCGCTGGTCAAGCCGCAATTCGAGGTCGGCCGCGCGAATGTCGGCAAGGGCGGCATCGTCAGGGACGTCGAGGCGCGCGACGCCGCGCTGGCCGATATCACGGCATGGCTCGGCGAGCAGCCGGGCTGGTCGGTGCTCGGCCGCATCGACAGCCCGATCGAAGGCGGCGACGGCAATCGCGAATTTCTGCTCGCCGCGAAGAAGGCGTGAGCGCGCTCTGCCGGCACGCCGGCGATTGCGGCGGCTGCACGCTGCAGGGCGTGCCCGAAGCCGACTACCGCGCCGCCAAGCGTGACGGCGTCGTCCGCGCCCTGGAGCGTTACGGCATCGAGGCCGAGGTCGATGAGATCGTCGCTATCGGGCCGCACACCCGCCGCCGCGCCGTGCTCAACGTCGCGCGGCGAAGCGGCCGCATCGAGGTGGGATTTCATCCGCTGCGCTCGCACGCGATCGTGGACATGCACGAATGCCTGGTGCTGACGCCGGCGCTCTTCGCGCTCACCGCGGCGCTGCGCGAGACGATGTCGTCGCTGCTCAACGACGGGCAGGACGCGGAGGTTCGCGCGACGCAGGCCGACAACGGCCTCGACATCGCCTTTCGCGCCCAGCCCAAGCTCAATCCCGAGCGCATCGCGGCGATAGCCAAGATCGCGCCGCGGCTCAAAGCCATCCGCATCACCTGGAATGGCGCGCTGGCTTGTGAGAGTGCGGCGCCGGCGATCCGGCTCGGCAAGGCGGACGTGAAGCTGCCGCCCGACACCTTTCTTCAGCCCACCGCCGAGGGCGAGGCGGCGCTGCGCACGCGCGTGCTGGCCGCGGCGAAGGGCGCCAAGACCGTCGCCGATCTCTTCAGCGGCTGCGGCACCTTCGCGCTCGCCCTGGCCCAGACCGCGCGCGTCCACGCGGTGGAACGCGAACAGGTCATGCTCGATGCCCTGGCCGGCGCGGCGCGCGGCACGCCCGGCCTCAAGCCCGTGACCGTGGCCCGGCGCGATCTCTTCAAGCTGCCCTTGACGGTCCCCGAGCTGAACGGCTTCGAGGCCGTGGTGCTCGATCCGCCCCGCGCCGGGGCGGAAGGCCAGGCCCGCCGGCTCGCGCAGTCCAGGGTCCCGCGCCTCGCCTATGTCTCCTGCGACGCCTTGAGCTTCGCCCGCGACGCCGCCATCCTGATCGAAGGTGGTTACCGCATCGGCCGCGTGACCCCTGTAGACCAATTCCTGTGGTCGTCGCATATTGAGCTGGTAGCCCGGTTCGAGCGCCCCCGGGGCAGGGCGGGGCTCGCACCGGAGAAGTGAGCGTGGGGACGTTCATGCGGCATCTGACATTTGTATTGGCGGCGCTTTGTGCGCTGCTGCTGGCGGCGCCCGCCATGGCGGGGGACTTTTCCGACTGGGCGGCGATCGTGGTTGCCGGCGACTGGCATTCGCACTCCGGCGCGCCGTCGGAGGTGTTCGACAATGCGCGGCGCGACATCGCCGCCGATCTGACGCGGCTCGGCTTCGCGCCGGGCAACATCGTGCAGTTCTCGGTGCGCGACGACAGCCATCCGGGTACGGAGCATTCCGACAAGCAGGCCATCGCCAACCAGCTTTGGGACCTGTCGAACCGCACCACCAGCGGCTGCTTCGTCTATTTCACCAGCCACGGTTCGCCCGACGGCATCGTGCTGGGCGAATCCACCTTCGCGCCGAACAACATGGCGACGATGATCGACAATGCCTGCGGCAGCCGGC
>CAZMHP010000424.1:0-2010 GCA_964566095.1 uncultured Rhizobium sp. | reverse complement strand
GAGGACGAGATCGCCGCCATCGGCATGGTGATCGGCGCGGGCTGGAACGGCGCGCGCAGCTTCACCGCCACGTCGGGTCCCGGCATTTCGCTGATGCAGGAGTTCTTCGGCCTCGCCTATTACGCCGAGGTGCCGGCGGTGATCTTCGACATCCAGCGCGGCGGCCCCTCCACCGGCATGCCGACGCGCACCCAGCAATCCGATCTTCTGCTCGCGGCCTATGCGAGCCATGGCGACACCAAGCATCCGCTGCTGTTCCCGCAGGATCCGCACGAGGCGTTCGAATTCGCGGCTTTGGCGTTCGATCTCGCCGAGCGGCTGCAGACGCCGGTGTTCGTGATGCTCGACCTCGACATCGGCATGAACGACTGGCTGTGCGCGCCGCTCGCCTGGGACGACAACCGCAAATACGACCGCGGCAAGATCATGACGGCGCAGATGCTCGAAGACGGGGCCAAGTTCGGCCGCTACACCGACGTCGACGGCGACGCCATCCCCTGGCGCACCCTGCCCGCGACGCATCCCAGCAAGGGCCAGTATTTCACGCGCGGTTCCAGCCACGACCGCATGGCGAAATATTCCGAGGAAGGCTCGGTCTATGTCGACAACATGCAGCGGCTGCTGCGCAAATTCGAGACCGCCAAGAGCCTGGTGCCGGCGCCCATCCGCCGCGACGCCAGGGAGAAGACCAAGATCGGCGCGATCTATTTCGGCTCGACGTCCGCGGCGATGGACGAGGCGCTGGCGGCGTTGGAAAAACAAGGCATCCATCTGAACACGCTGCGCGTGCGCGCCTTCCCGTTTGCGGAGGAGGTGGTGGAGTTCGTGCAGGCGCACGACCAGGTGTTCGTGCTGGAACAGAACCGCGACGCGCAGCTGCAGAAGCTGATGGTCAACGAATGCGCCATCGATCCGGCGCGCTTCATCGGGGTCCTGCATTATGACGGCACGCCGATCACCGCGCGGTTCATCACGAGCGCCATCGCGGAACGGATGAAGGTGACCCAGAAGGAAGCGGCGGAATAGTGCCAACGGGACCGGCCCCGCCGGAACCGGATCGCCGCGAATGCCCTTGAAGAGATGGAAGGATTCGCGCGGCAGGCCAGGAAAAACCTCAAGTGTTGTTCAAATATAGCGATCCGTATATTATCGGCTGTCTAATTTGGGGGACAGTCATGATCTACCGCACTCTTCTGAGCACGGTTTGCGTCCTTGGAGCCGTTGTCGCGCTAAGCGGATGCCAGACCGGTCCGCAGGACAGCGCCGTGGTGAGCTACGAGCAGATCGGCGCCTGCAACGGCTACCAGCCCACCTCCACGACGGTCGTCAGCGCAGGTCCGCATCAGGCTTTCGTCGTCTTCCGCATCCGCACCATCAACACCAAGGGTTCGACGATCGCGCTGAACTTCGATCCCGGCGCGGCCTTTGCCAACGTCACGGGACAGCCGCATATCGATCCCGGTCTCAGCCTATCGGGCCTCTTTGGTGTGACCCAGCAGCCGCCGGTCACGGTTCCGGCGAACACCATACAGGGCACGGACGGGCTGGCGGCCCTGACGGTCCCGACCGCCGATGCGGACGGCGCGAAGGAGGCGAACCAGACGGCCTATACCCTCATCTATCCCAAGCAGGCGGGGCAGCCGGTGGTGCTCATGTCGAAGATCAACGGCAGCCAGACGAGCTGGCCCTATACGCCGGGATGCCTGCAGATCCAGTATCCGACCTGACCCTAGGGAGATGCCGCGTTGGACGGCGTGGGCATCTGCGCTAAACTGGCGCTATGACCTATATCGCCAAGCCGAAGCTGCATCACCCAGGCCTCAAGCCGAACAAGATCGGTTTCACCCATCGCGACTACGAAGGCTCCATCTCGACGCTGTGCGCCGGCTGCGGCCACGATTCGATCAGCGCGGCGCTGATCCAGGCGGTCTATGAGCTCGACCTCGAACCCTATCGCGTGGCGAAGCTGTCGGGCATCGGCTGCTCGTCGAAGACGCCGGACTATTTCCT
>CAZMHP010000423.1:0-2022 GCA_964566095.1 uncultured Rhizobium sp. | reverse complement strand
GGAGCTCGGAGATGTCGGTGATGATGCCGAGGAAGATGCGATCGCCGCGCACCGTGCCTTCGCCCACCGACAGGCGCATGGGAAACACCGAGCCGTCCTTGCGCCGGCCCGAGACTTCGCGGCCGATGCCGATGATGTGCTTCTCGCCGGTCTTCACGTAATGGCCGACATATTCGTCGTGCTCGGCATGATAGGGCTCGGGCATCAGCATCTTGACGTTGCGGCCGATGACTTCGGCCGCCTCGTAGCCGAACAGCCGCTCGCAGCCCTTGTTGTAGACGCGCACGATGCCCTTCTCGTCGATCACCATGATGCCGTCGACCGCGGTCGCGATCAGCGCGTCGAACAGCGAGTTGTCGTCCCACGCGGCGGGGCGTGCGCGGTGCTCGACACTCGCAGGGGGACGCTTGGCCATGAATGGACCGATCTTCGAAGCCCGCTTGATTGGGGTCAAGGCGAGGTTTGCGTCGCAACCTTAGCGTTTCGTCATGGGCAAGCGAATCCTCGTCGTCAATGGTCATCCCGATACGCGGCCCGAACGCTTTTGCGCCGGGCTGACGGGGGCCTATGCCGCCGCCGCGACGAAGGCCGGCCACGCCGTGCGACGGATTGACGTCGGCGCGATCGAGGTTCCTTTTCTGGCGAAATTCGAGGACTTCCAGGCCGCTCCCACCCAGCCCGACATCCTCAAGGCCCAGGCCGATATCGCCTGGGCGCAGCATCTGGTCTTCGTCCATCCGCTCTGGCTCGGCGCCGCGCCGGCCATGCTCAAGGCCTTTCTGGAGCGCGTCGCCTGCGGCGGCTTCGGCTTCGACAGCGGCACCGCCGGCAACCCCAAGCGCGGCCTTCAAGGCAAGTCGGCGCGGATCGTCGTCACCATGGGCATGCCCGCCTTCGCCTACCGCGTTGTTTTCGGCGGCTTCGGCATTCGCGCCTTCGCCCGCGGCATCCTGCGCATCTCCGGCGTGCGTCCGGTCCGGCTGACCTATTTCGGCGGCGTCGAGTTGTCGGAGCGCCACCGCGCGCGCTGTCTCGCCAAAGTGCGTGCTCTCGGCGCGGCGGCGCGGTAAGTCGAACGTCGCCCCTCATGCTTCGACAAGCTCAGCATGAGGAATTAAACAGGGTCCTCATCCTGAGCTTGTCGAAGGATGAGGGAGGCGATTCCGGCCTCCGACGAGAGAGGAATGCGATGAGGCTTCCAGTCGCCATGCTGTGTCTGGCTGTTGCACTCGCCGCCGGCGAGGCGCAGGCGCGTGTCGCCGATCCGGTGCGCGGCCGCCACCTCGCGATCGAGGCTTGCGCCGCCTGCCACAAGGTGACGGCCGGGCAGAAGCAGCCGGCCCCGGTCGCCGATCCCGACGGCGGCGATAGCATCGCGGCGCCCTCCTTCTTCGCCATCGCCGCGAAGTTCGGCCGCGACAAGCCGTCCCTGCGCGCCTTCATCCTCGCCCCGGCCCATCCGATGCGCGAGCAGACCTTTGTGCCGCGCGATCTCGGCGACATCGTCGCCTATATCGCGTCGCTGCGAGCGGCAAAACGCGCATTTTGACCTCGCTCAATCATGCCGCCCCGGCGTCCTGAAAACTCCGCCCGTTCTTCGGCGAGGAAAATTCTCATGGACGTCAACGCATTCTTCCTGGGCTTGGTCGTCGTTTCATTCGGCTTGTTCGCGGCAGTGCTCGCCTATGGCTCGGCGGTCGCCGGCGGCGACAAGACGGATTAGCCGAAGGCTGCCCACGCCGCCGCGCCCGTCGCGGCCGCGGCGGCGCTGAAGGTCAGCACGCGCGCGGCGAGCGCCCGGCCGCCAAGCGCGGCCGCCACCGCGCTTTTGCACGCCAGGTTCGCGCCGCCCGCGACCAGGATGACGGTCGCGGCGAATTGCGGCGCGAGCGCGCTGCCCGTCATGCGCGCGGTGCTCAGCGTGATCGGATCGACGTCCACAAGGCCCGACGCCGCCGCCAGCGGCACCAGGTCCAGTTGCGCATGCGCCGAATTGGCGAGCTTGGCGATCAGCGTCACGCC
>CAZMHP010000422.1:0-2026 GCA_964566095.1 uncultured Rhizobium sp. | reverse complement strand
GGCATGCTGGTCTATCTCGCCTATTATCTGCTGACCAATCTGGGCATGTTCGCCTGCATCAGCGCCATGCGCCGCGACGGCGAGAGCGTCGAGGACATCCGCCAGCTCGCCGGCCTGTCGCGCACCCAGCCCGGCTTCGCCTTCGCGCTCGCCGCGCTGACCCTGAGCCTGGCGGGCCTGCCGCCGCTCGCCGGCATCTTCGCCAAGATCTACGTCTTCGGCGCCGCCATCCAGGCGCATCTCTACGTGCCGGCCATCGTGAACATCGTCGCCAGCGTGATCGGCGCGTTCTACTATCTGCGCATCATCACCATCATGTATTTCGACGAGCCGGTGCGCCGCTTCGACGCCGGCATAGGCGGCGCCACCACCGCGATCATGTGGGGCACCAGCGTCGTCAGCATGTTCTTCGTCTTCGTCCCGGCGCCGCTGATCTATCTCGCCGGCAACGCGGCGCGCACGCTGCTGCCTTGACCTGGAGCGCCGCCCCGCGAAGTGCCGAGCGGTTCGCGTCAGGCGGCGCGACCAAATGATAAGTTGGCCCAAGGGATATGGGCTGAAGACGTTCGACGTCATCGACTCGACGAATGAGGAAGCCAGGCGCCTCGCCCAGGCGGGCGAGCCGGGCCCGATCTGGATCTGCGCCGCCCGGCAGACGGCGGGGCGGGGCCGCCGCGGCCGCGTCTGGGAATCGCCGACCGGCAATCTCGCCGCCACGCTGATGCTGCGTCCGACCAAGCCCGCCGGCGAATGCGCCCAGCTTTCCTTCGCCGCCGCCATCGCTGCCTGCGACACGCTGGCCGGTTTCGCGCCATCCGCCGAGTTGCGCGTGAAATGGCCGAACGACGTGCTGGCGGGTGGCGCCAAGATTTGCGGCATCCTACTCGAATCCGCCGGTCCCGCGGGCGATGCGCCCGCCTGGCTCGCCATCGGGATCGGCATCAACCTCGCCGGCCACCCCGAAGGCACCGAATTCCCAGCGACCTCGCTGAAGGCGCTCGGCGCCGCGGTGCCCACGCCGGACGATGCGCTCCTGCATCTCGCGGCCCATTTCGCCCGCTGGTACGAGGCGTGGCGCGACGAAGGTTTCGCGCCCATCCGCGATGCCTGGCTGGCCCGCGCCAAGGGCCTGGGCAGCCGCATCCGTGCCCGGCTGGCGACAGGAGAGACGCAGGGTGTGTTCGAAGGGATCGACGAGACCGGCGCCCTTATCCTCCGGGAAGGAACCGGCGCCGTTCGGCGCATCGCCGCCGGAGAGGTGTTCTTCGGATGAGAAGCATGCGGATTGACCTCCCCCTTTGTGGGGAGGTCGAAAAATCGCGAAGCGATTTTTCGGGTGGGGGACGGTGCCGGACCGATGGAGCGGCCCCCCACCCGAAAAACCCCGCCGCTACGCGCCGGTGTTTTTCGACCTCCCCACAAAGGGGGAGGTGATAAGGTCGCGCCATGCTTCTTGCCATCGACGCCGGCAACACCAACATCGTCTTCGCCGTCCATGACGGCAAAGAGGCGCGCGCCGAATGGCGCTCGGTCACCGAGACCACCAAGACCGCGGACGAATACGCCGTGCTGCTGCAACAGTTGCTGCAGCTTCACGGCCTCGCCTTCGCCGACATCGATGCCGCCATCATCGCGACCGTCGTCCCCGCCGCGCTGTTCGACCTGCGCCGGCTGTGCCGCAAGTACCTGCATTGCGAGCCGCTGGTGGTCGGCGACCCGGACGTCGATCTGGGCATCAAGGTCCATGCCGAGGGTGCCGGCGCGGACCGCCTCGTCAACACGGTCGCGGCGCACGAACGCTATAAGGGCGCGCTGATCGTCGTCGATTTCGGCACCGCCACCACCTTCGACGTGGTGTCCGAGGCCGGCGACTACGAAGGCGGCATCATCGCGCCGGGCGCCAACGTCTCGGCCGAGGCGTTGCACCAGGCGGCCGCCATGCTGCCGCGCGTCGCGGTTCAGCGCACCCAAAGCGTGATCGGCAAGGCGACCGTGCCGGCGATGCAGTCCGGCCTCTATTGGGGCT
>CAZMHP010000421.1:0-2031 GCA_964566095.1 uncultured Rhizobium sp. | reverse complement strand
CGTCACGCCGATGCTTCGCATCGCCGCGCCACCTCCCCCGTAAACGGGGGAGGAAAAGGTTGGCGATGCGTTCGAGAGCACTTCCCAGCACTATCACCGCCCTCTTCACTCTCTTCGGCGCGGCCTGCGCCGTCGCGACCGCCGACGTCGCCAATCCGCCGGACATGACGCGCGCGATCCACGTCTCGCCCGAGGTGGTCGATCGCCAGGGCGTGCCGCTGCGCGCCTTCCTCACCGACGACGGCTACTGGCGCATGCGGACACAAGTGCGCGACGTCAGTCCGCGCTATCTCGCCATGCTGATGGCCTATGAGGACAAGCGCTTCTACGACCATGACGGCGTCGATCCTATGGCACTGGTCCGCGCCGGTCTGCAATTTGCCGGCGCCGGCCATGTCGTCTCCGGCGGCTCGACGCTGACCATGCAGGTGGCGCGCATCCTGGAGCCGCCGAAATCGCGCGGCATCGGCACGAAGCTTTTCCAGATGATGCGCGCGGTTCAGTTGGAGGAGCGCTACTCCAAGGACGAGATCCTTTCGCTTTACCTCACGCTGGCGCCGTTCGGCGGCAACCTTGAAGGCGTGCGCGCCGCTTCACTGTCCTATTTCGGCAAGACGCCGTCGCAAATCGATCTGTCGGAGGCCGCGCTGCTGGTCGCGCTGCCGCAATCGCCGGTCAAGCAGCGGCCCGACCGTCACGCCATCCGCGCGGCCAAGGGTCGCGACAAGGTGCTGGCCCGCATGGTGAGCGAGGGCATCGTCACCCAAGGCGATGCGACGGTGGCGCAGCGCGAAGGCGTGCCCTTCGCGCGTCAGACCATGCCGCTGACGGCGCCGCATCTCGCCATGCGGCTCAAGCTGCGCAACAAGGCCGCGACGCGCATCGTCACGACGCTGGACGCCGACCTGCAGGGCGCGGTCGAGCGCATGGCGGCGAACGAGCAGCCCTATTTCGGCGACGGCACCGCGCTGTCCATCGTCGTGGTCGACAACCGCACGCGCGACGTACTCGCTTATCTCGGTGGGGTGAACTATTGGGGCCCGTCCGGCCAGATCGATCTGGCGCAGCGCTGGCGCTCGCCCGGCTCCGCCTTGAAGCCCTTCATCTACGGCATCGCCTTCGACAATCTGATCCTGCATCCCGCCTCGCTGATGACCGATGCGCCGACCATGTTCGGCGATTACGCGCCCAAGGATTTCGAGGGCAGCTTCCAGGGCGCGGTGAGCGCGACAGAGGCGCTGCGCATGTCGCTCAACGTGCCGGCGGTGATGGTGCTCGATCGCGTCGGCCCGCTCGCCTTCACGACGACGCTGGAAAACGCCGGCGCGCGGCTCGCCTTCCCCGCCGGCGGCGAAGCGCCCAGCCTGCCCGTCGCGCTGGGCGGCCTCGGCATCAGTCTGGCCGACATCACCATGCTCTATGCGGGCATCGCCAATGGTGGCGAGGCGCGGGCGCTGCGCTTCGTCGTTGGCACGCCGGACGGCGCCGATCATCGGCTGTTCGGACCGGTCGCGGCGTACTATTTGAAGCAAATCCTGCGCGGCGTGGCGCTGCCCGACGGCTGGGCGATGGGCCAGGGGCTTCAGCGCAAGCGTCAGGTCGCGTTCAAGACCGGCACCTCCTACGGCTATCGCGATGCCTGGGCGGTGGGCTTCTCCAATGATTACACGGTCGGTGTCTGGGTCGGCCGCGCCGACGGCAGTCCGCGGGCCGGCCATGTCGGCCGCGAGTCGGCCGCGCCGATCCTGCTCAAGACGTTCGAACTGCTGCCGGCCGATCGCCATGCCGACGATCCGCCGCCGTCCGGCGCGCTGCTCACCAATGCCAACGACCAGCTCCCGCCGTCGATGCGCCTCTTCCGCCGCGAAAGCGCGCCGGCGCCGCCGCGCGAGACGATGGTGCCGCCGCCGACCATCGCCTTTCCGCCCAACGGCACGGTCGTGCCATTGCCGCCGCCGGACGCGAAGGACAAGACCGTCGTGCTCAAGGCCGATGGCGGCAAGGAGCCGCTGACCTGGCTGGTCAACGGCC
>CAZMHP010000420.1:0-2036 GCA_964566095.1 uncultured Rhizobium sp. | reverse complement strand
TCGGTGCCACGTTGCCGCCAGCCTGCCACCCACTTCCGGCCAACAAAATCAAGCGCTTACATGCCAGCCCGCCCACGATGGCACCATCGCAGACGCCGTTGGTGCCATAAAAAACGATGTGCAGACAACCACTTAGCTACATTCGTGTGGCGGTCCTTTTATCTTGCCGACCAAACCATAGTGCCACTCCCACGCACCGCCTCCTACCCCGCCTTCTCCTGACGGCCGCGACCGGCGCCGCCAGCAGCGCCGCCGCGAAGCAAAATCCCGCGCAAAAACACGCCGCCGCCACGCCGATCGCGCGCAGATTTCATGTCGATCCAGGAGCAAAATTCGCGTCGGCGAACAACGATTCCGGCGTATCTCAGCGCCCGGATTCGATGCCGCCAACGCGCAAAAATCGCGCGACGAACACGCAGACTCCGCGCCGTCTCGATGCGATTCAGAAGCCGGATTCACAACGCCGGCGACAACCGCGCTGTGTCGATATCGCGCTTCAGAAGAACTATTTCGGCGCGCGAGGCTTCCTCGGTGTCGGGATTTGCGCGCGCTCCAAGTCAAGGAAGTGATGCAAATCTTGGATACGCTGTGCTGTCATCCTGAGCTGGCAGTCGCCCCCAATTTCATCGCCAAATGTGCCGCCGGCTTCTAGACCTTCGTAAGAACATTCTGCTTCACGGTAGGCTGCCCATTGATGTTGAGCGGCAACAAGAGCCGGTCGCGTATCCGATTCAGAGATGGCGGTTAATTGGTCCGAGATGGAGTCCAAGAGCTTCTTTAGCCGCCGATATTCGGCCCCCATACAATCCATCACCTCGGCGTGAGAACCTCGCTGCATGCAAGCCGCGTACGTTGGTTTTTCAGAATCGCGGGGGCTTTTGGCCTCTGCCCCGAGCGGCAATAACACCAGAAGGAAGGTGACGAACCGCAAGCGTCTCATTGCTAGTGCCCCAACATCTGTAGCGCCGTAGCGCGTTCTGCGTTGTATCTGTTCATCACTCCCACGAGACCTTGGGGATCAATCCGCGGCAGCGCGTAGTCAATTCTTTCGTCATACATCTGGTTGACGAGGGCCTCGCTATACCCAGCATCAGAGGGATTGATTGTCCCGCTGAGGTCGTTCACGGCCTGCGTAATTATGTAGTCCGCGCCCCGTTGGCTATGCTGAGTTGCGATCGAGAACACCGCTTCACGGACCGCATCAGGTTGAGCATTGATGTCGAGTCCGGTCGCGTTGAGGACGTTGGCAACCACCGGATCATAGTGTGTTGCCTGCATGAACTGGCGCTGTGCATCGAAGAAGGACGTGCTGTCGGTCAGCGCAGTGAGCTTCCATTGAGTACCAAAATCACCGCCTCGAACTGTTGGATCAAGGCCAGCGAACTGGCTGGCAAAAGGCGATCCCCAAGGGGAACTTAGGAACGCTTGCGGCTGACCCGCGTTGCTCGCCAACTGCCATGCGCCATATGAGACGCCACCTTTATCTCCTGCTCCGGTAGAGACCGTAGCCGAGGCACGTAGCCACTGATTTGGCCCGTAGCCCGTCTCGGAACGCATGGCTAAAGACCCCGATGGAGGCGTGAACTGATGGAAGGAATCTCCAACCTGGTTGCTGAGTTGTCTGCTCCATTCCGTATCCGCGAGATTCAAATTCCAACCAGACTGTGGAACTCTATTTGCAGTAACGACGACCGTCTCTATGGAAGGATCGGATGACTGAACGTCGAACACATCACCCGCGCCGACTGCCTCGGTGACATCGTTGACGAGAGTTTCGGCCCCGTTAACGAGCCAGCTTCCGGCCGACTTTACGTCGTCCCAGAGATGGCCGAAGAAGCCCTCGTCATCGTGCGGCGCCGCCGCGCCAGGACCCGCAAACTGCACGTCACCGGCAGTACCGGTGTCCTGGCTCTCGTAGTACGCGACACGCCGCGCCATGTAGTCGCCATAGCTCTCACCAGGCAGCGGATCGGCAGATGAAGACTGCCCTGCCTGCTGTATTCCGCCCGCCACGAGGTTGCCGATGGTTTGCCCGA
>CAZMHP010000419.1:0-2040 GCA_964566095.1 uncultured Rhizobium sp. | reverse complement strand
CGCCGAGCGCGCGGTCGTCGGGATGGCGGCGCCAGGCGATGTCGGAGAACAGGCATGCGGCCAGCCGGACGCGGCGATACTCCGCCGTTTCGTCGGCGAAGAGCGGCGTCATCCAGTCGAACATCTCGCGCGCATGGGCGGGCTCGCGCGCCATGCGCTGATTGGCGCCCTCGGCGAAGTCGATCAGCGGATCGAGCGCGCGCTCCTCGGGCGGCAGCCGGTCGTAGAGCAACCCCTCGCGCAGGCCGAAGGCCGAGACGATCACGGATTTGAGATCGCAGGCCAGCAGCAGGCGCTCCAGCACGATCGCGCCATAGGGCAGCGATTCGGCGCGCCGGCGCGAGATGATCTTCATCCGCTCGACCGATTTGCGCGATTGGTGCGAGAGGATCTCGCACAGCCGCAGCGCGCGGCGGCGCGGGATCTCATATTCCTGCAGCACGTGCAGCGGATAGTGGATGTCGTCCATGTCGACGCGGGCGAAGCTTCGCCAGATGCCGCCAACGGCATAGAGCGAACGATCCTTCAGCCCGATCAGGTGCAGCTTGGACAGCCCCTCATCGACCAGCTTGCGCGCCTTGTCGGGATCGCCGCGCGAGGAATCCATCAGCCGCAGCGGCCCGATCGGCAGCGTGAAGGCGTCGCCGGTGCGGCCCTGGCGCACGCTCACCATGTCGAGGCTGCCGCCGCCCAGATCGGCGACCAGCCCGTCGGCGTAGGGAATGCCGGCGACCACGCCCTGGGCGGCCAGATGCGCCTCTTCCTCGCCCGACAGCACGCGCACCGGCGCGCCCCAGGCGGCCTCGGCGCGGCGCACGAATTCGGCGCCGTTGGTGGCGTCGCGCGCCGCCGCGGTGGCGACCGCCTCGCGCACCTGGACGTTCAGGCCGTCCGCCAGCATCTTGAAGCGCGCCAGCGCCTCCAGCGCCATGGCGCAACCCTCGGCATGCAGGCGGCCCGTCGTGACCATGTCGCGGCCGATGGCGCAGATCGATTTCTCGTTGTGCAGCGTGGCGGCGGCGCGCGTCTCCGATTCGTAGATGACCAGACGCACCGAGTTCGAGCCGATATCGACGACGGCGACCGGGCCGCGCGGCTTGGCGCGCGGACGCGCAGCCGGCGGTACGCGAAGGTCCGCCGACGGGATCGAGGTGCCGCTCATTCAGTCCCGCCGCGCGACGATGGCGACGGACCGGGCTTGCATCTTGAGGGCACGGCCGCGGCCGGACAGCGAGGGATTCGTCATGAAGTAAGTATGCGCCGAAAACGCGTCCGGCGAGGAGGCCTCGGCGTCGCGGGTGTAGGTTCCTTCCGCATCCATGTGCCAGCTTTGCGCCTGGTCCTTCAGCAGCGCGACCATGATCTGGTCGAGAACCTGTTGATGGACGGTCGGATTCTCGATGGGAACCAGCGCTTCCACCCGGCGGTCGAGGTTGCGCGGCATCCAGTCGGCCGAGGAGATGTAGACCTTGGCCTCGCGCGAGGGCAGGCCGTGGCCGGCGCCGAAACAGACGATTCGGCCATGTTCGAGGAAACGGCCGACGATGCTCTTGACGCGGATGTTGTCGGAGAGACCCGGCACGCCGGGTCTCAGGCAGCAGATACCGCGCACCACCAGGTCGATCTTCACGCCCGCCTGGCTGGCGCGATAGAGCGCGTCGATCATGTGCGGATCGACCAGGCTGTTGAGCTTGACCCAGATCGCGGCCGGCTTGCCGGCCTGGGCGTGCACCATCTCGTGCTGGATCGCGTCGATCAGTCGTCCGCGCAGATTGATCGGCGACACCGCGATCTTCTCGAGCGCCGCCGGCTCGGCATAGCCGGTGACGAAGTTGAAGAGCTGCGCCGCGTCGCGCCCCAGCGCCGGATCGGCGCTGAACAGCGACAGATCGGTGTAGATGCGCGCGGTGTTGGGATGATAGTTGCCGGTGCCGAAATGGACATAGGTGTGCAGCGCCCCGCCCTCGCGCCGCACCACCAGGCTGACCTTGGCGTGGGTCTTGAGCTCGATGAAGCCGTAGACCACCTGCACGCCGGCGC
>CAZMHP010000418.1:0-2046 GCA_964566095.1 uncultured Rhizobium sp. | reverse complement strand
TATCAGGACGCGCTCGCCGACGGCAAAGCCTTCCTCAAGAAATTCATCACGCTGCCCTTCGCGGTACCCAAGCCCAATTTCAAGGGCGAGGACGTGGTGATGGAAGCCGACGAAGGCATCTTCCCCACCTCGGAAGCGGGGCTCGCCAAGCTCAAGCCGGCGCGCGAAGGCGGCACGGTCACCTTCGGCGGCCAGACGCATCCGGCCGACGGGACCTGCGGCATGATCCTGGCGACGCCCGAAAAGGCGCCCGGCCTCAGCGCCAATCCCGACATCAAGATCACCTTCAAGGCGTTCGGCCAGGGCCGGGTCGACATGGGCTGGATGCCGCTCGCCCCGATCGCCGCCACCAAGGAAGTGCTCAAGAACGCGGGCCTCAAGCTCTCCGACATGAAGGCGGTCAAGACCCACAACCCCTTCGTGGTCAACGACATCGCCTTCGCGCGGGAGACCGGCTACGATGTCAATCAGATGAACAATTACGGCTGCTCGCTGATCTGGGGCCATCCGCAGGGCGCCACCGCCACGCGCCTCATCATCGAGTTGATCGAGGAAATGGTGAAGATCGGCGGCGGCTACGGCATGTTCACCGGCTGCGCCGCGGGCGACTCCTCGCTCGCCACCATCATCGAAGTCACGGATCGCAAGAAGGCGGCGTAACGCCGGCCAAAACGGGAGGACGACCTATGGCGCAAGCCAGCTTCACGCACACCATCGACGGCAAGGCCGAAACAAGCGAATCCAGCTTCGACGTCGTCAATCCGGCGACCGGCGAGCCCTTCGCCAAATGCCCGGATGCCTCCAAGGCGCAGCTCGACAAGGCCATCGCCGCGTCGCGCAAGGCCTTCGGCCCGTGGAGCCGGCTCTCCTTCGCCGAACGGCGCAAGGCGATTGCCGATTTCGCGCACGGTCTCGCGGCGCGCATCGACGAGATCGGCCCGGTGCTCACCAAGGAGCAGGGCAAGCCGCTCGGCCAGGCCAAGTGGGAGATCGGCGCCGCCGTCCACGAGCTCGAAGCCATGTGCGAGCTGGAACTGCCGACCCAGATCATCCGCAATGACGGCAAGCACCGGGTCGAGCTGGTCTACCACCCGCTGGGGGTGGTCGCGGCGATCACGCCGTGGAACTTCCCCATCATCCTGGCGGCGCACAAGATCGCGCACGGCCTCTATGCCGGCAACACGATGGTCCTGAAGCCCTCGCCCTACACGCCGCTGGCGACGCTGCTGATGGGCGAGGTGGCGCGCAGCACCCTGCCGCCCGGCGTTCTCAACACGGTGGCGGGCGGCAATGCGCTTGGCGGCTGGATGACGGAGCATCCCGGCGTCGACCGCGTTTCCTTCACCGGCTCGGTCGCGACCGGCAAGAAGGTGATGGCGAGCGCCTCAGGCACCTTGAAGCGCGTCACGCTGGAGCTGGGCGGCAACGATCCGGCCATCGTGCTGGACGACGCGAACTTGGACGAGATCACGCCCAACCTGTTCCGCGGCGCCTTCCTGAACGCCGGACAGATCTGCATGGCGGTCAAGCGCATCTATGCCCCGGACAAGCTTTATGAGCCGCTGGTTCAGGGGCTGACCAAGCTGGCCGCCGCCCACCGCGTCGGCGACGGCATGGACCCGGACAGCGAGATGGGACCGCTGCAGAACAAGATGCAATTCGACAAGGTGATGGACGTGATCGAGGCGACCAAACGCGACAAGCGCGCCCGCATCACCACCGGCGGCCATCAGCTCAACCGCCCGGGTTATTTCATCGCCCCCACCGTGGTGGCCGACGCGCAGGACGACATGCGCATCGTGCAGGAGGAGCAGTTCGGACCCGTCCTGCCGATCCTGCGCTACAGCGAGCTCGACGAGGCGGTGCGCCGCGCCAACGACACCCGCTTCGGCCTGGCCGCGTCGGTCTGGACCAACGACTACGAAAAGGGCGCCGAAGTCGCCAAGCGCATCGAGGCCGGCACGGTGTGGGTCAACCACCATGTCGGCTCGGAGGCGGACATGCCGTTCGGCGGCTTCAAGGAGTCGGGCCTGGGCCGCGAGATCG
>CAZMHP010000417.1:0-2058 GCA_964566095.1 uncultured Rhizobium sp. | reverse complement strand
GGACGAGATGGTCCGCGAAGGCATGGACGGCGGCACGATCGATATCGTGGGCAAGAGCTTCCACGATCCGCTCGTTTCGACCGGACCGGGAATCCGCGAGCCGCAGAACCGTCGCGCGGTCATCGACCTGGGCGGCTGACAGGCGCGCGCCGAAGAACAAAGTGGGGCGGATCGCAGGATCCGCCCCTTTTTCTTGGTCTCGCCGGCCTAGCTGCTATTTCGGGTCTTTCGGCAGCGGCACGGCAGCGATGGCCTTGAGCAGGTCAGCCATCCGATATCCGGCCAGCGTCATGCGGCGCGACGAAATATCGGCGACCGTTTTGGAATAGTCCGCGGAAATCGCCGGCGGGCTTACGTTCGTCGTGCCGGTGGCGAGATCCGGCGGATAGGCGTGCGCCACCGCCTCGGCGTGACTCTCCGCCGCCCATTGCGCAAAATCCGTCGTGCCGGACAGTTCGCTCAAACTGCTGCGCGCGAAGCGCCTCTCCAGCTTTGCCGCCAGGTTTTGGATCGTCCGTTCGTCGTCGCTCTTGTTGATCTTGTCGTCCCAATACCAATGCAGGCTCACCACCGTCTTGGTTTCGGGATCGAGAACGAATTGCTTTGTGCCGCCGAGATCGCCCTGGGGATAGGTCGCCGAATAGAGCGATGAGGTGTGCAGCGGCTGA
This sequence comes from uncultured Rhizobium sp., assembly GCA_964566095.1. GTDB lineage: Bacteria > Pseudomonadota > Alphaproteobacteria > Micropepsales > Micropepsaceae > Rhizomicrobium. Next base: position 1,390 of record CAZMHP010000417.1, on the reverse strand, counting down.
TGGATGTCGCCCGCCACATGCATCACCCAGCACAGCGCGAGCGCGCGGTCGGCGACCGGCGCCGCGGGATCGCTGGCTTCGAGAAAGGCCAGTCGCAGCGCCTCGACGGCCTGGCCGGAGGTCGCCTTTGGCAGGTCGGCCGGCGCCCCGGCTCCGGCGGTCGGCACGTCGGCATAGTGCCAGGTCGGATGGTCGAACGGCGTGCCGCGCTGATCGTCCGGCCAGCGGGCGCATTCCATCATCAGGCGCAACGTGCGTTCGGGGCCGCCGGAGCGCCCAGCCGCCACTTCGAATGGTCCGTGATCGGGATGCTTGGCGAGCAGCGCGGCGATGGTGTCGAGCACTGCCGGGTCACGCGCCGCCAGGTCGTCATAGGCGATGGCGGCGGTCAGCATGTGTCCCTGTCGGGTCCACGCCGCGGCGGGACCCGCACTGACGAGGGCTGCGCCGAGGAGAAGCGCGGCGGCGGCTGCGGTTTTCATGGAAGACTCCGTTGGCTGTCTGGCAAGCGGTTTGCCGTCTCGCGGCAACGGCTTCGTGACAGTCGGCCGGGAGGTGGTTTCAGGATGTCATTTCCCGTTGACTTCAGACATCGGCCCCTGCAACTTGTCATCCCAGAATGACAAACACATCGATCCTCGCTCCCGAACGTCCGGCCGCGCGCCGGCGCGACGCCGGCGCGACCCGCGCCGCCATCCTGGCTGCCGCCAAGAAGCACTTCGCCAAATCCGGCTATGACGGCGCCTTCCTGCGCGATATCGCGGCCGAGGCGGGCGCGGACGCGGCGCTGATCAACCGCTATTTCGGCGGCAAGGAAGGCCTGTTCGCCGCCGCGCTGAAGGATTCCATCGCGCCGGACGCGATCGCGCATTGGGACAAGGCAGGCTTCGCGCGCGAAATCGCGACCATGATGGCGGGTCACGCCCATCAGCATGTCGAGCGCACCCACGCCTTCGAGTTCCTGCTCCAGGCCGCGACCAATCCGACCACGGCGCCGCTCCTGAACGAGGCGGTGCAGGAGCGCTTCATGGGCCCGATCCGCCGATGGATCGGCGGCGACCATGTCGCGGCGCGGGCGCGGCTGCTGGCTTCGGTCTTCATCGGCCTTTTGGTCGAGCGGCTCATCCGCGACGAGGCCCTCGAAGGATCGGAACGCGAAGTCTTCATCGAACGAACGGCGAGATTGCTCAAATCGCTCGTCGACAATTGAAAGCATAACGGGAGAGAGGCATGACGGACGGGAACATCACCAAGGATATCGTCTACGAGGCGGTGGCGCCGGACGATTTCGAATCGATGATCGAGCTCGACCGCTACGAAAAGCGCTCGACCGCCTTCGACAAGATCATCAGCGCGACCCACGATCATTTCTGGGATCCGCTGGACAAGA
>CAZMHP010000416.1:0-2072 GCA_964566095.1 uncultured Rhizobium sp. | reverse complement strand
GGCAGCGCGCTGATCTATCTGGCCGCGATGGATATCACGTTCAACGTCGAGCACGGGCTCTACGCGCTCTTGCCGAAGTCCGGTCCGATGCTGACCGAGGCCTGGATCAACGCGTCGTCGCTCGGACTGGGTATTGCGGCGCTGGCGATGAGTTGGCGCGCCGCGCGGTCAGAATAGGCTGCCCTGATCGTCGCGTTCGGGTTTGGGCGGCGGAGACGGCTTGCCGGCCTTCTCCATGTCCATCGGCAGATCGGACGGTCTGAGAAGCGCCTTGAGTTTGTCGATTGTCGCCGGTTCTTCGCCGAGCCATTTCGCCCAATCCGCATCCGCGACCAGGGCCGGCATGCGATCGGTGATCGCGCCGATCGTCTCGTTGGCCGGTACGGTGACCATCGCGAAGGTTTCGAGCGGCGCCGGACCCGAGCCGTTCCAGCGCTCCCAGATCACCGCGATGGCGGTGGCCCGGCGATCGCGCAGGGTGACGACGTGCTGCTCGGTCTTGCGCGGCGTGACCTCCTTGCCTTCGTTGAAGGTGTTGACGACCAGCAGGCCGCGCCGTTCGAAGAAGGCATTCCTGAAGGTCGGCTTTTGCTCGATGGTCTCGGCACGAGCATGGATGAAGCGTGCGCCGTCGGACGGGTCGCGCGCGTTGGCCGGCACGAAGCCCCAGCGCATCCGTGCCGCTTCGCGCTTGCCCTCGCGGTTCAGCCGTATCACGGTGGCGAAGCGCATCGGCGTGACCGTTTCCGCGCGCCCGTCATTGCCGGCCGCCAGCATCTCCTCCAGCGTCGTCGCGTCGCCCCAGGCGATAAGCTGCGTGAACTTCCCGCACATTTGCACGCGCCCTTCGAATCGGCCTTCCCTTAGCACATGGTGAGCCGCAAGGAATGGGACAAGCTCGCGAAGGATTTCGAGCAGGAGGTCTGCGACATCACGCGCGAGACGAAGACCGACCACATCGCCGGCATCATGCGCGCACTCGCTCTGCCGCCGCGCGCTGTCCTGGTCGATCTGGGCTGCGGCATCGGAACCTTCGTCGCGCGCTATGGCGACCGCTTCGTCCAGACCTACGCCGTCGAGCATGCGCCGCGCATCATCGCCCGCGCCAAGAAGACGCTGGGCCGTCGGGACGATATCACTTGGCTGACATCGAGCCTGCCTCCCGCCGCAAGAAAGATCGGCCGGCGCGCGCATCTCGCTGTCTGCATGAACGTCATCACCATGCCCGGCCAGGCGACACGCGAGCGGATGTGGTCGAGCATCGCGCGTGTGACGCGAAGGCACGGTCACGCGCTGATCGTGGTGCCCTCGATTGAATCCGACCGCATGGTGGAACGCGTCGCTTACGGCACCTCGCTCGCCGAAGCGAAGGCGGCGGCGCCGGACGGGCTGGTCGATCGCGGCGGCGCCAAGCAGAAGCATTTCGCCAAGGACGAGCTGCGCGAAACGCTGGAACGCCATGGCTTTCGCATCGAAAAGCGGGTTCGCGTGACATATCCCTGGCAAAAGGAAGGCCTGCGCAAGCCGCGCAAGGCCGGCGCGCGGATGCCATGGGATTGGCTGGTGCTGGCCCAGCGCCTCTAACGTCCGATCCGGCCCGTCACCGGCATGGAGCTTGTCAGTCCGCCATCGACTGCGATGTGCTGGCCGTTGACGTAGGACGCCTCGTCGCTCGCCAGGAACAGCGCCGCCGCCGCGATCTCTTCGGGGTGGCCGTAGCGGCGCAGGGGATTGAGCTGGCCGATCTTGTCTTCCGTCCCGCGCTGCTTGGCGTAGTCGAAGATCGGCTTGGTCATCCCGGTTTCGATGATGCCGGGGCAGATCGCGTTGACGCGCACATTGGTGCCCGAGAGATAGTTTGCCGCCGTGGTGGTCAGGTTGATCACGCCGGCCTTGGAGGCGGAGTAGGGGCCGCCGCCCGCACCCGATCGGATGCCGGCCACCGACGCGGTACAGACGATCGAGCCCTTTTTGTTGGGCACCATCACCCGCGCCGCGTGCTTGATGGCGAGGAACACGCCGATCAGGTTGACGTCCAGCACCTGGCGCCAATGCTCCGCCGTCAGCTCGAA
>CAZMHP010000415.1:0-2083 GCA_964566095.1 uncultured Rhizobium sp. | reverse complement strand
CACGCTGGCATATTGGTCGGAGCCGAAACGCGTGCTGAGCGTGAGGTAGACGCTGACGTCGTGGTGGCCGCCGAGGCTCTGGTCCCAGCGCACTTCGCCGCCCAGACTGGTGGACTGGCCGACGCGCTGGTAGATCGCCGCGCGGGCGCGGCCGATATTTTCCTGCCCGCCGCGCTTCCACAGATAGCCGACATCGAGGTTAAGCGTGGTCGTCGAAGTGATCTCGCGCGTGTAATAGGCCTCCGCGTCGACGAAGGTGTCGTTCAGGCTGGGCGTGTTTCCGATCGCGGTGAACCAGTCGGAGGTCGCGGTCACGTTCATTCCCACGGACCAGCGATGCTCGCCCGGATCCGGATTGTGCTGATGCTGGAAGCTCACCATCGCGGCCCAGCCGCGCTTGCCGTCCACGCGCGAGGCCGCCACGTTTGTGCTCACCATGCCGATCGGCGAGGCCCACACCGAATCCGCGCCGAACATCATGCCAGTCGCATCGGCCTGCCAGTTCACGCCGGCCGTCAGCTCGTCGCTGAAGCCGCGGCGGTAGAAGCCGGTCACGATCGGATCGTGCGCGTCGTAGCGCGGCTGGCCGTTCGTGAAGGGCGCGGCAATGCCGACCGCGAGCTGGTATTCGCTCAAGCCCGCCTCGAGCAGATCGAGATCATAGAACTGCTGATAGGAATAGAGCTCGCGCGCGCCCGTGGGATCCTGCACCACGAGCTGGACGTTGTTCTGGCCCGCCGTGAAGGGAAAGTTTTGCAGGTTGTAGGTGCCGACGTCGAGATCGAGCCGGCGCACGAACTGCCCATTGATCAGCACATCCACCTGGCTTGGATCGCGCAGGCTGAAGGAGGTCAGGCCGCGCGGCCTGATATTTCGACCCGGCTGCAATACCGAATAAGACTGCAGGATCGAAATGCCCGCCATGTCGGGCGATGACTGGAAGCCGACCACAGCGGGCTCCAGATCGCCCAGCTCCCAGCGCCGCGCGTCCGCTGGCTGGTCATAGACGAATCGCGTGTAGTCGCGCTGAAATCCGCTGCCGGTGCTCGCGCCGGTGTTGACGCTGCCCCCGGCGTTCAGGACGACCCCGAAGAGCCGCACGGCGCCCGTGAGATCGACGACGGGCGGAACGAAGCCATCGCCGGAGCCGGACGACGAATGCGCGTAATCGAACGACGTGCGCCAGGTGAGCCATGCGCTGGCGGAGGCGGGCGTGACGAACTGTCCAGGCGCCGATTGATCGCGCGCGAATAATTCGATGTCCCGGCGCTGACGGTCCTCGAGCGGCAGAACGATCGAAATCTCCAACGTCGAAGGGTCGTAGGTCGCCGACAATTTCAGCGCAATGAGGTCGGAGAAGGTGATGCGCTTTCGCCCCGCTGCCTGCATCTTCAGCTCCTCGATCAAGCTCGGGCTGGCAATGGGCTTGAGCAATTCGAGGAACCGGTCGAGCGGGAGATCGACGGTACCGTCGGGCAGAATGCCGATCGGAATGTCGCCGATATAGTAGTTGCGTTCGCGCAAGGGCACGATCAACTCGATCTTCTTCGCCGGCGGATGCGGCACGACCGGCCGAGGCGGAACGACCGGCGGCGCTACGTCGACGCGCGGCGGCGAAGGCGGAAGCGGCACGATGTCGGCGTTGGAGGCAAGGCGGACCGGCTCCTGCGGCGGAGCGGTGCTCAGCCTGTCCAAGGTATTCGGTACCGGGCCGACAGCGTCCGTCACCTTGGCCGATGGCGGATTCGGCTCGCGCGCCGGTGACGCCTTCGGTCCCGGAGGAGCCAGCTCAACGGCAACGTCGACCGCGGCCGCCCGGATGTCGTCTGGCGTCACGGTCGTGCGCTCGAACCTCGCCGCGCGCGCGCGGAGCGTGTCGAGCGTCTTGGCGCTCACCACCGGCCGCAGCAGTTGCAGCAGGTCGTTCAGCGGGATCTCCAACGTCCCGTCGGAGTGGACCGTGACCGGCAACTGACCCAGGAGCTTTCCGCCAAAAGCAAAGGAGAGCCGCTTGACGGAAGCGCGATGGGCGACGGCGTCTTCGGCGGGCGCAATCGCGTCGGCAGGCGACGGCTGGGCGCTC
>CAZMHP010000414.1:0-2084 GCA_964566095.1 uncultured Rhizobium sp. | reverse complement strand
TTCGGCAGCAATCTCAATGGTTTACGCGCTCGCCCCCGAACCGGCCGGGAGAATAAGCAAAATTACCGCAAGCGCAATCGAACAATCCGTGTTCCGCGACGGGCACGGCGCGACCATACAAAAAGTCAGGGGCGCGAAAAGACGTCTTGTGGGAACAAGCTAAACGGCTCGATCGCCTCGTCCCCGGTCTTCAGGTTGAAGCGCAACACGATGGAGGTCGAGGGCGGCAGGTCGCGATCGGCGGTGAACTTGCGGCGATAGGCGACGGAGATGCCCAGGCACTCGTCCTCGTAGCCCAGGCCGAGTTCGGTATCGAGCATCCGTCCCGCCAGCAGGTCGCGGCGGATGGCGCCGAAGGCCTGCCAGTTGCGATAGAAGTTCCAATCGGCCTGGCCGTTGATTTCCTCGCGCTGGCCGAGCCCCAGCGTCGTGGCCTCGGCGGGCAGCTGCACGAAGCTGATCTGCAGCGAGGAGCGGCCATAGGTCCCGGTGAGATAGACCTCGTGGCGCCGCACGGTCCCGTTGGCGCGGTCGACGTCGATGCGGTCGGTGAAATCGATATAGGGCGGAAATTTGATGCTCACGCGCCCGACGATGTCGGAGATCAGGCCGTGCTGGCCGGAGTCGGCGCCGAAGATGGGATCGGGCTTGAGGCGCAGGGTCTGGCCCAGCACCGCGTCGACCGAGCCGGACGGGAACGTCGCGCGCGCGTGGATGCCGACATTGGCGCGCGGCCCGCTCTCCACCAGATCGTAGCCGGGAAGCTGGTCGAAGCTCAGCACGTTGTTTTCGTCGAGTTCGAAGTCGGCGGTATCTTCGTTGGGGATGCCGCTGGGATTGCCGCCATAGGGCTGCAGGATCGCCTGGACGATCGGCTCGAGGATGACGGCGTGGCCCGCCTCGGCGCTGGAGATGAACGGCCAGCGCCAGTCGAGCGCCGCATAGGGAACGCCGCGGGATATCAGCTTGGGCTTGGTCGGGATCGCCAGCCCCAGATAGTCGAGCGCCGTCGGATCGTCGTTGTCGATGCGATAGGTATCGCCGCGCGCATCGAGCTGGAAGGTCACCAATTGCCCGCCGGGCAGCACGGTCGGCCAGCGTATGCGCGCCTCGGCGGAGAAGCGCTGCTCGTCGACGCCCACATTGCGCGTCAGCGCCACGCTGTTGATGTCGAACCGGAACTGGCCGCCGGCCCATTTCTGCGTCGGGATGTAGTTGAACTCGATCAGCGGCAGGGCGAGGGGAATGACGCTCGAATCGTCGGTGGCGCGCAGGCCCTGGAAGAAATAGCCGGTGACGGCGAAGCGGGTGCGCCCGCCGCTGCCCTCGATGAACAGATCGTTCACCAGCCGATCGGCCTGCGAGAAGTCGTAGCGCTTCAGATAGGTGTCGTTGCTGGTGAGCTGCGCGTCGAAGCCGAACCGCCACACCGAATCGACCGGAATGCGGCCGGATCCGAACAGGCTCGCATAGAACTGGTTCTGGCGGCCGCTGAGCCCGCCATTGGGATTGTCGGCGATGCTGCCTTGGAGCCACATGCCGCCGGTCTGCCAGCGTTGGCGATATTCGGCCGCCAGCACCTCGCCGCCGCGCGAGGAGACGATCGGCGTGATCGTCGCGTCGTTGGACGGCGACAACGCGATGTAGACCGGCACGCGCGCGAAATAGCCGATATAGGTCGAATTGCCGATCGAGGGCGTGAGGACGCCGCTGGCATAGCGCACGGAAGGGTCGGGCTCGCTCAGATAGGGCGAGTAGAACAGCGGCACGCCGAAGAATTCGAGCGCCGCGTTGTGGAAGACGATGTGGTGTTTTTCCTGGTCGTACTCGATGCGCGACGCGTGCACCTTCCACACGGGCGTGCGCTGGCCGGGCTGATTGCAGATCTTGCACGGCGTGTAGGAGGCGTCGAAAGCCTCCAGGAAGCGGCCCTGGCTGCGCGTCGCGCTCGCCGCCACCATGCGGCCGTTCTTGCCGATCAGCGCCGCGAAACTCTTGAGCACGCCCTCGCGCATCTTGTCGCTGAGCGTGACGTGGTCGGCGAAGGCGACGTTGCCCTTCTCGTCGGTCAGGCTGACATGGCC
>CAZMHP010000413.1:0-2096 GCA_964566095.1 uncultured Rhizobium sp. | reverse complement strand
TTCCGCGGCGAGCGCCAGGACCTGGAGGAGATGGCCGGCAATCTGATCGACAACGCCTGCAAATGGGCGCAGGGGCGGGTCCGCGTCACCGCCACGGGCACCGGCGCGAGTTTCGCGCTGGCGGTCGAGGACGACGGCCCCGGCCTCACCCCGCAAGAGCGCCAACAGGTCGGCGAACGGGGCGAGCGGCTGGACGAAAGCGTGCCGGGCACGGGCCTTGGCCTTGCCATCGTCCGCGACGTCGCCAAGCTCTATGGCGGCAGCCTGGAGCTGGGCGGATCCGCCTTGGGCGGGCTTTGCGCGCGGCTGACGCTACCGGCGATTGCATAGGCGGAAATTCCGTCGCCGTTTTTTTACATGGGATAACGCCAGCAACATCGCATTAACCGTCTGCGTTCTATATCTGGCGTATGTGCCTTCAGCCCATCGCGGTGGGGGGCGTTTGGGGCCAGCATGCTGACGCCGGAACGAACAGGATTGCTGAAGTCGTTCTTGGGGAGCCTCCCCGAGCAGATCGCCGCGCGTCTGGCGCAAGCCATCGAAGTCGATCGCCTGGTGGACGGCAAGAGCCTGCCGCACGAAATGATTCTGGAAGGTCTGCGCCCCGCGCTGCGCCGTGTCCCCGGTGCCGATCGCACGCCGACGCCGCTGCGCGCCTTCTGCATGCCGTTCGAGGATCTTTTCACGCTTCTGCCACGCAAGGCCAAGCAGAAGGGTGCCATTGCGCGCGGCAGCGTCATGCCCGTCTGGACCTGGGTCAGCCAAAGCCTCCTGCCCGAGCAGAGCAAGGACTACGTGCGCGATTTCAAGGCCCTCGCGCTTGCCGCCAAGCATGCCGAGGCGCGCGACCGCGCCATGGCGTTCTGGCCCGTCGCCGCCCAGGCGATGTCGGACAAGCTCTGCGATCCCGCGGCCGCCAAGGCGTTGCGCGCCACGCTCGGTTCCGACCTGGTGCTCGCCGATGCCGCCGAGATGGCGCTGCTGTTGAGTGTCGGGCCCGAAGTGCTCGAGATCCAAAAGGTCCTGCCCAAGCTCGTTCCGACGCTGAGCGAAGACTTGCTCTGGCCGCTCCGCGAAATCTACGACCGGCTGGCGGCGAGCGCGGCAGACGCCGCGCCCTATGTCGCCGTGATCGCGATGTATCGCATCGCGCGGCCCTGGGAAGCGCTGAAGCTGCCGCTCAGCATTTCGCGCCAGACGCAGGACACCTTGATCAGCTCGACCGATATGGGCCTCGTCGGCGAGATCATTTTCGGCGACATCGAGAATTTCGGCCGTGCCGTGCGCGACTCGCGACCGCCCAATTTCGATCCCGCCGCGCTGCTGGAAAATCTGTCGCGCTTCACCACGCTGTCTTCGGGCATCGTCAAGGGCATCGACATGCGCCGCGACGGCAAATGGGGTCAGCGGCTGCTGAAAGACCGCGCCGCGCTCGCCGAGGTCATGGACGGCTTCATGGAACGCGCGCCCAAGGAACTCACCGCGGCACTGCCCGTACAGAAAAGCGGCGCCTTCGGCGGCGGCCCGAAATACCCCGACTTCACGCGGCCCATCGACGTCGACAAGACCGAGCGCGCGCTGCGCTATGCCAAGCTCGTCGCCGGCAGCCGCACGCTTGCCGCCGCCGCCTCTTTCGGCGCCACGCAGAAGACCGCCGAGGAGGAGATGACGCAGGCGCTGCGTTCCTACAACGAGGACGTCGTCAAGGAATTGCGCACCGCCGAAGGCCCGCGCCGCGCCGTCGTCGAGAGTCAGTTCGAAATCGTGTGCGAGCTGACGGCCATGCTGTTCAGTGAAGAAGAAGCGGACCTGCTGCGCCGCCGGGGCAAGGCCGCGCTTCAGGCGGCGGCTGCGGCCTAGGGTCCGTACGCGATTGGAGCTTATCCCATGCCGTCATGGGCGCCCTTGAGGCGCCCATCCATCGCGCCCGCGTCTGCGGGCGCACGAGACTCTTCTCGGCGCGTCGACGCGCGCGCGATGGGTGGGCGGGTTAAACCCGCCCATGACGATCTTTTTGGGGGACCTCAATTGCGTACGGACCCTAGGTTGGGAACCCAAACAGGGTATTGAATTATTGAGCAAATCAGTTGCCTTTT
>CAZMHP010000412.1:0-2122 GCA_964566095.1 uncultured Rhizobium sp. | reverse complement strand
TTCCGCGGCTCGTTCTACGTCACGCTGGCCTGCGGCAAGCGCTGGATCGAGGAGGAGAAGGCGGCATCCGTGATCTCGATCCTCACGACCTGGATCTGGAACGGCGGGCCGTTCACGGTGCCCAGCGCGATGAGCAAGGCAGGCCTCAACATCATGACCAAATCGCTGGCGCAGGAGTGGGGACCGCACGGCATCCGCCTCAACGCCATCGCGCCCGGACCCTTCCCCACCAAGGGCGCGTGGGAGCGGCTCAATCCGGCGGCGAGCGGCAATACCGAAGCGCAGGCGCGGATGACCGCCGGCATGGCGCGCAACGGCGAGATGGTGGAGCTGGCGAACCTCGCGTCGTTCCTGATGGCCGATGGCTGCGAATATCTGACCGGCCAGACGCTGGCGATCGACGGCGCGCTGCATCTGGCGACGGGCGGAAATTTCGCGCGGCTCGCGGCGCTCGGCGATGCGGAATGGGAGGCGATCCGCGGACAGATCCGCGGCGCCAACGACAAGGACAAGGCGCAACGCAGCGTCTGAAATCGCGCGTCGATCCGTACACGGATGGAACTCCGTGCGTATTGACAGCGTCCTCCCACAGGCGTTGGATTTGCCCGTGGCCGCTAAGACGAATGGCACCGCGCGCATCCGGCGCAGCGGTTCGAGGCAAGGGCCCGGACCCAGCGGAGTCCGCCGAGCGGCCGAGGAACCGGCAACACAGGGAGATTCCGCATGGAAGAAACTCCACCGGGCATAGAACCGGGGCTCCGCCCAGCGCGGAGCCACGACCGGCCGAGGCGAAACGCCGGTTGCCGCCCCACAATCTAATCGGATGATCGCGAGCGTTCGCTCGCCAGCAAAGGCCGCTTTTGCGGCAATGGAAAAGCTTCGGACATGTGCCGGAGCTTTTCGATTTTTTGATCCTCCCCCGCGTCGTGGGGGAGGTGGCATGCCGCAGCGAAGCGGAGGCATGACGGAGGGGGCGGCGGGGCCCCGCACTGTGTTCCATCCGAGGCTGCAGGTGACCGCCTAGTCGCGCGCCCTCCACCGCTTCGCGGTCCCCCTCCCCCACTTCGTGGGGGAGGAGCTCATCACGTCCACGCCACGCGCTTGCCGGGCTCGTACGCCGGCAGTTCGAACCTCGGCTCGGCCGGCTCGTTCGCGAACTTGATCGCCGGGCCGATGTGCGGGTTGCCGGCGGCGTCGCGCAGCAGCATTGCGCGCGCCGCCGCATTCGCGTCGCCGAACGCGTCCTTCAGCGTGCGCACCGGCGCCCAGCACAGATCGAGCGGTTCGAGGAACGTTTCCCATTCCGCGCGCGTCTTCGTCGCGAAAAGATCGGTGAAGAACGCGATCAACGGTGCCTGCGACGGACCCGGCTCGCCTTTGGCGAGGTCGAGGAATTCGAGACGGCCGATGGCGCGCAGCAGGTTCTCGCAGAATTTCGGCTCGTTGCCGGCGAGCGCGACGAACTGCCCGTCCCTGGTTTCATAGATGCGGTTCATCGCCTGGCCGCCATAATTGCGCATGTTCGGCGGATCGGGGGCGTGGCCTTCGCCCAGCACGGCGCCGGAGACGTTCGGCGTCCAGGCCAGCAGGCTGTCGTACATCGCGATGTCGATGTGGTCGCCCTTGCCTGTCCTCTCGCGCGCGAGCAACGCCATCAGGATCGCCGACAGCGCGGTCAAGGACGAGGCCATGTCGGCGGCGACGAGATTGGGCATGTTGGGCTTGCCGTCGGCCAGCCCGCGCGACAGCTCCAACGTGCCGGCCAGCGCCTGAACGCCGAGATCGTGACTGGGCTTTTGCGCCCATGGGCCGTTCTGCCCGAAGGCGCTGATCGAACAGTAGACGATGCGCGGATTGCGCGCGGCGATTGTCGCGTAGTCGATGCCCAGGCGCGCGACGACACCGGGCCGGAACGCCTCGACGAGGACATCCGCCGCGTCGGCGAGTTCAAGAAAGACCGCCAGATCGTCCTTGTCCTTCAGGTCGAGCGCGATGGCGCGCTTGCCGCGCGCGATGTTGCGGAACCAGACCGTGGTGCCGTCGCCCGCGCGCGTGCCCATCGCCCGCACCGGCTCGCCGACGCCGTTCTTCGGCTCGACCAGGATCACGTCCGCGCCGTGAT
>CAZMHP010000411.1:0-2142 GCA_964566095.1 uncultured Rhizobium sp. | reverse complement strand
GGCGATGCCGGCGCCGCGGCGGGCGCGGCGAATGAAGGTGTTGCGGCCAACGACAGCAGCGCCGTGCTCGCCATCAGCAGCGCGAGTTTAAGCTTACGATTTCCGGTCGACATGATTTCTCCCCTTCGCGCCGATTCGACCGGCGCTCTTATCCAGCTTGGCCGCAAGCTAGTGGAGCGCTGCAGCAGCGACAAGAATAATTCAGCAGACGCTTAGTTATTATTCAGCAGATGCTGAAAATTTCGGGGCGCTGTGGCACAAACGCCGCACAACGCCGGCAGCGTCTTGGACGCGACGCGGCCGCCGACAATCCGTCAGCGGCAAGTTCCGGATTGTTGCGCCGCCGCGCGACGGCGGCGATGATGGCGCGGGAGGAACGAGTCATGCCGCAACCCAAGCCGGTGCCGCGAAGAAAGACGCCGGCGCGGCCGCAAACCGCCAAGCGCGCCCGCGGCCGGCCGCCCAAGGCGGCGCGCGGCGGCGCCATGCGCGACCGCATCCTGGACGTCGGCGAGGAACTCTTTGCCCAGCACGGTTTCGACGGCGTCACCGTTCGCGACATCACGCGCAAGGCCAAGGTCAACGTCGCCCTGGCGCATTACTATTTCGGAACCATGCGCGGGTTGTTCGACGCCGTCTTCCTGCGGCGGGCCGCGATCCTCAACGACGAAAGACTGCGCACCATCGACCGCTACCAGATCAATCCCGGTCCGGGCGGCGCGACGATCGAGGGCTTCGTTCAGGCCTTCCTGGATCCGGTCATGGACCGCTGGGCCAATGGCGGTCCCGGCTGGAAGAACTATCTGGCGATCGTGGCGCAGGTGAACAACACGCCCAAATGGGGCGGCGAAACGATGGGCCGCTATTTCGATCCGGTCATTCATCGGCTGGTGGATGCGCTGCGCGGAATCATGCCGGGCGTCCGCGACGACGACTTGTATTGGAGCTATCACTTCTTTTCCGGCGCCCTGACCCTGACCTTCGCCGAAACGGGGCGGGTCGACCGGCTCTCGTCCGGTGCCTGCCGGTCGTCGGACTACGACGCCGTGAAGATCCGGCTGGCGCCCTTCGTCGCGGCCGGATTTCGCGAGGTCTGCTCCCGGCGGAACCGCCATCCCGAACGTCAGGCGGCCAAGAGCTGAACCCGCAGCCGGCGCGGCGGCGGAGCGGGAAAACTTGACGGAATGAGGCGCCAAACCCTATACGGCGGGGCCGCGATAGCGGGCGCGTAGCTCAGCGGGAGAGCACTCCCTTCACACGGGAGGGGTCACAGGTTCAATCCCTGTCGCGCCCACCATTTCTTCGCCACGCTCAGCAGCAATTTTCGATCGGCGGAACCGCTGGCACCCGTGCGGCGAGGCCGATTTTCCCACCCCGGCGGGGACGGCGGCGGTCACTTTCACGCGTCGCCATCGCTCAATCCCCTTGGCAGATAAGGGTGAACGGGCGCAGTATATCCACATCACGGATCGTAGAATCCGGATGGGAGGTTCCCATGGCCCTTGTTCGCGACGGCAGCCACCACCGATCGAAAGACCTGCATGTTTGCGGGTTGGCGCTGGTCGTCCTCGCTATAATCGCGGCGGCGGTGCCTGTTCTCCAAATTTGCGTAAACACACTGTTCGGAATGTTCTGAGCGGCCCGCCAGATTTTGATACCGACACGCCGTTTCCCAACGCGCGCTCACCTGATATTGCATATGAGATCTGGGGTGGCCGGCATGATTATGCCGGTTTGACGTGATTCAATCATTTTGGATTCTCGAATGCCCCTTCGCCGGTCCGCACTTCCAGCCCTTGGTGTGATTCTTCTCGGCAGCGCGATGCTGGCGGCATGCGGCGGCGGCGGACCGCCCAGGCCGCAGCCGCCCGAAGTCGGCGTCGTGACGCTGAAAGCCGAGGCCGTGACGCTCACCACCACGCTGCCCGGCCGGACGGAGTCGTATCGCACCTCCGATGTGCGACCGCAGGTGAGTGGCATTGTCCAGCGCCGCCTCTTCACCGAAGGTGGCTTGGTCACAGCGGGCCAGCCGCTCTACCAGATCGATCCCGCGCCCTACATCGCCGCCTATAACAATGCGAAGGCGACGCTCACCGCGGCCCAGGCCAAGGCCGCGCGCTATGCGTCGCTTTGGCGGCAGAG
>CAZMHP010000410.1:0-2144 GCA_964566095.1 uncultured Rhizobium sp. | reverse complement strand
GTCTGCGGATTGCGGCCCTTGCCGCCGGCGCGGGTGGCGACCACGAAAACGCCGAAACCGGTCAAGCGCACTTCTTCGCCCGACTTGAGGGTCGCGGCGATCAGGTCGAACACACCGTCCACGGCCTTGGCCGAGGTATTCTTGTCCAGGCCGGTCTGCTCGGACAACTTCTGGATGAGATCGTTCTTGTTCACGGCGACGGCTCCTTTGCGCGATTCGCTCCGACAGGGCGACTTTATGGCGTGTCGGGCCCGGGTCAAACCGAAAACCCCAGGGAATCAGCGGAAAATGGCACGAAAAAGGCCCCGGATGGTTAAGCCGTCCGGGGCCCTTTCCCAAGGCTCGCAGCCGCTAATGCGTTAGGACTGCGTCGTTTTCCGGCGGGACCGGGGGCGGGGTGACCACGTCGGGCTCGCTCCAGTCGATCGGCTCGGGCTGGCGCACCAGCGCAACCTTCAGGACTTCGCTCACCGTCGAGACCGGGACGATGGTCATGCCGGACTTCACATTGTCGGGCACTTCCGCCAGGTCCTTTTCGTTCTCCTGGGGGATGATCACCGTCTTGATGCCCGCCCGCAGCGCCGCCAGCAGCTTCTCCTTCAGGCCGCCGATGGGAAGCGCGCGGCCGCGCAAGGTCACCTCGCCGGTCATCGCCACGTCGCGGCGCACCGGAATGCCGGTGATCACCGAGATGATGGAGGTGGCCATGGCGAGACCCGCCGACGGGCCGTCCTTGGGCGTCGCGCCTTCGGGCACGTGCACATGGATGTCGATCTTGTCGAACAGCGGCGGCTTGATGCCGAAGCTGGTCGCCTTGGAGCGGACATAGGACCGCGCCGCGTCGATCGACTCCTTCATCACGTCGCCGAGCTTGCCGGTGGTCTGCATGCGGCCCTTGCCGGGCAGCATGACGGACTCGATCTGCAGCGTGTCGCCGCCGACCTCGGTCCAGGCCAGTCCGGTGACGACACCGACCTGGTCCTCGCCCTCGACCTCGCCATAGCGGAATTTGCGGACACCGGCGTAGGTATCGACATTGTCCACCGTGACCTCGACCGACGATGCCTTGTGGCTGACGATCTCCTTCACCGCCTTGCGGGTGAGATTGGCGATCTCGCGCTCAAGGCTGCGCACACCCGCCTCACGGGTGTGATAGCGGATCAGCGACATCAGACCGGCGTCGGTGATCTTCCATTCGTCGTCCTTGAGGCCATGCGCCTTCATCTCCTTGGGGATGAGGTGGCGCTTGGCGATCTCCAGTTTCTCGTCCTCGGTGTAGCCGGGGATGCGGATGATCTCCATGCGGTCCATCAGCGGGCCCGGCATGCGCAGGGAGTTCGCCGTGGTGAGGAACATCACGTCCGACAGATCGAAATCGACTTCCAGATAGTGGTCGTTGAAGGTGTGGTTCTGCTCCGGGTCCAGCACTTCCAAAAGCGCGGACGACGGGTCGCCGCGCCAGTCGGCGCCGAGCTTGTCGATCTCGTCCAGGAGAAAGAGCGGGTTGGCCGTCTTCGCCTTTTTCATCGACTGGATGACCTTGCCGGGCATCGAGCCGATATAGGTGCGCCGATGGCCGCGGATCTCCGCCTCGTCGCGCACGCCGCCGAGCGACATGCGAACATACTCACGTCCCGTCGCCTTCGCGATCGACTTGGCGAGCGAGGTCTTGCCGACGCCGGGCGGGCCGACGAGGCACAGGATCGGCCCCTTCATCTTGCCGGCGCGCTGCTGCACCGCCAGGAATTCGAGGATGCGTTCCTTGACCTTCTCCAGACCGAAATGGTCGGCGTTGAGCACGCGCTCCGCCTCGAGGATGTCCTTGCGGACCTTGGACTTCTTGCCCCAGGGCAGCGACAGCAACCAGTCGAGGTAGTTGCGCACAACGGTCGCTTCCGCGCTCATCGGCGACATGGAGCGCAGCTTCTTGACTTCGGCATGCGCCTTGTCGCGCGCTTCCTTGGAGAGCTTGGTCTTGCGAATGCGCTCCTCGAGCTCATTCATCTCGTCGCGGCCCTCGTCGCCTTCGCCGAGTTCCTTCTGGATCGCCTTGAGCTGTTCGTTGAGATAATACTCGCGCTGGGTCTTCTCCATCTGGCGCTTCACGCGGCTGCGGATCTTGCGCTCGACCTGCAGCACGCCGA
>CAZMHP010000409.1:0-2146 GCA_964566095.1 uncultured Rhizobium sp. | reverse complement strand
AGCGCGGCCTCAACATCATGGAGTTCTGCAAGGCGTTCAACGCCAAGACGCAGGATCAGGAAAAGGGCATGCCGATCCCGGTGACCATCACCGTGTTCTCGGACAAGTCCTTCACCTTCGAGATGAAGACGGCGCCGGCGTCGTTCTTCCTCAAGAAGGCCGCCAAGCTGACCTCCGGCTCCAAGTCGCCGGGCCTGACCTCCGCCGGTTCGGTGACGAAGGCGCAGGTGCGCCAGATCGCCGAGGCCAAGATGAAAGACCTCAACGCCAACGACGTTGAAAACGCGATGCTGATGATCGAGGGCTCCGCGCGCTCGATGGGCATCGAGGTGAAGGGGTAACCGCCATGGCTCTTTCCAAGCGATTCAAGAAGGCCGTCGAAGGCATCGACGTCGCGAAGTCCTATTCGGTCGAGGACGCGGTCAAGCTGATCAAGGCGCGCGCCACCGCGAAGTTCGACGAGACGATCGAGCTGTCGATCAATCTCGGCGTCGATCCGCGCCATGCCGACCAGATGGTGCGCGGCGTGTCCTCGCTGCCGTCCGGCACGGGCCGCAAGCTGCGCGTCGCGGTGTTCGCCAAGGGCGCCAAGGCGGAAGAGGCCAAGAAGGCCGGAGCCGACATCGTCGGCGCCGAAGATCTGGCCGAAGCCGTCAACAAGGGCGAGATCAATTTCGACCGCTGTATCGCCACCCCCGACATGATGGGCATCGTCGGCCGCCTCGGCAAAGTGCTGGGCCCGCGCAACCTCATGCCGAACCCGCGTGTCGGCACGGTGACGATGGATGTGACGCAGGCGATCAAGGACGCCAAGGGCGGCGCGGTCGAATTCCGCGTCGAGAAGGCGGGCATCGTTCAGGCCGGCGTCGGCAAGGCGAGCTTCACCGAGGACGCGATCGTGCAGAACGTGAAGTCGTTCGTCGACAGCGTGATGAAGGCCAAGCCGCCGGGCGCCAAGGGCGTCTACATGAAAAAGGTGTCGCTCTCTTCGACGATGGGCCCGGGCGTGAAGATCGCGCTCGCCTCGGTCGGCGCGGGCGGCGCCGAGGCATAAGGAGTTTCGCTCCGGAACTCATCTGTCATCCCCGGCGAGGTCCGCGAAGCGGACCGAGGGAAGGGGACCCAGGTGGGAAAGACCAGAGCGGTGTTTGGCACCTGGGTCCCCTTCCCCTCGCGGCTTCGCCGCTCGGCCGGGGATGACAAGGTGGAATGAATTGAAGAATTCGGGCCGGCGATGGCCCGAACTGTCCGAGACCGCTGGAGTCCCTCGGGACTTAAAATTCCAGCGCAGACAGGGAAGAGAACCGGAATTCGAGGCCCATCTTCGGATGTCAGCCCCGCGCTTCGGGTTTGAGCCCTGGGACAGGAGTTGAATGTCACAGGGCAATCGTCGGATCGCCACGACGATTGTTGAAGTAAGGAGCTAACCAAGTGGACAAAGCAGAGAAAGCGGAAGTCGTCGAAGAGCTGAAAGGCGTCTTCGCGAATGCCGGCTCCCTGGTTGTCGCCCACTATACCGGCATGACGGTGGCCCAGATGAACGATCTGCGGGGGCGCATGCGCGCCGCCGGAGCGTCCTTCCGGGTGTCGAAGAACCGTCTGGCGGTGCGCGCGCTCCAAGGTACGCCCGTGGAGGGCATCGCCCATCTCTTCAAAGGTCCGACCGGCATTGCCTACAGCAAGGATCCGGTCGCGGCTTCGAAGGTGGCGGTGGCCTACGCCAAGGACAACGAGAAACTCGTGATCCTGGGCGGTTCGGTCGGTACGACGGCGCTGGATGCCGAGGGCGTGAAAGCCCTCGCAACCTTGCCGTCGCTCGACGAACTGCGGGGCAAGCTCGTGGGCCTCATCCTGGCGCCCGCGACCAAGATCGCTGGGGTCGTTCAAGCCCCCGCCGGTCAGCTGGCCCGCGTCATTGCGGCGTATTCCAAGAAGGAAGCCGCGTAGGGGAGCAGCGGCCGCCGCGAAGCGGCGTCCGGACGTGCGACCGAACAAAGTGGACCGACAACCTATTCATCAACATCGAACCTGAACCAACTGAAGGAACTGAAGAAATGTCGAAGATCGAACAACTCGTCACCGACCTGTCGGGCCTCACCGTGCTCGAGGCCGCGGAACTCGCCAAGCTTCTCGAAGAGAAGTGGGG
>CAZMHP010000408.1:0-2174 GCA_964566095.1 uncultured Rhizobium sp. | reverse complement strand
TCTGCGGCGGCGAAACGCCCCGAACTGAGCAGTGCCACGGTAGCGTAAGAGATGGTCCAATCTCCGCTACGATTTCCCTGACGCCTGAAAAAAGCGACGCAAAGCGGCTGCCCTGAGTTACGCTTCCGACCGAACACGACCCTCCGTGGCGCCAGCGCTGCCCCGGCTGCGGCGCAAAGCAACATTCAGCTCGAAAGCATCAGCAATATGCTTCATCGACCGAGCCGCTTGTGAGCAGCGGCGTGCGTGTCTTTGATCATGCTTGTCATGCAACCCGTGTCGCGGACGTTCGCCGCCATGATGCTGATCTTGGCCCGCAGGTCGTGGATTAAGGCCAAGAAAGCGCGCCGACCTAGAGGCGTTTCGTGCGCACGCATGTTTGACCCCGCTTCGAAAGGCCGCGCCACTTATCGACTATCGCCGATCTGCGCGAACGCTCCCCAATACGCCGGATGGAGCTTCATCGATTCCGGATCGGCAATCTCCGCCTCGCCTTCGTCCAGAATCGATTGCATGGCGTCGCGTAGCGCCTCGGAACGAGTCAGCGCCGAATTTCTAGCCAGCGCCGCCAGCGCCGAGGTCGTGATCTTGACGGCGGCGTTGGTCGACACGCTCCAATGCGAGACAAGAATCGATCTGGCCCCGGCGTAAAGGAAGGCACGCGCCAAGCCTGAAAACGCCTCCCCCCCGCGCTGTCGGCTCGCAGCTGTATTGCAGGCCGAAAGAATGACCCAGTCCGCGTTCAGCCTCAGTTCGGCGATCTCGCCGGCCGTCAGCAGTTCCTCGGCTACGTCACCTGCGGTGGCGGGCTGCGGCGGCGCGCTCGGTTTGGCAGGAGCCGCGCTGCGCTTCGGCGGGGCGGGAGACGCGGCTGGGCCAGGCCCGCTCGGCGACGACACGATCAGCCCGGGCTCATCGATCCCTCTCAGTTGGCCGGCCATCACGCCGTGCGTCGCGAAATGAACAATGCGGTAACCCTGCAGCTCCGACCGGCCGGTTGCTGGATCCGGCGCACCCATCCGCTTGACCGCCGCCTTGGTCATCTCTGTGCCTAAGCGCACGATGCGCCTCCCCTCTACGGCCCGCGCGTCAAGTGTTTCGGCGATGGCGCAGACCTCGCACACGGTCTGAGGTATCGGCGAGAAATTGACGGCTGGCGCAACGTTCGTGCGCGGACCGCTGGTCAGCCGGTACGTCGGCAGGACCGACGCGCAGTCATGCCTGTCGCGCGCCGCGCAGGTCGTCCACCGCTGCGCGAGGACCGTCAGCTCATCGCCGGCCGGAGCCGCCGCAAGCACAGGATTGCCGAAGCCAATATAGGGCCGTTCCGCCGGCGTGCGCGGCGCGCCCAGGCTGCGCAGGGTCGCCACCGCCGGCAAGATGGTGAGCGCCTGCCGGATGCCGAGCCAGCTGGTTCGTCGATAAAGCAGCGGAGCTGCGACGCCGGAAGGAGCAGGCCCGGTTGCAAGCAGCGCGAAGGGCAGCGCCGCAAGCGGGCCGCTCGGCACCACGATCCAGCGCGGCTGCGACGGGCTCGACTCCGCGCCGAACAGCCCCGTGTACAGCCGGTGCGCCGTGGAGACGTCGAACGGCTCCTTGAACACGTCGACCGTCCGCCGACCTGGTCTTCGCTCATCGCCGCAGCGCGACGCGCCCTCGTCCGGATTCCATGTCCACGCCGTGTCGTCGAGCCCGCAGCGCAGTCGCGCCGTCGCGCCGGAGAGTTCGGCTGCCGTCGCTGCGAGCGGATCGAGCGCGGCCGCGCTGCGGGTGATTGTCCAGCGCAGGACCGCCCCGGGGCCGGCGATGAAATAGAAAAGAGCCTCGTCGGGCGCGAGCCGCGCCTGCGCCTCGGCGAGCGGCACCACCGGAAGATCGAGCAGCGGCTTGGCTTCGCCGATCTTGGCATCGATCTGGCCGATCGCCTCACCAAGCGCGCGGATGCGCCCGGCGAGTCCCTGCTGGCGCTGCAGCATCGGCGCAGACATGGAGGTGCCGATCAGGCGTCCGAATTCCCGGTCTTGGACGGCACGCTGACGGGCGAGCTCGTCGCGCTGCTGGACAAGCGCGGCGAGCTTTTCGTCCGCGATCTGGTTGCGCCGGGCCAGCGCCTCGACTGCCGCGCCCGCTTCGTTACTGAGCCATTTCTGCCCGAGCACAAACGCATCCTGCAG
>CAZMHP010000407.1:0-2177 GCA_964566095.1 uncultured Rhizobium sp. | reverse complement strand
CCGGCGCGCGCCGAAGGCATGACGGTGACGTCCGTCATCGAGCGGCTGTGCCGGAGCATTCTTTGAGTCCAGCGCAGACGACAAATTTTCTGAACGAGGCCGAAGCGCTCGGTGCCGGCCTGCCGCCGCTGCTGGTCGATGCCGAACGGCTGGCCGCGGCGGTGAGTCTCGGCGTACACGGGCGCCGCAAGGCCGGCATGGGCGAGAGCTTCTGGCAGTTCCGCCGCTATACCCCAGAGGATTCCTCCACCGCGATCGATTGGCGGCAATCGGCCAAATCGCAGCATCTGTTCGTGCGCGAGCGCGAATGGGAGGCGGCCCAGTCGGTGTGGCTCTGGTGCGATTCCTCGCCGGGCATGCAATTCGCGAGCGGCGCGGTGACCAAGGCGGCGCGGGCAAAGCTCCTCGGCCTGGCGCTGGCGTCGCTGCTGGTGCGCGGCGGCGAGCGCGTCGCGCTCTATGGCGAAGGCCAGGCGCCGGCCAGTTCGCGCGCCGCGCTGAACCGCATCGGCCACGCGTTGATCGAGAGCGCGCCGAACGACGCGGCACTGCCGCCGGAATCGACGATCGCCAAGAACGCGCAATTCGTCTGGTTCTCCGACTTCCTCTCGCCGCTGGAGGCGATCGAGACGACGCTGCGACGGCTGTCGCGCAGCGCGGTCGCCGGCCAGCTCGTGCACATCATCGATCCGGCGGAGGAGGATTTCCCCTATTCGGGCCGCATGCGTTTCGAAGACGCGAAGGGGAATTTGAGCGAAACCATCGGGCGCGCCGAGACGGTCGCCGCCGCCTATCGCACGCGCTTCACGGCACATGCGCAGACGGTGGGCGCGTTGGCGCGGCGATTGGGCTGGAGCTACATCGCGCATCGCACCGACAAGCGGCCCGAGACGGCGCTGATCGCGCTCTATGCCGACATGAGCGGCGCCTGAGGTGGCGAACCTGTTCGCAGGCCTGAGCTTCGGCGCGCCCTACATCCTAGGCGCTCTCATCGTGCTGCCGGCGATCTGGTGGCTGCTGCGCGTCACGCCGCCCCTGCCGCGCCGCATCGTGTTTCCGCCGCTGCGCTTGCTGCTTGGCCTTTCCGGTCAAGAAGAAACGCCGGCGCGCACGCCATGGTGGCTGCTGCTGCTGCGCCTGATCGCGGCGGCGCTGGTGATCGTGGCGCTGGCGGAGCCGTTGTTCGGCAAGGGGCCCAGCATCTCCGGCAACGGACCGGTCGTGCTGTTCGTCGACAATGGCTGGACGTCCGCGGCCAATTGGGATGCCCGCCAGGCCGTGATCGCCGATGTGCTGCGCGCCGCCGCCGCACAGGGACGCGCCGTCGCCATCGTGCCGACGGCGGACGTGCCCGACGTGAACCTGCTCGATGCCGGACGCGCGGGGCGCATCGCGCAAGCCTTGAAGCCGGAGCCTTGGGCGCCCGACCGCAAGCGCGCCGCCGATGCGGTAATCACAGCGAAGTTCGCGCAGGCGCCGCGAATCCTGTGGCTGAGCGACGGCATCGAGGACGGCATGGCGGCGGCGACCGCGCAGGCGCTGTCGCGCGCCGGATCGCTGACCGTCTATGGCGACGCGCCGGGCCAGGGCGCGCTGGCGCTGCTGCCGCCCGCCAACAAGCCCAATGGCTTCGACGTCGCGCTGCTGCGCGCGGACGCGACGGGGGCGCGCGCCGGCACGGTGCAGGCGCTGGGCAGCCATGGCGAGATGCTGGCGCAAGGCGCCTTCCGCTTCGAGGACGGCCGCAGCCGTGCCTCGGCGCATATCAGCCTGCCGCTGGAAGTGCGCAACGAGACGACGCGCATCGCGGTCCTCAATGCCGACAGCGCCGGGACGGTGCAGCTTTTGAGCGGCGGCGGCTTGCGCCGCGCCGTCGGCCTGGTGTCGCCGAGCAATGCCGAGGACATTCAGCCCCTGCTCTCCGACACCTATTATCTGGAGCGCGCGCTGGCGCCCTATGCGGAGCTGCGCAAGGGCACGGTCAGCGATCTGCTGTCGCGGGACGTGGCGGTCCTGATCCTGGCCGATGTCGGCCGCGTGGCGGGCAGCGATGCCGACGCAATCGGAAAATTCGTCGATGGCGGCGGGTTACTGATCCGTTTCGCGGGCGGACGCATGACGTCGGGCACCGACGATCTGGTGCCGGTGAAGCTGCGCGTCGGCGGACGCTATCTGGG
>CAZMHP010000406.1:0-2180 GCA_964566095.1 uncultured Rhizobium sp. | reverse complement strand
AGGCGCGTCAATCGCACAACATATAGAGCGCCGCTTACCGCTTTGCGACCATGTGATGCAAAGGGTTATTGCGCATTGACCTAACGCAACTCCGGCGCCGGATTATTGCGCCTTCATCTTCTCGACCGCTTCGTCGGGGTCCATGAACAGCGTCTCGCGGTCGACCTTCTTGTCGGTGACTTCGGCGAGCTCGGCGATGAAGTCGACGACCTTATCCTCGTAGATCGGGGCGCGGATCTCGGCGGCGGCCTGCGGGTTCTGGGTGTAGAACTGGAACACCTGCTGTTCCTGACCCGGGAACTGGCGCGCGCGCGTCGCGATGGCGCGCTGCACCTCTTCCGGCGCGACGGTGATGCCGTTCTGCTCGCCGAGCTTGGCAAGGACAAGACCCAGGCGCACGCGGCGCTCGGCGATGTCGTGATACTCCTTCTTGAGCTCGTCTTCCGACTTGCCCTCGTCTTCCGCCGTCTTGCCTTCGCGCTTCAGCTCGGCCTCGACCTGGCGCCAGATGCCGTTGAACTCGGCTTCCACCATGCCGGGCGGCAGCGAGAAGGCATGCTTGGCGTCGAGCGCATCCAGAATGCGGCGCTTCAGATGCAGGCGGCTCGCCTTGCCGAAATCGGATTTGAGCTGATCGCGAACGCGATCCTTCAAGGTCGCAAGATCCTCCAGGCCCATCTTCTTGGCGAGCTCGTTGTCGATGGCGATGGGATCGGGCTGCTTGACCTCCTTCACCGTGACTTCGAACACCGCCTCCTTGCCGGCGAGCGAGGCTTCCGGATAGTCGGCCGGGAACGTGACCTTCACGTCGCGCGTCTCGCCAGCCTTGGCGCCGAGGAGCTGATCCTCGAAACCGGGGATGAGCTGGCCGGTGCCGAGGCCGAGATTGAAGTTTTCGGCCTTGCCGCCCGGAAACTCGGTGCCGTCGATCTTGCCGACGAAGTCGATCACCACGACGTCGTCGGTCTGCGACGCCTCATCGGCCTCGCGCGGCGAATAGGTCTTGGCCTGTTCGGCGAGGCGCTTCAGCGCTTCTTCGATGTCTTCGTCGCCGACCTCGCCGACCAGACGCTCGACGTCCAGCTTGGAGACGTCGGTCAGGTCGAAATCTGGCATCAGGTCGACCTTGACGGTGAATTCGAGGTCGGACTTGCCCTCCATCACCTGCTCGATGGCGCTGACCAGATCGACCTTGGGCGGCGCCGCCGGCTTGAGCGCGTTGTCGTTGACCGCCTTCTGGCTGGACTCGTTGACCGCGGCCTCGACGATCTCGCCCATCATCGACTTGCCGAACTGCTTCTTGAGGAAGGAAACCGGCGCCTTGCCAGGGCGGAAGCCCTTGAGATTCACCTTGGGCTTCATCTCCTCGAGGCGGCCATTGAGACGGCTGTCGAGATCGCTCTGCGCGATGACGACTTTATATTCGCGGCGCAGGCCTTCGGAGACGGTCTCGGTGATCTGCATGTTTTGTATTCCCTGCATCTTCTATCTGTCCGCGAAGGGCGGCCCGCCACCCGAAGCCGCGGGATGTCGAGCGGTCCACCTACGCCAAAGCTTCGGTGGACGCACCACCCTCCCCCGCTCCGCGGCGTAGGGTGGTGCGGGCGGAGGGACTTGAACCCCCATGACTTTCGCCGCTGGTACCTAAAACCAGTGCGTCTACCAGTTCCGCCACGCCCGCGCCGGGGCCTTCGCCGGAAGCCGGCCCAAGAGCCCGAACCGCCGGAAGGCGGGCCGTATAGCAGGGGTTTTGGGGGGTGGCTAGGGCTTAAGCCATTTCCTTCAGATACAGCCCGACGTCCCAGTATTTCCCGAATTTGCGGCCGATCTCGTCATAGGTGCCGATATGGCGGAAGCCCATCGCCAGATGCAGACCGACGGACGCGTCGTTCGGCAGGGTGACACCGCCATAGGCGCGGTGGATGTCCTCGTCCGCCAGCGCGTCGAACAAGGTCTGATAGAGCCGGCGGCCGAGCCCTTTTCCGCTCTCGCCGGGCGCCAGATAGATGCTGGTTTCGACGGAGGTGTCGTACGCCGCGCGGTCCTTGAAGCGGGCCGAGGACGCCCAACCGATGGCGGTGCCGGCGCGCGCGGCGACGAAGCAGCGATAGCGGCCGCCGATCGAGAACTGATCGAGCCATTCGCGCCGCTGGGCCAGCGTGCGCGGTTCGAGATCGAAG
>CAZMHP010000405.1:0-2187 GCA_964566095.1 uncultured Rhizobium sp. | reverse complement strand
TTCACCAACCCGCTGACCAACTCGTATAAGCGGTTGATCCCGGGCTTCGAGGCGCCGGTGCTTCTGGCCTATTCCTCGCGCAATCGTTCGGCCTCGTGCCGCATCCCGTTCAGCGCCTCGCCGAAGGGCAAGCGCGTCGAGGTTCGTTTCCCCGATCCGGGCGCGAACCCCTATCTCGCCTATGCGTCGATGCTGATGGCGGGTCTGGACGGCATCGAGAACAAGATCCATCCGGGCGATCCGATGGACAAGGACCTCTACGCCCTCCCCCCCGAAGAGCTGAAGCAGGTACCGACCGTGTGCGGCTCGTTGCGCGAGGCGCTGGAGAACTTGGACAAAGACCGCGGCTTCCTCAAGAAGGGCGGCGTGTTCAGCGACGACTTCATCGACGCCTATATCGAGCTGAAGATGAGCGAGGTGTACAACTTCGAGCACACCCCGCATCCGGTCGAGTTCAAGATGTATTATTCGGTCTAAGGCGGCCACCGACGACGGGAAGGGGTGCGGACTTCAGGGTTCGCGCCCTTTTTCTTTTGGTTTTCTCTCTCCATTTGAAGTTGCGAAGGACTCGCGCAATAGTGCTTCCGCCGGATCCCGGTGGGGGAACAGAAATGGCAAATATAGGCGCCGTCGGCCCAGACCATGCGCCGTCGCCGACCGTCGATTTTCTACGCGGCTTCCGCCAGACCGCAAACGCGACGATCCTGCTCCTGATCTTCCTGGCGGTCTTCATCGTCATCCTGCTGCTGATCTCGGCACTCAACCTGCAGCGCGCCGTGAGCGCGGACGTCGACGATTCCATTACCGCGACGGTCGGCCAGGTCCGGCTGGACATCCAGACGCTCAACGACCTGGACTGGCGCGAGGACCAGGCCAATCGCGAAATCGCCGTGGTGACCCAGGAGATGGCCGACTACGACTCCAAGATGGACGGCAGCCTGGAGGCCGTCGTCAGCCTTGTGCGGCGCCATGCCATCGACAATCCGCAAATTCCGTCCGCGCTGATCACTCTGCCGACCTTCGAAGATCCACAGGACAACACCGTGCGGTTGAACGATCGCATCGAACTCTACAAGCAGAAGGTGGCAGCCGATGCCGACAAGACGGCCGTCACACCCGACATGCTTGCGAAGTACTTCAACGGGCTGGAGAAGGACATCCTGCCGGCGATGAACGCGTTCTACCCGGCGCGGGACCGTTGGCGCGACAAGGTGCGGGCAAAGAAGGCGCTGGAGGACGAAAAGGCAGCGATGCTCGCACCGCCCAAGGACATCGCGGTGAACCGGCTTGCCAATGAGTCGTACCGGACCGTGGTCGAAGATTTCCGCACCTTTGAAAAGCTGGTCGGCGACCGCCTTTTCGGCATCGTGATGATCCCCAATCCGGTGCTGGTGCTTCTTCTGGCGGTGTTCATGGGCATGCTCGGCAGTCTCATACATCTGTCGCGGCGGCTCGTCATCGAGCGTGAGCCGATTCAAGGCCATGAGATGTTCTACCGGATCGGGCTGGGCGCCGCAGTAGCGCTGGCGTTGTTCTTCTTCGCCTCGGCCGGCGTGCTCACCTTGTCGCAATCGTCCACCGGTAAAGTCGAAACGAATATGAGCCCGTATCTGATCTCGTTCCTCGGAATCACTGCGGGATTTTTGAGCGAACGCACGACGGCGTGGATGCGCGAGGTGGGCGAGAAGACGTTCAAGCTTGAGAACGGGCCGCAGCGCAGCCGCTGGGCGACGGGACTCGCGCCCGAATTGGCAAAGCAATCGCAGACGGCCGAGGCGATCGCGGCGGCCACCGGTCTCGCCGCCAGCGACATCGAGGCCTATGCGTCGCTGCAAAAGCCCGTGCCCGATCGCGAGCAGATCGTCATTGCAGCCTTCCTGCGGCTGCATCCGAGCAGGTTGTTCACCGATATCGATCCTAAGCCCGTGCAGGCTTACGCCGCGACGGCTTCGCCGTCCTGACGGATGTCCGGCTGCACCGCCGGGAGCACGACATAGGCGCAGCAGCCTTTGCCGGGCTCGCTCTCGAGCCAGGCGCGGCCGCCATGCAGCTCGGCCAGACCGCGCACCAGCGCGAGACCGAGGCCCGTGCCACCGGCCTGACGGTCGTAGCGATTGTCGACCTGGCTGAACGGCGTGAAGATCTTGTCGAGCTTCTCGCGCGGAATGCCGGGACCGTTGTCCTGGA
>CAZMHP010000404.1:0-2198 GCA_964566095.1 uncultured Rhizobium sp. | reverse complement strand
CCGTAAGGCTGCTCCGAGCCGTTCTCGAGCAGGTTCTGGCCGTCGAAATGCGAGCGATCGCGATAGGGCGTCGCGGCGGCGTGCACCACGAGCAGTTCGCCCGCATCGTACAGCCGCTTGAGACCGCCGAGATTGGGATGCAGGGCGAAGGTGGCATCGAGCTTGAGCGCACCGTCGAAGGCGAGCCCCCCCCGCGCGCGCTCGAAATCGGGATCGCCGGTGGCGGGCACGGCGGAGAGCCCGTCCATCGCGCCGCGCAGGATCACGACGACCAGCCGCTTGTCGGTTTGCGCGGCGGCGAGCGTGGCGCGCGGCAGGCCCGCCACAGCCAGGCCGCTTGCGATGAAAGTCAATGTGCGGCGGCGCGTGACCATGGTCATCTCCTCTGAAAGTCGGCCGAGGCCAGGAGCAGGGTCAGGCCCTGCGCCGGGCTTTGCGCGCGGGCGATCGACTGCGCCGTCGCACCCGAGAGGGTGGGACCAAGGACGTCCTTGGCCAAGGCATCGGGACTCGCCGTGGCGGTGGCCGCGCCCTGCGCCGCCTTGCTTGCCCATTCGAAGCGCTTCCACACCGAGTCGGCACCGAGCCATTCGGCCTCGATATCGGGCCAGCCATTGGGACCGGGCGGATTGTAGGGAAGCTCGCCCATGTCGCGATAGGCGCGCAGCAGCGAGCCGGGATCGGTCTGGAACGCCGGCAAGGCGCGCGCGGCCGAAATCACATATTCCTCCGGCGTCTTGAACTTGCGCGGCGCGGGATCGAAGGCCTCAGGACTTTGCACCAGCGCGGTACAGACGGCTTTGAGATCGCCGTCGCTATCCAGATACGACTTTGCCAGGCGCTCCACGACGGCGCGCGGCGGATCGTCGGCGATGAAGTGGCGGGCAAGCTTGCCGGCGATGAAATGCGCCGTTGCGGGGTGACGCGCCAGATCGCGCAGCACCGCCTCGCCCTGATCGACGCCGCTTTGGGCGTAGACCTTGCCCATGACGGTCTGCGGCCCCGGCTCATGTTCCTCATCGTCGAATTCGAACAGGCCCTTGCCGTTCAAGCGGCCGGCGAGGATCAGCTGATAGATCGGCACGCGCGGCGGCGCGGCGATGGTCCAGCCGGTGATGACGCGCGCGAAGCTCGTCACATCGGCTTGGGTGTAGCCGCTGCGCACGCCGAGCGTCTGCAGTTCCATGATCTCGCGTGCGAGATTTTCGTTGAGGCCGGTCATCGCCGGTTCGCGGAAGGCTTGGGGGCTCTTGGGCGCGCGCAGCGACGGGTCCCGGCCGACCTTGGAATTGGGTCCGACGGAACGGAAGTTGTCCAAGTAATAGAGCATCGCCGGATGCTTGGCCGACGCCATAAGCATATCGACGAAACGGCCGGTGACGTTGGGCCGGATGACGTCGCGCTCAAAGGACGGCGGCATGGCGATGGCGCCCGGCTTGGCGCCGGAGACCACGAAGTGATTGACCCAGAAATGCACCAGGCGCTCGAAGAACGGGCGCTCCGTCGCCACCGCGGTATCGAAACGCGCCTTCACCGCCACCGCATAGCGCGGGATGAAGGCCTTCACATATTCGCGCTCGATGCTAAAGCCGCCGTCGCCCCCCATCGCGCCACCGGACATACCGTTGCCGGACATCGCGCCGCTTTGCGCCCCCGCATCGGGCGCGCCGGCGGGTTTGAGCTTGTAGGGATCCATTCCGTGCGCCTTCGCTTCGTCCGCGACCTGGCGAATCCATTTGACGAAGGCGCCCATATCGTCGGCGGTCGATGGAAGCGCGGCGAGCGGCGCGGGCAATTGCGTCTCCGGCGTCAATTGCGACAGGAGCCAGGCCTTGGGATCGTCCGAGACCGCGGCGACCTGCCCCGGCCGCGCGCCGAGGCCGAAGCGGTTGGCGGCGATCACGCCCTCGATGGTCATGGAACAATCCTCTGCCGTCCCCAGTCTAACGTGGAAAGCGGCCCGCTCCGTTGGCCGAGAAGACATTTTTGGTAGGCGCGGCGAGCCCAGCCGACCGGCGGGCGCGGCCGCTCCGGAAACCCGTCTTAAGGCTCCGCGGCGACCCGGCTTGAAACCGCCGCCGCCATAAGCCATAACCGCCGCCCAACTTGGATTGCGGGCGTAGCTCAGGGGTAGAGCATAACCTTGCCAAGGTTAGGGTCGGGCGTTCGATTCGCCTCGCCCGCTCCAGGTTTCTTCA
>CAZMHP010000403.1:0-2210 GCA_964566095.1 uncultured Rhizobium sp. | reverse complement strand
GTGCACATCGCCGAGACGCGCGAGCAGGCGTTCGAGAACGTGAAGTTCGGCCTCGCCAAATGGCAGAACTATTTCGGCGGCATCACCGCCATCGCCGGCCGCGAAGCGACCGAGGCGCGCTCGGTGGAGAAGCTGGTCGAGGACGGCCAGCTGGTCATCGGCACGCCGGACGACGCCGTCGCCCAGATCCGCCGCCTCCAGGCCAAGCAGGGCGAGTTCGGCGTGTTCCTACAGCTCGCGCACAATTGGGCGAATTTCGACGCCACCAAGAAGTCCTACGAATTGTGGCAGCGCCATGTGACGCCGGTGATCAACGGCGCCAACGACAAGCGCGAAGAGGCGTTCGCCTGGGCGCGCGACAACAAGGAGCGCTTCATCGGCGCGGCGATGAGCGCGGCGATCCAGACGATCCAGAAGCACCACGAAGCCGAAGCCAAGAAGGCGACCAAGGCGGCGGAATGAAGCCTCGTGTTCCTCCCCCGCTGTGGCGGGGGAGGGGGACCGCGAAGCGGCCGCCTTCGCCAAAGCTTCGGTGGCCTCGCGATAGTTCGTGCCCGCCGAAGACTTGGCGTAGGCGGGTGGAGGGGGCGGCCGCGCGCGCGAATGGGTGTCATGCAAATAGCTGCCATCACGTCGGCGCGTCGCTCGGCTATCCTGCGCGGATGCTAGATCCCATCACCGGCGGCTGCCATTGCGGCAATATCGCCTTCGTGTTCGACGTCAGCGCGCCGCTCGAAGCCTTGGGTCTGCGCGCCTGCCAATGCACCTTCTGCCGCGCCCATGGCGCGCGCACGACCTCCGATCCGAACGGCGCCATCGCCATCTCCGTGCGCGACAAGGACAAGCTCCAGCGCTACCGCTTCGGGCTGAAGACCGCCGACTTTCTCATCTGCCGCGACTGCGGGGTGTTCGTCGGCGCGCTGATGGAGGAAGGCGGAAAAGCCTACTTCACCGTCAACGCCAATGCCTTCAAGCCGCCGCCGCCGCATGACCTTGCGGGCTCGGCCAACGATTTCGGCGCCGAAGACGCGGCTGGCCGTATGTCGCGGCGCAGCGCAAAATGGACCCCCGTCACGGAGTTCGCGATATGAGCAAGGCCCTCGTCGTCATCGATGTGCAGAAGGTCATGTTCGCCAGTCCCAAATGGGTCGCGCATGACGGCGAAGCGGTGGTCGATCGCATTGCCGCCCTCATCGCCAAGGCGCGCGCGGCCAAGGTGCCGGTGTTCTATGTGCAGCACCATGCGCTCGACGAAGCCCTAATGCAGCCGGGCGCCCCGGGTTTTCCGTTCGTCGACAAGCTGACGCCGGCGCCGGGCGAGGACGTCACCGTCAAGCAGCGCTCCAGCGCCTTCCACGACACCGATTTCGACGCCAAGCTGAAGCGCGCCGGCATCGATCACCTGGTGATCACCGGCATGCAGTCGGAGTATTGCGTGACCTCGGCGATCCGCGGCGCCTATGAGCGCGGCTACACGCTCACGCTCGTGTCGGACGGCCATTCCACCTTCGACACCAAGGCGGCGAAGGGCGGCGACATCGTGGCGATCATCAACGACACCACCTCCGGCAGCTTCGGCGCGGTCATGCCGGCGGCGGAGGTGGCGTTCTAACCTCTCCCGCTTGCGGGAGAGGACGCGAAAACTTGCACTTAGCGGAGCGAAGCGCAGCTAAGTGCCTAGTTTTCGCTGGTGAGGGGACGAAACTTGGCACTTCCCCTCACCCGACGTCGCTTCGCGCCGTCGACCTCTCCCGCGAAGTGCGGGAGAGGTGATCAGAGCTTCACCTTCCCGCTCGCGATGGTGTCCACGACCTGCGGCGTCAGCGGCTCGTACTGCCCGCGTGCCGGGTTGAGCCAATAGAGCGGATCGCGGATGGCGCCGGGATCGAAGCCGTCCTGCACCAGGTCGACCTTGCGCTGCTTGAACGTGCCGGTGATCTCGAGCTGCGGCAGCAGGCGCAGGAAGACCGGCCGCGCGTAGCTGGGAAGATTTCCCGCCAGCGCCGGGCCGAGCTTGGTCACGTCGAAGCCGTCGCCGGTGACCAGCGCCGCCATGCCGGCGCGCCCATCCGCGCCGGGCACGGCGACGCCATAGACATTGGCTTCCTTGATCCCCGGCACGACGCCGAGCGCTTCGGCGACCTCGCTGGTCGCCACGTTCTCGCCCTTCCAGCGGAAGGTGTCGCCGATGCGGTCGACGAAATAGAAAT
>CAZMHP010000402.1:0-2229 GCA_964566095.1 uncultured Rhizobium sp. | reverse complement strand
ATTTGGCGAAGCCATCCTCGACGTCGTCGACCGAGGTCGTGGCGCCGGCGAGGCCGCCCAGCGCGAAATCCTTCGCGACCTTGTAGACCGCCACCGTCTTGCCGTCCTTGTCGACCAGCGAGACATCGGCCTCGATCACGATCTGCCCCAGCCCGATCAGCATGGCGCGGGCAAACGCGTTGCCGCGGTCGAACTTCGTGAAATGGATCTTCATCGTCAGGCCTTGATCGGCCAGCACCGCCGGCGTCTGGGCCTGGATGTAGCTGCGCACCTTTTGGCACACGAGGCCGAAATCGGCGTCCGACATCGCGATCCCGCCCGCCGCATCGGCCGAGATATCGGCGATGTGCAGGCTGGCCTTCTGCTCGGGCGCCAGCGCCTGGATGGCGGTCGGCGCCGACACGCTGCCGGCGCAGCCGGCGAGGCCTGCCGCGAGTGCGGCGATGATGAGAATGCGCTTCATGGACTTTCCCCCTTCAGTTTTTTTGTGGCAACGGCTTCATCTGGACGAGATAGGAATCGGGATAGGTCAGCACCGCGCCGGTGGACGCGTCGACCGCCGAACTGACGATGCCGACATAGGGCATCATCGTGCCGATCATGCTGGCCGTCGACATCCTGCCGGCGGCGTAGAATTTCCCGTCGGCATAGCCGTCCAGCCTGCAGACGATGGCGAGCACGCTTTCGCTTTTCTTGATGACGGCCGATCCGGGCGAGACCACCGACCAGCTGCCGCGGTCGTTCGATAGCGTACAGGCGGCGCCGGAGGCCGGCGCGGTCGCGACGGTGACCGTCTGGGTCGCGCCGTCGACGACGGATGCGCAGCCGGCGTTGAGAACACTGACGGCCGCGATCGCGGCCGCGTGCGAATATCGCATGGAAAATGACGCCCCCTGAGCCAGGAGCTAACACCGCGACTTTTGCAAAGTAAAGCGCAGGACGGGCGCGGTGTTCGCGATGCAGGATCGGCGCGCGGTGTTTACCAAATCGGCGCGCGAGGCGCCTTGTACGTCAGGCGGATTTCACGGCCTTGGTCTTGCGCACCTTCGGCGCCGGCGGCGGCGCGTTGGCGGCCTCGATGCGGTCGGCCTCTTCCTTGGCGAGGCGCAGCGCCTTGAGTTTCTCGGTCTTGGTGTCGAGCGCCTTGCGTTCGGCATCGACCATCTGCTTGACGAGATTGGTGCGCGCCTCGGCCAGCTCGAAATGGTTCTGTGCCCGGCGCCTGGCGCCGTCGCGTTCGCCGGGGGTGTTCGGCTTCTGCATAAATCCTCCGTATACAGAGAAATAAAGAACCGGCGGCGGATTGCTCCGCCGCCGGCCCTTCGAAGCGTCAACCGCGCATCAGACGGCCTTGAGATTGGCCGCCTTGGAGCCGCGCGCATCCGGCTGGATGTCGAACGAGACCTTCTGGCCCTCGTTCAGGGTGCGCATGCCCGCCGCCTCGACCGCGGTGGCATGGACGAACACGTCCTTGCCGCCGCCTTCCGGCGCGATAAAGCCAAAGCCTTTTGCGGTGTTGAAGAACTTCACGGTACCGATCGTCATTGCAGTATTTTCCTGACAACAGAGTTTGCGCCCCCGCACATGCGCAGGCGCCGCGGAAAGAACGAAGGCATCAGTGTCAGAAGTTTTCCGGTAGGTTCGGCGCGCGTATCACGGCGGGTCGTATCGACGGGAGCGCTTCGTCTGACGGGACGTAAGAACCACGTGCCCCTTGTATAGTCGTTTGGGGAACCAAATACAATGCGCCGCGTTGGTTTGCGCTGCAGCACAAATGTCCGCCGTGTTGCTTGTATTGGCTGCCCCGGAGGCTCATATAAGCCTGAGCGGCAGATCCTTGCCTTCCCGAAAAAGATCGATTTCCGGCGTGCACCAGTCGCCCCGTGCCTGGCGTGCCACGAAAGTGGCCCCGTTTGCACGGGTTTGCGTGTGCGTGCCGGAGACCGCGGCGGCAGGCGGCCGGAGCTCCGGCGCCTTGCCGCCGCTGGTGCCACGCCAAGGACCGAATCGATGACGACCCGCATGCTGAGCCGGACAGTCACCTTCCGCCGCCCCTTCGTTCTCAACGGATTCGAGCGCGTCGAGCCGGCCGGCATCTACACCGTGGATACCGAGGAGGAGTCGGTCGACGACGTCTCCTTCGTGGTGTGGAAACGCTGCGCCACGGTGATGCACATCACCCATGACGGCGCGACGGAATATGTGCGCATCGATCCGGAGGATCTGCGC
>CAZMHP010000401.1:0-2233 GCA_964566095.1 uncultured Rhizobium sp. | reverse complement strand
CGCATCTTCATCGCCTGGAAGACTTCCGGATGCGGGATCGGGATGTCGTTCGGATCCTCGGCCTGGACCTTGCGCACGAAACGCACCTGCTCGCCCTCGGCGAGGAGGCGCGAGCCGCCGGGCAGCACGCCGAGCCGGATCTTGGGGCCCTGCAGGTCGACCAGGATGCCGATCGGCCGTTCCGCGACCGCCTCCTGCGCCCGCACCATGGCGTGCAGCTCGCCGAGCTTGGTGTGCGAGGTGTGGCTCATGTTGATGCGGAAGACGTCGACGCCCGCGTCGAACAGCGCCTTGATCTTCTCCGGCGTGGAGGAGGCGGGGCCGAGCGTGGCGACGATCTTGGTCTTGCGGCGGCGTCTCATCGTCAATCCGAAAGCGTTTGGGTGAAGGAAAGGCGACTGCCCGTGTCGATCTCGAAGAAGCCGCGCCGGTCGAAACCGCGCTCGGCGCAGCCGCCGCGGCCGACGATGGAGAACTTGTCCTCCGCGCCGGTGCAGAAGCTCTTGCCGCCGCCCCAGATGCCCGCCTGCCCGTCGGTCGCGTAGAGATAGTAGAAGCGCGCCGGCAGACTGCCGCCGACCAGCTCGGCGCATTTCCTGCCGTCCACGTGCCACCAGCCCTCGCTCATCCAGCGCGTGCCGTTGAAGCGGCCGAGCGCGACCTTGACCGGCCGCGCGGCCTTGTTGCACACGCTCAAGCCGGCCTCGGCGGGGCCGGCGCCAAGGAGGACACAGAGGGAAAAGGCGGTCGCAAATCGCATGGACTCTTTTGGGGCCTGCCGCTTTGCAATGGAAGGCCGACCCGGTGTCGCGCAGGTTGGCCTGCGCTGTCAACGCGCTTGCGGCCTTTGGCGAAGCGGCCGATGATCGCCGTTCCATGACCGATCGCCCGTTCGAGTTGCTGCGGCCCGCCGGGACCGGCGCGCCCTTGCTGTTCCTCTGCGATCACGCCGCGAACGCCCTGCCGCCCGACCATGGCACGCTGGGACTGCCGGCGGACGCCTTCGCCACCCACATCGCCAGCGACATCGGCGCGGCGGAGGTGACGCGCACGCTTGCCGCGGCGTTCGGCGCCCCCGCGGTCCTGGCGCGCTGGTCGCGCCTCTTGATCGACCTCAACCGCGGCGAGGACGACCCCACCCTCGTCATGAAACTGTCGGACGGCAGCATCATCCCCGGCAACCGCCACGCCGGCGCGCAGGAGATCGCGCGGCGCATCGCGCTCTACCACGCGCCCTATCATGCGGCGATCGCCGGCGAGATCACGCGGCTGGGCCTGCCGGTGCTGCTCTCGATCCACAGCTTCACGCCGCTGTGGAAGGGCTTCGCGCGGCCCTGGGAGATCGGCGTGCTGTGGGACCGCGACGGCCGGCTGGCGCGGCCGCTGATCGCGGAATGCGCGCGGGCCGGCTTCGCGGTCGGCGACAACGAGCCCTATGACGGCGAGTTGGAAAACGATTGCCTCTACCGCCATGGCACCATGCGCGGCCTGCCCCATGTGCTGATCGAGATCCGGCAGGATCTGATCGGCGACGCGGCGGCGGCGCGGAATTTCGCGGCGCGGCTGAAGCCGATCCTGGATCGCGCGCTGGCCGCGCTGGGCCCGCCGGCGCTAGACTTCACCCGGCCCCTGGCCGCAAAGGACACGACGATGGACGAAAAGACCCGCGTTGAACTCGAAGCCGCCGCCTTCCGCCGGCTGGTGGCGCATCTGCGCGCCCGCACCGACGTGCAGAACATCGATCTGATGAATCTCGCCGGCTTCTGCCGCAACTGCCTGGGCGACTGGTATCGCGAGGCGGCGGCGGACAAAGGCATCGCGCTGGAGAAGGACGAGGCGCGCGAGATCGTCTACGGCATGGCGCCGTCCGAATGGAAAAAGCGCTACCAGAAAGAGGCGTCGGCGGAGCAAAAGGCGGCGTTCGAGAACGCCGCGCCGAAGACTCACAGCTAAAGCGGGGCGGGCGATTGCCCCCTTTGCCGCCAATCTCTAAGTGTCATGGCCCGCGAATGCGGGCCAACCAGTTGGTGCGCCCTTCTATCGAAAGTGTGCCGCGATCACCTGGGTGGCCCGCATTCGCGGGCCATGACAACAGCGCGTTGGAGGTTTTAAGTGGCCAAGTCGGGCTTCGCGAAGGAACATCTGCGCTCGTTCATCGAGCGCATCGAGCGGCTGGAAGAAGAGAAGAAGGCGCTCGCCGACGACATCCGCGAGGTCTATTCCGAGGCCAAGG
>CAZMHP010000400.1:0-2242 GCA_964566095.1 uncultured Rhizobium sp. | reverse complement strand
TGGTGCGCGACAAGCGCATCGAGGGCATCTCCGACATCCGCGACGAGAGCGACCGCCACGGCATGCGCGTGGTGATCGAGCTCAAGCGCGACGCCTCGTCCGAGGTCGTGCTGAACCAGCTCTACCGCTACTCCGAGCTCCAGACGACGTTCGGCGTCAACATGCTGGCGCTGAACGGCGGCAGACCGGAGCTGATGAACCTGAAGGCGATGATCGGCGCCTTCGTCGCCTTCCGCGAGGAAGTCGTCACCCGCCGCACGCGCTTCGAGCTGTCCAAGGCGCGCGACCGCGGCCATGTGCTGGTCGGCCTCGCCGTCGCGGTCGCCAATATCGACGAGGTGATCGCGCTGATCCGCGCGGCTGCCGACGCCGCCACGGCACGCGAGCAGTTGATGGCGCGTGCCTGGCCGGCCAAGGACGTGGGTCCGTTGGTCGAGCTGATCGCCGATCCGCGCCACATCATGCTGGCCGACGGCACGATCAAAATGTCGGAGGAACAGGCCCGCGCCATCCTCGACCTGCGCCTGCAACGTCTCACCGCGCTCGGCCGCGACGAAATCGGCGACGAGGTGATGAAACTCGCCGAATCGATCAAGGACTATCTCGACATCCTGCGCTCGCGCGGCCGCGTCATGCAGATCGTCCGCACCGAGCTGGAATCGATCAAGAGCGAATTCGGCACGCCGCGCAAGACTGAGCTGATCGACGCGGATGTCGAGGTCGAGGACGAAGCGCTGATCGAGCGCGAGGACGTCGCCGTCACCGTCACCCATGCCGGCTACATCAAGCGCACGCCGCTCGACGAATACCGGGTGCAGGGCCGCGGCGGCAAGGGCCGTTCCGGCATGGCGACGCGCGACGAGGATTTCGTCACCAGCCTGTTCGCCGCCAACAGCCACGCCTGGCTGGTGTTCTTCTCCTCCACCGGCATGGCCTACAAGCTGAAAGTGTGGCGCCTGCCCGAAGCCCGCATCCAGGGCAAGGGCAAGGCGATGGTGAACCTTCAGCCGCTCCGCGAGGGCGAACGGATCACAAAAATATTGCCCCTACCGGAAGACGTGGCGCAGTGGGAAAAGCTCAACGTCGTGTTCGCCACAAATTCTGGCGACGTGCGGCGCATCGAACTGTCCGACTTCGCCAGCATCAATCGCAACGGCAAGATTGCGATGAAATTCGAAGAGGGAAGCAAGGACGGAATTGTCGGCGTCCAGACGTGCACCGATCAGGACGATGTGCTGCTGACTACGCTGAACGGACGTTGCATCCGCTTTGGCATGGCGGATTTGCGCGTGTTCACCAGTCGCGCATCGACGGGCGTGCGCGGGATCAAGCTGGGCGAAGGCGATGAGGTTGTAAGCCTCTCGCTGCTATCGCACACCGATGTGACGCCGGCGGAGGCGCGGTCTTATCTCCGGCAGAGCGCTGCGAACCGCAAAGCCGCGACGGGCGAGGAGCTGGAACCGGCGGAAGAGGCCGATGAACAGGAAGAAAACGTGGAAGAAGTCGCGCTGTCGCCCGAACGCTATGCCGAACTGGGCGCCCGGGAGCAATTTGTGCTAACCATTTCGACCAGCGGCTTTGGCAAGCGAACCAGCTCGTACGAGTACCGCGTGATGGGTCGGGGCGGTGCCCAAGGCAATTGGGCGATGTCCATGAAGGGCAAGAACAGAGCCATCGTGGCCTCTTTCCCAGTGGAGGAAAGCGACGACCTGATGCTTATCAGCGACCAGGGACAAACCATTCGCGTCCCCGTTGCCGACATTGGCATCAAGGGTCGTGCGGTGCAGGGTGTAACGGTCTTCCGTGTGGAGGAAGGCGAGCGTGTCGTCTCGGTCGAGCGGATCGAGGACGTGTCGGGCGACGGGAGCGAATGACGTGACGCAAACGGGGCGGATCGACTTCGACAGGCCACCTCTGGTCGGCCTCTATCCGGGGACGTTTGATCCCATCACGCTGGGCCATCTCGACATCGTCAAGCGCGCCGTGAAGCTGGTGGACAGGCTGGTGATCGGGGTCGCGACCAACGCGTCCAAGTCGCCGCTGTTCACGTTCGATGAGCGCATGGCGATGATGAAGCACGAAACCGGCAAGCTTCCGCCGGGCCGCGCCGTGATCGAAGTCTTGCCGGTCTCCGACATCCTGATGGTCGAGTTCGCCCGCAATGTGGGCGCGAACATGATCATTCGCGGCCTGCGCGCCGTGTCCGACTTCGAATACGAATTCCAGATGGCAGCAATGAACC
>CAZMHP010000399.1:0-2257 GCA_964566095.1 uncultured Rhizobium sp. | reverse complement strand
TCCTTGAGCGGCTTGGTCACCACCGCGAAGCCGTTGTAGTCGAGCCAGTCGACCAGGGGGCGCAGCGGCGAGAACTCCTGATCTTCCGCGACCGCGGTATAGTAGAAGGCGCGCACGAGAATTCCCTTGCGCGCGAACAGCTCGAGAAGGCGCTTATAGTCGATGTCGAACTGCAATCCCTTGGCCGCGCCGTACAGATTGGCGCCGTCGATGAACAACGCCAGCTTTTCCTGCGGGTAAAACAGCATATGTACTCCTGTTCAATAAATGGCCTGTCCGGTTATGGCCCCCGACCGCCGAACGCGTGTTCTACGCCAAGTGCGCGGCGCCGCAACAGTGGGACCGCGCAATGATTCTGATCGCGCTTGGGGGCAATCTCGCGTCGGCGGCCGGTCTGCCGGCGCAAACATTGAACGCCGCATGCGATTTCCTTGCCTGTCATGGGGTCATCCTCGCGTCGCTATCGCCTTACTACGTCACGCCGGCTTGGCCCGATCCCGCCGATCCGCCTTTCGTGAATGCGGTGGCGAGCGTGGCAACGGCGCTGGCGCCGGCGGAGCTGATGCAAATCCTTCACCAAACCGAAACCCGCTTCGGACGCGTGCGTTCCGCGCGCAACGCGCCGCGCACGCTGGACATCGATCTCGTCGACTATGAGGGCAGGGTAGAGGCCGGTCCGCCCGTCCTGCCCCATCCGCGTCTCGCCGAACGCGCCTTCGTGCTCGTGCCTTTGTACGATATCGCACCGAACTGGCGCCATCCCGCGACCGGCCGCACGATCGGCGAACTGCTCGATGCGCTGCCCGCCGGGGCGCGATGCCTGGAGCGCCTTAACGCGCGGGCCTGAGCGAGTCGCGCATGCGGTCGAAGTCGCGGGTCAGCCGGTCTCGGTCGAACGCCTTCACGGTGCCCGGGTCGAAATTCTCGATCGCCGAGTAGTGGATGAAGGCGCGTATCGCGATGCAGGGATGCGCGCCGTCCAGGACATAGATCGTCGTCTCATAGCGATTGCCCGCGCCGGCATCGCTGCTGGTCGCTTTGGTGTAAGTGCGCCCGTCGATGCGAAGCCGTTCGACGTTTTCGGCCGGGTCGACGAATTGCGACGGCCGGCAATGCCGCCCGGGCAGGCTTTCGACCGAGAGCGCGGTGTCGCTGCCCAGATTGGTGCCGTGCGTGAACCGCGCCGGCGCGGTGAAGGCAAAGCCCATGATCGCGTGATCCGGCCCCATCGCCGTGTTGACGTAGTGCGGCTCCAGCGTCCAGTCCGAGGGATAGGAGATCGTGTAGTTCAAGGCCGGATCGGTGTAGTGCGACCAGCTTTCGGCCCGCGCCAGCGCCGTCAGGGCCAGGGCCGCCACCATCATCCCACCGATCCACCGCATCGCGCGTCTCCCATCTTTCTTTGCCGCGGAGCCTATGCCCGGCGATGGCGGCTTTCCAATGAAAAGCGGCGCCTGCGCATCGGCGCCGGCTCTGCTAGTTTGCGCCGGCATTTTTCGCACGGATCGGCCGTCATGGGCGCCCTGACTTTCATGCCTCCCCTGCTTGCGTTCTTCATCATCGTTCGCCGCGGTCTCAAGCCCCAGCGCGTCAAGCCGAACCGGCTCTGGGTTTTCCCCGTGGTGATCGCGTTGCTGGTGCTGCTGGCGCTGTCGCACGGCCCGTTTCCCGACGCCGTGGCGCTCGCGGTCTATGCCGGCGCGGCGGCGGCCGGCGGGTTGCTCGGCTGGTTCACCACGCGCCACATCGAACTGACCCTGGACGAGGCGACCGGCACGGTGATGAGCCAGCCGACGCTGTTCGGCACCGCGATGACGGCCAGCGTGTTCCTGGCGCGCTTCGTGCTCGACCAGGCGATGGGCAGCGGCGGGCAGGGCGGCGGCTGGAAGGCGATCGCCGTGCAGCACGGCGCCAGCCTCGCGCTGATCGCCAATGCCGGTCTTCTGTTCGTCGCCGCGCGCGGCCTGACGCGCGCCTGGCACATGCAGGTGCGCATCCACCCGATGCTGGCGGCGCACAAGGCGTCGAAGGCCGTGCAGGATTAAGCGCGAATGATCCTCCCCCGCTGTTGCGGGGGAGGGGGACCGCGAAGCGGTGGAGGGCGCGCGTGCGCCACAGAACGTCGAAAGGAACATGCCATGCCCAATGACGAGGCCTGGGTCGGCCGGCTCAACGCGGTCAATCAGGACCGGCTGCCCGGCATCGTCGGCATGGTCGTGACGCATGCCGAGCCCGGCCTGATGCGCGCGCGCATGGC
>CAZMHP010000398.1:0-2265 GCA_964566095.1 uncultured Rhizobium sp. | reverse complement strand
CGCCGAGCACGGTGAAGTCCTTGGCGAAGACATAGACCATGCGGCCGTTGATCGTCCCCCAGCCGGTAACCACGCCGTCGCCGGGGAAGCGGTTCTTCTCGGCGTCGAAATCGGTGCTGCGGGCTTCGACGAACATGTCGAATTCCTCGAAGGAATTCTGGTCGAGCAGAAGCTCGATGCGCTCGCGGGCGGTCAGCTTGCCGCGGGCGTGCTGTGCCTCGATGCGGGCCTGGCCGCCGCCGAGGCGGGCCTTGGCGCGGCGGGATTCGAGTTCGGTGAGGACATGTTTCATGGGGCGATGCTCTTGGAAATGGCGATGGGCGGCAGAGTGTGGGGCGGCGCCCACGCGGTCAAGCGCGCGCAAGCCGCATGAAACGGTCGGCGGCGTCCAGTTCGGATTTGAGCGCCTTCAACCGCGCCTCGGCTTCGGAATCGCGGCCCCATTTGTCGGCTTGGAAGAATTCGTCGACATGCGCGGCGGCGTGTGCCGCGGCGGCATCCAGGCGGCCGTCGGCCAGGGCCAAGGCCAGCACCAGCGACTTCATGATCGCGGCGGCCGTGACGAGCCCCGTCAGCGCGAAGGCGTCGCGGCGCGACAGCACGTCCTCCAGCCGGGCAAAGGACAGCGCCGGTTGCGGGATCGACTGCATGCCCTGCGTGACGCGCAGATCGAGGCCGTACCGCGTCCTGGCCCAGAGAAGCGGCGCATCCCAGGCGAGCGTTTCACGCGCGACCAACGCGGCCGGCTCGGCGGCGCGGTAACACACCAGATCGTGACCGCCGAAGGCTTCGAGCTGTTTGAGCGCATGCACGCGGTCGGCCTGCACGCGGTCGATGGCGGAATTGGCGAGCGCTGTGAGCGGCATGGCGCGCGGATCGATGACGTCACCCTGCCCTGTCCATTCGGCGGCGATGGCGTCGGCCAGGGCGGATGTGGGCAGCGCGAGAAGCGCGCCCGCCGGCGTCTTCACCACGCGGCCATCAAGGGTCACGCCAAAGGCGCCGCCGACGCGGCTCACGCCGACCGATTTGTAGAAACGTTTCATCGTTTCGCGTTGGCGGGCTTCAGCTTCATCGCGGCGCGGTTGGCGGCGATCGGCGATTTTAACGCCGCTTTCGGCAGACGCGCGCGCAATGCATCCGGCAGGCCGTCATGCGGACCGAGTTTCACCTTGGGGTGATCGTGCCAGAAAAGATCGCCGACCTCCTTATCGCGATGGGGATGCATCGGATACCAGAACTGATTCTTCGTCCGCCCCGCCTCGGCGCCCACGAGGAGAAGCGCATCTTCGTCGCTGTTGTTGATCGAGACGTGCGTGATGCCGGTCCGAGCCTCGTAGCCGATGAAATCGCCCTCGGCCATCCGGTGCAGATTCCCGTCCAGCCAAGTCTCGAGCTGACCGGCGACGACATAGACCCACTCCTCCTCGTCGCGTTCGGCGTGCGGCCAGGAGGTGCGCCGGCCGGGCGGCAGGATTTCGAAATGGATGCCGATCCGCGAAAAGCGTGCGCGGCGCCCGAACCGCGCATCGATGCCGTGCTTCTCGGTGCTGCCAGGATAGCCGCCTTTGTCCTTGTCGAGGATGTCACGCCAATCGTTCACATAGTCCGGCCGGATGCGCTTGCGACCGCTAAGATCGCCGGGCCTGCCGGAGTTCGGACCGAGCTTGCGCTTGGGCGCGTCGCGCCACTGCATGCCCGCTTTTTCGAGGTCCGCATGCATTTGCGGATCGACCGGGTGCATTACGCGCGAATTGCGCCGGAACGCCTCCGACATCACGAAGACGCGCGCGCCGCTTTGCGTGTTGTTGATCAGCGTATGCGCCATCCCCGTGCGGGCCCGGAGCGCCACCTCCTGCCCTTCGCGCAAGCGGTGCAGATGCCCGTCGGCCCATAGATCGGGCGCGCCTTCGAGGACGAACACGAAAATCTCCAGATCGTCCATCGCGAGCGGCGGGTAGCCGCGCCGGCCGGGCGGAATGCGCAGATGCGCGACACGCAGATGACGAAGGCCTGCCGCATCCGACAGTTCGGACGCGAAGCCGAAGTCCTCCGTGGCGGCCGGCGGCGCGGCGAGCCTCTCGATCTCGCGCCAATTGCGGATAAAGGAGGGACGGGATTTCATTTGCGTTTCTTCTTGGGTTCAAAGGGGTTGGCGCCGGCATTCGCGTCGAAACCCAGCAATTCCCACGTTTTTAGCATGTGCGGCGGCAAGGGCGCGTCAGCATGGAGACGGCCGCCATCGGGCCGCGCGATGTCGATGGA
>CAZMHP010000397.1:0-2271 GCA_964566095.1 uncultured Rhizobium sp. | reverse complement strand
GAACTGATCGAGCCATTCGCGCCGCTGGGCCAGCGTGCGCGGTTCGAGATCGAAGGTGATGGGCGTGTGGAGGACGTAGTGGTTGTATATGTCGAGCAGCGCCGGCAGATCGCCCTGCTCGGCCGTACGGATCGCAACGTCAGTCATCGTCCTTCAAGTCCTTCAGCACGCGGGGCAGCGCCTCGGGCAGATCCTCCGCGATCAAGCCGGGCCCGAACGCGCTGGCCGCTTCGCCGTGCAGCCAGGCCCCGCAAGAAGCCGCCTCGAACGAGCCGAGGCCCTGCGCCATCAAACCGCCGACGAAGCCGGAGAGGACATCGCCGGAACCGGCGGTCGCCAAGAATGGCGGCGCGTTGCTGTTGATCGCGGCACGGCCGTCCGGCGCCGCGATGACGGTATCGGCGCCCTTGAGCAGCACGGTGCATTTGGCGCGCGCGGACGCGGCGCGCGCGGCTTCGATCTTGCTCGGGGTCGAGGCGAGGAGGCCCGGAAAGAGGCGTTCGAACTCGCCGTCATGCGGCGTCAGCACGGCGGGTTCGCGCAATCGTTCGAACAATTCCTCGGGCGCGCCGCGGAAGGAGGTCAGTGCATCGGCATCGAGCACGGCGGCGGCCTTGCTGGACAACACCTCGGCGACGAGTTTCTGGGTTTCGATGCCGACACCGCAACCGGGGCCGATCACAACCGCATTGAAGCGCGCATCCTTGAGCAGATCGCCAAGCCCGCGCGGTCCGTTGAACGGCTTGACCATGATGGCGGTGAGCGCGGCGGCGTTGACGGCCACGGCGCTTTGCGGGCTCGCGACGCTGACGAGGCCAGCGCCGATGCGAAGAGCGCCGCGCGCCGCCAGCCGCGCCGCGCCGGTCGCCTGCGCCGGACCGCTCACCACGATGCAATGACCGCGGGCGTATTTGTGCGCATCGAGCCTGGGCCAGGGATAGGTCCAGAG
This sequence comes from uncultured Rhizobium sp., assembly GCA_964566095.1. GTDB lineage: Bacteria > Pseudomonadota > Alphaproteobacteria > Micropepsales > Micropepsaceae > Rhizomicrobium. Next base: position 1,322 of record CAZMHP010000397.1, on the reverse strand, counting down.
CGCTGGCCCGTTCTCGAACAGCTTCGGCTTGATGGCGCCCAACGCCGCCTCGGGGATGCCGATATCGGCGACGACGACCTCACCGCACAACTGCCGGCCGGGCAGCAGAAGATGCGCCGGCTTCTTGCGGAAGAAGCTGACGGTGAGGCCGGCTTCGAACGCGATGCCGCCGAGCGGCTTACCGCTGTCGCCGTGCAGCCCGCTCGGCACATCGACGGCGATCACTCGGTCCTTGTATTTCGGCGAGGCCAGCGCGAGCCGCTTCGCCTCGCCCTCCAGCGGCCGCGACAGGCCGGCCCCGAACAGCGCGTCGACGAAGAGATCGGCCATGCGGTTGCTCTGCGCGACGGCGATGGTCTCGCCCGTCCAGCGCCGCGCCATCTCGGCCGCATCGCCGTGAAGGGCGGAGATGTCGACGAGGCATTCGACCCAGACGTCCCAGCCGCGCGCATTCAGGTGCCGCGCCGCGACGAAGCCGTCGCCGCCATTGTTCCCCGGGCCGCAGAGCACGGCGATGGGCCGCGGCGTCCAGCGCTTGCAGATCTCGTCGGCAATGGCGCGGCCCGCCTGCTCCATCAGTTCGATCATGGCGACGCCGTGCGCGGCCGCGTAACGATCGGCGGCGTAGGCATCCTCGACGGTCAGGACTTCGGCGGTCATCGCACCCGATAGTGATAGCGGTAGAGTTCGCAGGCGAAGCCTAGACGTTCGTAAAGCGCAATGGCAGGGGCATTCGCCGCCACCACCTGCAGACAGGCGCCGCGCGCGCCGGCCTCATAGGCCCGGCCGAGCAAGGCCGCCAGCGTGGCATGCGAGAAACCGTGGCGGCGCTGCGCCGGATCGGTCACAACCCATTGCAGGCAGATGAGCCCGTCATGGATTGCGCCGAAGCCGACCGAGGCGATCTCGCCGCTCGCATCGCGCGCGCCGGCGAAGAACGCCGGAACGGCCAGGACGTTGAGGATTTCGCGCCGCCCCCGCGCCTCGTCGTCCGAACAGCGCGCATGGCGGCGGTAGGCGGCGAACCACTCCTCCGAGGCGCGGCCTTCGCGGATGTCGACCGTCACGTCCGGCGCAGCTTTCGGCGGACGATGCGTCTTGAAGTTCATGAACAGCGTTTTGGTCTCGTCTTCCTTCGCATAGCCGCGGGCTTCGAGTGCCGCGTCCAGATCGGGCCGCGTCGTCGATAGAATGCGGAAATAGGACGGCTGGCCGTGGCTGCGATAGATCGCCTCGCAATAGGCGATCTTCTCGGCGAGCGGCCGGCGGCCGGGACCGATGACGTTCACCGAATTGGTGCGCCGCGTCGCGCCGTTGGCGAG
>CAZMHP010000396.1:0-2278 GCA_964566095.1 uncultured Rhizobium sp. | reverse complement strand
AGGGCGGGATCCGTGCCCGCCGCCAGGGCAAGACCCAGAATTCCCGCAGCGAACAGCGTTCGCACGAGCGCGCCAAAGGCGGCGCGCGGCTGCATGGACATCACAGCCCCATCTTCTTCTGTCGTCGGCGCCCCAAACAGACCGATAAGACCAAATCGAAGCTCCAACCGCAATCGGAAACGATCCTAGAAAATCGTCGTTTACGAACCCTTAACGCTCAGGTCCATAAGGGTTATTCCGACCCATCGGGAACTTTTGGTGCAGTGCACCATTTCCCCTTGACAGAATCGCTGCTGCACCGCATATAGGTCATGTTGCACCGCAACAAGGCCGCTGGCCGAACGACGGTGCGCCATGAACCTTACGAGGAGTAACCATTATGGCGAAAGCAAAAACGGCCGGCGAGAAGCTCAACGGCACGACCGAAACCTTCGAAACTGCGTTCAAGACCGGCACCGAGGCGCTCAAGGCGAACTTCGAGAAGGCCGTGAAGAGCTACGACCAGCTCCTGGGCTTTTCCAAGGACACCGTCGAAGCCTATGTGAAGGCCGCGAACGTCGCCGGCAAGGGCGCCGAGACGCTGCACAACGAGATCTACGGCTACTCCAAGGCCGCGATCGAAGGCTCGATCGCCAACACGAAGGCCCTGATGGCCTCGAAGTCGGCGCATGAGGCGTTCGAATTGCAGACCGGCTTCGCGAAGTCGGCCTTCGAGTCCTATGTCAGCCAGATGACCAAGCTCGGCGAACTGATGGTCGCCACGAGCAAGGAAAGCTTTGAGCCGATCCAGGGCCGCGTTCAGGCCTGGGTCGACGTCGTGCAAAGCGCACGCGCGGCTTAATCCTCCCCCCGAAAAAGCTGCGAGGCGTCTGGAAGAGCCCGGGAGCGATCCCGGGCTCTTTCTTTTGTGCGCGGCGATCAGCTCGGCTGACCGACGTGCAGGTGAATTGTCGCGGAAAGGCCGCGGCACGTCACTTGGACCAGAATGGGCCCGTCGGCGCCGGAGGCTTGCAAGGCGTACATGGTTGAATTGTTGAGCGAGGAATTTCCGTTCGCATCCGTGTACACAACGCAGCTCGCTTGGCCCCATGTCACAACGCCGTCAAGCATAAGCACCATGCTCGTCCCTTGAGCCGACCATTCAACGCCGAGTCCGGCGCCGACAGGCGATCCGTCCGCGTTTTTCAAACTGACAACCGGCGGTGAAAAGATCGCGATCCCGCCCGGTGCGTATGTGGTGGCAAATCTCGGGTCGCGCATCGCGACTTGGCCGTCGCCTGATACGATTGTCATCGAGCCGGACCACGGTATCACGGATTCATGGAACTGGGCGCTGGCGTTCTCGAAATTCGCCGCGACGGTGAAACTTCCATCCATGCGTAGCGCGGCAAGCCCCACGCTTGCCGTTCCGTCTGCGCCGGTGATGGCCGTGTGCGACGGCACGGAGGTGTTCAGCGTGGCGGAGGTCAGGGAGTTTCCAACCCATACAAGCATGCCGGATGGGTAGCCCGATGCGGTGAACGTCACGCTCTGTCCTGCACAGGGTTGCCCCGACGTATCGGACAATTTGACCGCCAGCGGCGCGAACACCGCCGAGTCGCCCATAACCATGTCGTGCTGGTCGGCAAAGTGCGCAAAGCTTGAGCGCGTCGCACTCTGGCCATTGGCGGAAACGATGGTCAGCCGGAGCGAATTGACCGTGAAGACGATGACCGTCGTCGCAACGCCGGCATTCGCGACGACGGCAACGGCGCCATCGGCGCCGGAGACCGTGCAGGGTGACGAGCTGGTGCCGCCGATCGTGGCTATGCCGTTCGCATCGGCTGTAACGGCGCGTGGAAGCGAGACATTCGCGCCGGCAGGCCCGCCCAGATACTCCAGCTGGACCGTCGCCCCGGGGACCGGTTTACCGGCGGAATCTCTCACTTGCAGCTGGACGGGACCGAGCGTCGCCAGGCCGCCGGCCGGCGTCATGCCCCGCCGCGTGATCACTTGGCTCTGACCGCTGAGCACCGCGATCGTATATTGTGACGTCGTGGGGACCAGATCGCCGGGCATGTCGGCGTAGAGTTCAAATGTGACGCTGGCGCCCGCACAGCTTGCCTGAATCAGGGCGAGGCCGAAATTCGTGACGGCGACCGAATAGGGCCCGGCGCCGCGCGGCGTGACCAGTTGCGTCAGCGGGCCCTGCAGGAGCTGATCGAGCTGCGCATAGCCGTTGGCGTCGGTCAACGTGGTGGAAGTGGCGCCGCCCGTCTGTCCTACGGCGACATGGATG
>CAZMHP010000395.1:0-2282 GCA_964566095.1 uncultured Rhizobium sp. | reverse complement strand
CAGCATGCGCTCGTTCTGGAACGTGTAGGCGAAGTTGATCGTCGACCAGGTGCTGAGCTCGAAATAGAGACCGTTCGGCATCGGCAGGTTCTTCTCGACCAGCCGCGTGCCCAGGCCGAGCGCCGGCATCACCGCGTCCAGGCTGAGTAGCGAATCGAAATCGGTGCCGCCGATCCGCACGCCGCGACTGGCCAGGATGTCGGACGACCGGTCCGCCGCCCGGGCACGCTGCGGCCCGATCCGGATCACCGTGAAGTCCGATGTGCCGCCACCGATATCGGCGATCAGGACCGTTTCCTCGGCGATCGCGGTCTCCTCGTAGTGATAGGCCGCCGCGATGGGTTCGTAGACGAAGGCGACGTCGCGGAATCCGACGCGATTTGCGATCCCCTGAAGCACCCTCTGCGCCTTGGCGTCGGCCGCGTCGTCGTCATCGACGAAGCGCACCGGACGGCCATGCACGACCGCAGTTAGCTCTTCTCCGGCAAAGGCTTCGGCCCGCATTTTGAGATGACGCACGAAGATCTCGACCACGTCGGTCAGTGCCACCATCTTGGCTCCCAGCGCCGTCTTCTCGTCGATCAAGGGCGAGCCCAGGATCGATTTGAGCGCCCGCATCAGCCGCCCATCCTGCTGACCGATATAGGTGTCGATCGCTTCGGCGCCGAAGAGAACCCGCCCCTTGGTCTCGTAGTCGAAGAACACGGCGGAGGGCAGCAGCGTCTCGCCGCTCTCGAGCGGCGCCAGTATGGGCGCGCCGTCGCGCACCACGCCGATGGCCGAATTGGAAGTGCCGAAATCGAGGCCGCAAGCGGTCAAGGAAATCCCCTGTCACCTCATCCTTCGACAAGCTCAGGATGAGGATTTGAGCCAAGTCCTCATGGTGAGCTTGTCGAACCATGAGGCAGAGGGGACGCCATCTATTACACCCAAAGCGGGCTTGCCAGTCTGTTTCTTCGCCGCTAAACTATCTCCGATATTGGGATGTCCGAAAAACGGGCGTCCTTTTTTTGTTTGTATACGGACTATTCGCCCGCCGCCGGTTCCAAGCCCCGCTCTCAGAAAACGATATACCCGCCGTCGATCACGAAGGTGTCGCCGGTGTGGTACTTCGAGGCGTCGGACGCGAGATAGACCGCGATGCCGCCGAAATCTTCGGGCGTTCCCCAGCGGCGCATCGGCACGCGCGGGATCACTTTCTCCGCGAAGGCCGTCGAGTCTTGGGCGGCCTGGGTCATGTCGGTGGCGATCCAGCCCGGCGCGACGGAATTCGCGCGGATGCCGTAGCGCGCGTGCTCCACGGCGATGGAGCGCATCATCGCCAAGAGCGCGCCCTTGGTCGCGCTATAAGCCTCGTTGCGCGCCGCGCCTTCGAGCCCCGCCAGCGAGGCGACGCCCACCAGCGAACCGCCGGCATCGCCTTTGCCCGCCCGCTCCACCATATGCTTGCACGCTTCGCGCAGCGTGAAGAACGCGCCTTCCGCGTTGACGGCATGGATGCGGCGCCAGATGTCGATGGTCGTCTCGCTGAAGGATTTCGCGCCGAAGCCGATGCCGGCGTTGGCGATCACGGTGTCGACGCGGCCGAATTCCTTGACCGCCGCGCCCATCGCATCGATCACCTCGGCTTCGTTCGCGACATTGACCTTGCGCGCGCCGACGCGTTTGCCGTGCGCCTTCAACTGGGCGGCCGCCTTCGCATTCTTGTCGTCATTGGTGCCCCAGATCACGAGGTCGGCGCCGGCCTGCGCCATTGCGTCCGCCATGCCGAGCCCGATGCCGCCATTGCCGCCGGTGACGAGCGCGACTTTGCCGCTGAGATCGAACGGTTTGTACATGAAGTTCCCTCTGGTTTTCGCTGGCGCCGAACCTATCGGCTGCCCGAAAGCTGGGCAATCGGCTTACGTAAACCATGATGGCCGCCCGCCTCCCAATTGTCGCGGGGCTGTGGAATACTGCCTGCAACGGTGGGGTAGGGCTCAAGGCATGACATCCGAGATCGCGGTGATGAACCAGCGTGCGGTGGCGCTTGCCGCCGACTCGGCGGTCACGCTGATCGATGGCGGCACCGTCGTCGTGCGCAACGATCAGCGCAAGCTCTACAACCTGCTCGGCGGCATTCCCGTGGGCGTCATGTTCTTCGGCGTGGCCGACATGATGGGCCATCCCTGGGAGCATCTGATCGAGCACTTCCAGAAGGTCGCCAAGCCCGGCCCGCTGCCGCACATCCGCGATTACGCCTCCGGCTTCGTCGGCATGCTCGACAATCTGGAGGAGTTCTT
>CAZMHP010000394.1:0-2291 GCA_964566095.1 uncultured Rhizobium sp. | reverse complement strand
GCGCTTCGCTCCGCTAAGTGCAAGTTTTCGCGTCCTCTCCCGCAAGCGGGAGAGGACATCTACGCAAAATCCGCCGCCAGCGCTTCGCGCGTCGCCGCCGACATCACCGCCATATGGCCGTAATTGGCGTGGGTGAAGCCCAGCACCACCGGCACGTCACCGGCCTTGAACGCCGCGATCTGCGCCGGCGTGAAGACGAAGCGCAGCCAGTGCACCGACGACGTCTTGCCGTCCGCCGTGGTGCGGTCCTCATAGTCCGTTGGCGCGCCCTTGATCCGGTCCTTGCCGACCTCCAGGAAGGCGGCGTCCTCGATATGGCCGAGCTTTCTGAGCTCGCGCTCGCGCCGGTCGGCATCCTCGATCTCGATCATCACCGTGGCGATCAGCTCGGCGCCTTGCGGGATCAGCGGATTATAGGCCTCCAGCTCGCCGGCGATCTGCTCGTGGCCGCCCTTCTCGATGCGCAGCATCTCCTGCACCTGCAGCCACATCGACTGATAATTCTCGAAATAGAAGGTGGCGTAGGGGCCGACTTCCATGCGCCGGTTCTTCTTCTGCGCGATCGATTGCGCGCGCAACTCCTTGCGCCGCGCGTTGTACTCGGCGTCGGGGATGATATCGGCCGGGGTGATCTTGCGTTCGGTCAGAGACATCATAGCAATCCATAAGCGCGCGCCATGATTTGGATCGGATGCTCGGGCTCGCGCGCCTTCGCTTCGCTTCCGTTCCCCTCCGCCAGCTTTTTCACTTCGCCGACGATGTGCTGCGCCGCCAGCGGACAGTCGCTGACGATGTGCCCGCGTGCTTGGCTGTTCGCCGTGCGGAACACCGGCCGCCCCACCTTCACCGCCAGATCGTGCGTCGGCTTGACCACGCCGAACGTGCCGCCATGGCCCGAGCAGCGCTCGATCACGTCGACCGGCGTGTTGGGAATGAGGCGCAGCATCTCCGCCGCCTTCGGCCCCATGTTCTGCGCCCGCGCGTGGCAGGCCAGATGCACCGTCACGCCTTCGGGCAGCGCGCTCATCCCGGCGGGCAAGCCCTCTTTCTTGGCGATGTCGACGACGTATTCGTCGATGTCGAAGGTCGCGTCCGCCACGCGCTTCACATCTTCATTTTCGGGAACGATCAAGGGCCATTCGAATTTCAGCATCAGTCCGCACGAGGCCGTCAGCGCCACGATGTCGTAGCCCGCGTCGATCAGCTTGACCAATTCCTTGGAAACCTTGGCGGCGTTCTGCGCCACGCGCTCAAGCTCGGCCTGTTCCAGGAACGGCATGCCGCAGCAGCCGGGATAGGCGACCTTGGTCTCGACGCCGATATGGTTCAGCACCGCGCGCGCCGCCAATCCGGTCGCCGGCTTGTTGTAGTTGACGAAACACGTCGCATAGAGCGCCGCCTTGCGCTTGCCGTGCGCCGGCGCCGCCGGATTGGGCGCGATGGGATCGGCGCGATCCTCGGCCACGAAGGTGCGGGTGTGGAATTTCGGCAGCTCAGCGGTGCGGTCGATATGCGCGACCGCCTCCATCACCGCGCGCATCGGCTTGTTGGATGTGCTCGACGCCCAGTTGATCACCGGCGAGGCGAAGCGCGCCAGCGTTCCGTTGCGATCCATCTCGGCCAGCTGCCGTTGGGTGAAATCGGTCTTGCCGTTCTTCGCCTCCACCGCGCGGGCGCGCAGGATCAGATGCGGGAAGTCGAGTTGGAACTCGTGCGGCGGCACATAGGGGCACTTGGTCATGAAACACATGTCGCACAGCGTGCAGGCCTCGACGACGCCGGCGAAATCCGCGGACGTCACCGCCTCGATGGTCTCGTCCGAACTGTTGTCGATCAGATCGAACAGGCGCGGAAACGAATCGCACAGATTGAAGCAGCGGCGGCAGCCATGACAGATGTCGAAGACGCGCCGCATCTCCTTGTCGAGCGCGGCCTCGTCATAGAATTCCGCATCGCGCCAGGCGATGGGATGGCGTGTGGGTGCTTCGAGTGAGCCTTCTTTGGACATGGCGAATAGCGAGTAGCCAATAGCGAATAGGGGAAGGGTGGGGAAAAAAAGGCGAGCAGCGAACGGGGTGTCCCCTATTCGCTACTTGCCATTCGCTACTCGCTTCTTACTTACCGAGCGTATCAAGGGCCTTCTGGAAGCGGCCGGCGTGGGACTTCTCGGCCTTGGCCAGCGTCTCGAACCAGTCGGCGATCTCGTCGAAGCCTTCGCCGCGCGCGGTCTTGGCCATGCCCGGATACATGTCGGTGTATTCGTGCGTCTCGCCGGCGATGGAGGCCTTGAG
>CAZMHP010000393.1:0-2293 GCA_964566095.1 uncultured Rhizobium sp. | reverse complement strand
CTTCCACTGGTTCATGCCGTTGGTGCGGCCGCGCCAGATCACGCCCTTGGTGTCGCACAGCGTGGCGTTGGCCGAAGGCAAGCCCATCGCCTTGAGCAGCTCGAGGCAGGCGATGCCCGCCGCGCCCGCGCCGTTCACCACCACCTTGATGTCGGTGATCTTGCGTCCGGTCAGGTGCAGCGCGTTGATGATGCCGGCGGCGGAGATGATGGCGGTGCCGTGCTGGTCGTCGTGGAACACCGGGATGTCCATCAATTCGCGCAAGCGCTCCTCGATCACGAAGCAGTCCGGCGCCTTGATGTCCTCCAGGTTGATGCCGCCGAAGGACGGCCCCAGATAACGCACCGCGCCGATGAACGCCTCCACATCCGTCGTGTCGACCTCCAGGTCGATCGCATCCACGTCGGCGAAGCGCTTGAAGAGGACCGCCTTACCCTCCATCACCGGCTTGGACGCCAGCGCCCCCAGATCGCCCAGCCCCAGGATCGCCGTGCCGTTGGAGATCACCGCCACCATGTTGCCTTTTGACGTGTAGTCATAGGCGAGGTCGGGGTTCTCCGCGATCGCCAGCACCGGGATGGCCACGCCGGGCGAATAAGCGAGCGACAGGTCGCGCTGGGTCGCCATCGGCTTGGTCGGGGTGATCTCCAGCTTGCCGGGCTTGCCTTGCGAATGAAAGGCCAGCGCTTCGTCGTTGGTGAAGGAGGGGCGTTTGATGGACATGGCGCTACCGGTTGAAGTGATCCACAGAATATCTCCCTATGGCGCCTCGCTATACAATGGTGAAGGCGCTGTGTGCGATGCGGCATGATAATGTCGGGGACATGAACGAACACACGGTGGAGTCCGGGCAAGAAAGTAAGGCCTCGCCAGTGGGCGCGCCGGACGGCGCGACTCCCATGATGGCGCAGTATCTCGCGACCAAGGCGGCCCATGCCGACTATCTGCTGTTCTACCGCATGGGCGATTTCTACGAGCTGTTCTTCGACGATGCGGTGAAGGCCGCCGAGGCGCTCGACATCGCGCTGACCAAGCGCGGCAAGCACCAGGGCGAGGATATCGCGATGTGCGGCGTGCCCGTCCATGCCGCCGAAAGCTATCTCGAAAAGCTGATCCGCAAGGGGTTCCGGGTCGCGGTCTGCGAGCAACTGGAGGACCCTGCCGAGGCCAAGAAGCGCGGCGCCAAATCGGTCGTGAAGCGCGACGTCGTGCGCCTGGTGACCCCCGGCACGCTGACGGAAGACTCGCTGCTGGAAGCGCGCGCGGCCAACATCCTGGCGGCGCTCGGCCGCGCCGGCGGCCAGTTCGCCATCGCCGCCGCCGACATTTCCGCAGGGACGTTCTTGGTCGCCGCCGTCGAGCCGGCGGAGATCGCGACCGAGCTGGCGCGCCTTGCCCCGCGCGAGCTGCTGCTGCCCGACAACCTGCTGGCCGATGAAGCCCTCGCCCCGGTGCTGAAGGTGCTCGGCCCGGCGCTGTCGCCGCTGCCGTCGGTGAAGTTCGACTCCGGCGCCGGCACGCGCGCGCTGACGGCGCATTACAAGGTGCAGAGCCTGGACGGTTTCGGCGCCTTCAGCCGGGCCGAGCTTTCGGCCGCGGGCGCGCTCATCGCCTATCTCGATCTGACGCAGAAGGGCAAGCTGCCCGCCCTGCAACCGCTCGGCCGCACGGCCCCGCGCGCCTTCCTGGGGATCGACGCCGCGACCAGGCGCAATCTGGAATTGACGCAGACCCTGGCCGGCGAGCGGCAGGGCAGCCTGCTTTCCGTCGTCGACCGCACGGTCAGTGCGGCCGGCGCGCGCGAACTCGCCGCCCGATTGTCCGCGCCGCTCACCGACGTCGCGGCGATCGCGCGCCGCCACGACGCCGTCGCGTTCCTCCACGCCGACGCGCAGCTGCGGCGTGATCTGCGCGAGGATCTGCGCCGCGCGCCCGATATCGCACGCGCGCTGGCGCGGCTTTCGGTGGGGCGCGGTGGGCCACGCGATCTGGGCGCCCTGCGCGACGGCATCCGCTGCGCGCGGCTGCTGCGGGGCAAGCTGAAGCTCGACGATCCCTTGAAGCCTGCGCCGGGCGAATTGCGCGAGGCCTGCCGCGACCTGACGGACGCCTTGGCGCAATGTTCGCGGCTGAGCGACCGGCTCGAAGCGCTGCTGGTGGCGGAGCCGCCCTTTCTGGCGCGCGACGGCGGCTTCATCGCGGCCGGGGTGCACGCCCCGCTCGACGAGATGCGCAAGCTGCGCGACGAATCGCGCCGCGTCATCGCCTCGCTGGAGGCGCGCTACCGCACCGA
>CAZMHP010000392.1:0-2299 GCA_964566095.1 uncultured Rhizobium sp. | reverse complement strand
TGACGAAGGGATCGCGCGCGATGACGCCCTTCTTCAGATAGTCGGTGAGGAACATGCCCGCGTCGTCCCGTGAGATGCCGATGGTGGTCTGGGTCAGATCGTTGGTGCCGAATGAGAAGAACTCGGCCGTTTGCGCGATCTCGGCGGCGCGCAGCGCGGCGCGCGGCAGCTCGATCATGGTCCCCACCAGATAATGCGGGCAGGTTCCGCGTTCCGCCTTCACGGCCGCGGCCACCGCGTCGATGCGGTCCTTGATGCGGTCGAGTTCGGCCTTGAACGCGACCAGCGGCACCATGATTTCGAGCTGCACGGGCGCCCCGCCGGCCTCCTGCACCGCCAGCGCGGCTTCCAGGATCGCCCGCACCTGCATCTCGTAGATCTCGGGGTATGTGATGCCGAGGCGCACGCCGCGATGGCCGAGCATCGGATTGGATTCGTGCAGCGCGATGGCGCGGGCGCGCAGCTTCGCCGGATCGCTGCCGGCGGCGCGCGCCACTTCGGCGATCTCCTCATCCTTATGCGGCAGGAATTCGTGCAGCGGCGGATCGAGCAGCCGGATGGTGACCGGCAGACCCTCCATCGCCTTGAAGATCTGCTCGAAATCGCCGCGCTGCATGGGCAGCAATTTCGCCAGCGCCGCTTTGCGCTCCTTCTCCTCGTCCGCCAGGATCATCTGGCGCACCGCGACGATGCGGCCGGCCTCGAAGAACATGTGCTCGGTGCGGCACAGGCCGATGCCCTCGGCGCCGAATTTGCGCGCCACCGCGGCGTCCGCCGGCGTGTCGGCATTGGTGCGGACCTTCAGCGTACGGATTAAATCCGCCCAGGCCATCAGCACGCCGAAATCGCCGGTCAGTTCGGGCTGGCGCAGCTCGACGCGGCCGGCATAGACCGTGCCGCTGGTACCGTCGATCGTGATGATGTCGCCGCGCTTGACGGTGTGGCGGCCGCAGACCATCACGCCCTTGGCGGCGTCGATCTTGAGGCTGCCGGCGCCCGAAACGCAGGGGCGGCCCATGCCGCGCGCCACCACGGCGGCGTGGCTCGTCATGCCACCGCGCGCCGTCAGGATGCCGCGCGCCGCGTGCATGCCGTGGATGTCTTCCGGACTCGTCTCGGTGCGCACCAGGATGACATCGCGATGCTCGGCGGCGAGCTTCTCCGCGTCCTCCGCCGTGAACGCCACTTCGCCGGTCGCCGCGCCCGGTGAGGCGGCCAGCCCGACACAGATCTGCTCCTTGGGGGCCGCGGGATCGATGGTCGGATGCAGGAGCTGATCCAGCGCGGCGGGATCGACGCGCGAGACCGCCAGATCCTTGCCGATCAGCCCCTCGTCCACCATGTCGACGGCGATCTTCAGCGCCGCCTTGGCGGTGCGCTTGCCGCTGCGCGTCTGGAGCATGAAGAGCTTGCCTTCCTGCACCGTGAATTCCAGGTCCTGCATGTCGCGATAATGCGTCTCCAGCCGGTCGCAGATCGCCTTGAGCTCCGCGAACGCCAGCGGCATCGCCTCTTCCATCGAGGGTTTCTTGGCGCCCTGACGCTCGCGCACGATCTTGGCGATCGCCTGCGGCGTGCGGATGCCGGCGACGACATCTTCGCCCTGCGCGTTGATCAGGAACTCGCCATAGAGCAGCTTTTCGCCGGTCGAGGGATCGCGCGTGAAGGCGACGCCGGTCGCGCTCGTCTCGCCGCGATTGCCGAACACCATCGCCTGCACCGTCACGGCCGTGCCCCATTCCTCCGGAATGTTGTGGATGCGGCGATAAGTGTTGGCGCGATGGCTCTGCCAGGAACCGAACACCGCCCCGACGGCGCCCCAGAGTTGCTCGTGCACGTCCTCGGGAAACGGCCGGCCCAGTTCCTTGGCGACCTGCGCCTTGAACAACCCGGCGATCTTCTTCAGGTCGTCCGCGCTAAGCTCGGTGTCGAGATCGAAGCCCTTGGCCTCCTTCTCGCTGTCGAGGATTTCCTCGAACAGCGAATGATCGACGCCGAGCACCACCCCGGAATACATCTGGATGAAGCGGCGATAGGAGTCATAGGCGAAGCGCGGATCGCCCGTGAGCTTGGCGAGCCCTTCGGTGGTCTGCGCGTTCAGCCCGAGGTTGAGCACCGTGTCCATCATCCCGGGCATCGAAACGCGGGCGCCCGAACGCACAGAGACCAAGAGCGGCCGCGCCGCGTCCCCCAGCGTGCCGCCGGCCAGCGCCCCGATCCGCGCCAGCGCCGCGTCCACTTCGGCCTTCAGACTGGCGGGATAGTTCTCGCCGTTGGCATAGAAGTGGGTGCAGACCTC
>CAZMHP010000391.1:0-2316 GCA_964566095.1 uncultured Rhizobium sp. | reverse complement strand
CGCGGCCGCGGATGCCGTATTTCTCCTTCGCCAGCACGACGATGGAGCGGCCTTCCGGCGTCTCGTCCGACAGAGAGGAAAGCTGCGCCGCATCGGCCAGATCGCGCGGCTCGACGCCGGTAAGGGCGAGGAACTCGGTGGCCTGGCGGTTTCCGAGCGTGATGGTGCCGGTCTTGTCGAGCAGCAGCGTATCGACGTCGCCGGCAGCCTCGACAGCGCGGCCGGACATCGCAAGCACGTTGAAGCGCACCAGCCGGTCCATGCCGGCGATGCCGATGGCGGAAAGCAGCGCGCCGATGGTGGTGGGGATCAGCGTCACGAACAGCGCGACCAGGACCAGGACCGAGATCGAGCCGCCGGCATAATGCGCAAAACTCGGGATGGTGGCGACCGCGAAGACGAAGATGATCGTGAGGCCCGCGAGCAGGATGTTAAGCGCGATCTCGTTGGGCGTCTTCTGACGCTCGGCGCCTTCCACCAGCGCGATCATGCGATCGAGGAAGGTGTGGCCCTGGGCGGCGGTGATGCGCACCTTGATCTGGTCGGAGATCACCTGCGTGCCGCCGGTGACGGCGGAGCGGTCGCCGCCGCTTTCGCGGATGACGGGCGCGGATTCGCCGGTGATGGCGGCTTCGTTCACCGATGCGACGCCTTCGATCACCTCGCCGTCGCTGGGGATGAGGTCGCCGGCCTCGACCAGCACGACGTCGCCCTGTTTGAGCTGGGTCGCGGGCACCAGCGACCACTTGCCGTCCTTGGCGAGCAGCTTGGCGGCGGCGTCGGTCTTGGTCTGGCGCAGCGCGGCGGCCTGCGCCTTGCCGCGGCCCTCCGCGACGGCCTCGGCGAAGTTCGCGAACACCACGGTGAACCACAGCCACAAATTGATCTGCAGCGCGAAACCCAGATGCCCCACGCCCGTGAACAGATCGTGGAAGAACAGGATCGTGGTCAGCGTGGCGACGATCTCGACCACGAACATGACCGGATTGGCGATCATGTGGCGCGGATCGAGCTTCTGGAACGATGCCCAGATCGCCGGGATCACGATCTTGGGATCTGTGATCGTGGCGGCGGGCGTACGCTTGTTGAGCTTCTCGATGCCCATCGGTTTATCGGATGTCATGCTCATGACGTTCTGACCTCAATAGGTGGCGCCGGAGAGCATCGCGAAATGCTCGACGATCGGGCCGAGGGCCACGGCCGGGAAGTAGATGAGACCGCCGACGATCAGGATCACGCCGATCAGGAGGCCGACGAACAGGCCTTGGTCGGTCGGGAAGGTACCCGCGGATGGCGGCACGATCTTCTTGGCAGCGAGATTGCCGGCGATGGCAAGCATCGGCACGATCATCAGGAAGCGCCCGATGAACATCGCAAGCCCCAGCGTCGTGTTGTAGAACAGCGTGTTCGCCGTCAGGCCCGCGAAGGCGCTGCCATTGTTGCCGGTCGCCGAAGTGAAGGCGTAGAGAATCTCGCTGAAGCCGTGCGGGCCGGAATTCTCCGGTCCGGCCAGACCGGCGGGCAACACCGCCGCCAGAGCGGTGAAGCCCAGGATCGACATCGGCAGGATGAGGATGGCGAGCATCGCCATCTTGACGTCCTTCGATTCGATCTTCTTGCCGAGATATTCCGGCGTGCGGCCCACCATCAGCCCGGCGATGAACACCGCCAGCACGGCGAAGAGCAGCATGCCGTAGAGGCCCGAGCCGACGCCGCCGAAGATGATCTCGCCCAGCATGATGTTGAACATCGGTACCAGGCCGCCGAGCGGCATCAGGCTGTCGTGCATGGTGTTGACCGCACCGCATGAGGCATCGGTGGTGACCGTGGTGAACAACGCCGAATTGGCGATACCGAAGCGGACGTCCTTGCCTTCCATATTGCCGCCTGCCTGAAGCAGGCTCGGCGCCTGGTCGATGTGGAGCGCCGCGAAGGCCGGATTGCCGGGCGCCTCGGCCGCGTAGACGATGACGACGCCGACCAGGAACAGCAGGCCCATGGCGGCGAAGATCGCCCAACCCTGGCGCTGGTCGCCGACCATGCGGCCGAACAGGTTGGTAAGTGCCGCGCCCAGCGAGAAGATCAGCACGAGCTGGACCAGGTTGGTGATCGCGTTGGGGTTCTCGAAGGGATGGGCGGAGTTGGTGTTGAAGAAGCCGCCGCCATTGGTTCCCATCATCTTGATGACTTCCTGCGAGGCCACCGGGCCCTGCCCGATCGTCTGCACCGCGCCCTCGAGTGTGTGGGCGGCCGTGTAGGGCAGCAGATTCTGCGGCATGCCCTGCCAGACGAAGAACAGGCCGACGACGATGGAGA
>CAZMHP010000390.1:0-2330 GCA_964566095.1 uncultured Rhizobium sp. | reverse complement strand
TGGACCTCGCCCCGCGGCTAACCGGCCCGGAATTGTATCGGCCGGCCCGGCGAAGCAGCTTCGACCACGCGCATGATGCGTTCCGCGTCGAACCCGAAATGGCGATAGAGATCGGCGACTTTTCGACCGGATCGGTACCGACCGTCTTCCGGCACAGCTTTATATCTCCTTGAATCACGCGCGCCGCCGGAATGCTGGGATGTCGTAGCCCACAACGGCAAGCCAGCAGGACATTGGTGGGCCCGGCAGGACTCGAACCTGCGACCAGACCGTTATGAGCGGTCAGCTCTAACCACCTGAGCTACAGGCCCTCGGGCGCCCCATAGCAGGAAAATCCGGGACCCGAAACCGCCACCTCGCGGCATCGTGTAAGGGCGCCTATGATCGGTCGCCGGACTGCCGCAGAATTGCCGCGCCCGTCCCGAACGCTCGGTCCGCCAATTGGGAAGGACATGCCATTATGAGAACGTCAGGACTTGCGGCATTGGCTGCGGCCGTGCTCGCATGGAGCCTACTCGCCGCGGCCGCGCCGGTCGAAGCGGCCGATATGGCGCGAACGATATCGGTATCCGGCCAGGGTGAGGCCCGCGGCGTACCCGATCGGGCAGAGCTGAGTGCCGGAATCGCGACGATCGCCGGCACGGCGGACGCGGCGCTGGCGGCGAATGCGCGCAAGATGACCGCGGTGTTCGATACGCTGAAGCGCTTGGGCGTGGCGGAGCGTGACGTGCAGACCTCCGATTTCTCCGTCCAGCCGCAATATGCGCAGAACAACGGCGACGGCCCGGCGCGCATCACCGGCTATCAGGTGTCGAACCAGGTCGACGTCACGCTCGACGACACCAAGAAGCTGGGTCCTGCGCTCGACGCGCTGGTCGGCGCGGGCGCCAACCAGATCAATTCCGTGAGCTTCGACATTTCGGATCCCGCCGCTCTGCAGGCCAAGGCGCGCGAAGCCGCGATCGCCGATGCGCGCAGTCGGGCCCAGACGTATGCGGGCGCCGCGGGCGTCACGGTCGGGCATGTCCTGTCGATCCAGGAAAACGGCGGCGGCGGCGCACCCGTCTTCGCCGCTTTGGCGTTGCGGGCGCATGCCGCATCAACACCGACGGCGGCTGGCGCGTTACGCGTCACCGCGAATGTCAGCGTGACGTTCGAATTGAAATGACCCTCATGGGTGCTTCGCCTCGATCGCGTCGATCTGGTCCATCGTGCGCTCCATGCGCGCCAGCAGCGCCTGGTAGGGCGCCGGTGTCGCCATGTCGAGGCCGGCCTTCTTGTAGATATTGTAGGGATAGTCGGACCCGCCGGCCTTCAACAGCGCGATGAAGCGATCCTGGGCAGGCTTGCCCTCATGCTCGATCGCATCCGCGAAGCTGGCGGCGCCGGCCATGGAGGTCGCGTACTGCCAGACATAGAAGCCATAGTAGAAGTGCGGGATGAACTCCCACTCGGTGCAATAGGCCGGATCGATCTTCATCACGCCCTGCGCGTCGCCGTGATACTTCTTCAGGAGGCCGCAATAGATTTCCGACATGCGGGTGCCGGACAAGGCACGGCCGGCCTCGACCTCCTCATGCAGCGCCAGCTGGAATTCGGCGAACATGGTCTGGCGGAAGAAGGTCGCACGCTCCAGCTCCAGCGCCTGGCCGAGATAGTAGAGCTTCTCCGCGTCGGACTTCGCATGCGCGACCATGTAGTCGCTGAGCAGCATTTCGTTGGTGATCGAGGCGGTCTCGGCCGTGAAGGTTGAGTAGTTCGAATTTTCGAAAGGCTGGTTGTCATGCGTCAGCAGCGTGTGGACCGCATGGCCCCATTCATGCACGAAAGTCGACAGCGCCTCGTAGTCATAGTTGTGATTGAAATGCAGGAAGGGGTGCACATCGTAAGCCGATCCCTGCATATAGGCACCGCCCGCCTTGCCCGGGCGCGGCAGCACATCCATCCATCGGCCCGCGAAGCCCTTCTTGAGCTCGGCAACATATTCCGGGCCATAGGCGGCGGTCACGTCGAGTGCGATGCGTTCGGAATCCGCCACCGTGAAGTGCTGCGCCTCGGCCAGCCTGAACATGGACGGATAGATGTCGTAATAGGCGAGATCGCCCTTGATGCCGAGCAGTTTCTTGCGCAGCTTCAGATAGCGATACATCGTCGGCAGGCCGGCATTGGCCTGCGCCACGAGCTGGCGGTAGACCGCTTCCGGCATGTTGTCGGCGAAGACCGCGGCGGCCAGCGCGTTGGGATAGTGGCGCACCTTGGCGTTGAACACCTCACCCATCACCTGGGTCGTCAGCATGGCCTTGAAAATCGCCTCAAAAGTCAGTCGCACA
>CAZMHP010000389.1:0-2350 GCA_964566095.1 uncultured Rhizobium sp. | reverse complement strand
GGCAAGCTGCTCGAGCAGAAGTCGACGACCTTCGGCTACAACGCGCAGCTGGAGACCTATGCCGACCTGATCGACACCGGCATCGTCGACCCGACCAAGGTCGTGCGCACGGCGCTGCAGAACGCGTCGAGCGTGGCAGCCCTCCTGATCACGACGGAGGCGATGGTCGCCGATCGTCCGAAGAAGGAAGCCGGCGGCGGCATGCCGGGCGGCGGCGGCGGCATGGGCGGCATGGGCGACATGGACTTTTAAGTCCGGTTGCTCCAATTGGATATATGGAAAAGGGCCGGAGAAATCCGGCCCTTTTTCGTTGCTCGGATGAGTGAGATTGCAGGCAGTTTTGTCTTGCGATGCACGTCCTTGTAAAGAAGGTGTTAACCTTCTCCTCGCAAGGTCTGTAAAACGGCAAGGGTTGGTTATGAGCAATCGGGTTCTCTACACCCTGGGGTACGAGGGAGCCGATCTCGGCGGATTTCTCGCAACGCTTAAATCTCACAGAATCAAACAGATCATCGATGTGCGAGAGCTTCCTCTTTCGCGCAAGCGCGGCTTCTCGAAAAACGCACTTTCTAAAGCCCTGAACGATCTAGACATCGGCTATCTTCACTTAAAATCTTTGGGTGATCCGAAGCCTGGTCGTGATGCGGCTCGAAGCGGAGACATGGCCACATTTCGACGTATCTATGATCATCACTTGGCAGGCGATGAGGCCAAAGCCGGATTGATCTCCGTTGCAACAGCCGCCAACAAATTGACGTCAAGCCTTCTTTGCTACGAGCGTAGTCACATCGACTGCCATCGCGCCATCATCGCAGAGCAATTGAAATACGATTTTGATGTGCGGCATATTGTAGTGACTTCAACGGTCGAAAAAAGGCGGAGAATCGCCGATGACCATACGCAACGATCCGTCTCGCTCGGGTGAAGCGGACGCTATAATTCTGATCAAAGCGGCACCGCAAATTGGGCTGCGCCATGGTGAAACCGTATGCTGCGCTGGTATTGGCCTTGATGGAAGGTGGCTGCGTCTATATCCGGTCTCATTTCGCACCCTTGATGATGCACAGAAATTCGGCCGCTGGGACCGCGTTCATTTCAAATGGCGCAAGCCTAACGATGATCAGCGAATTGAGAGCTTGCGGGTCGATCAGGACAGCATCTCGATCACCGGTACACTGAAGCCCTCTGAGCGTGAACGATTTCTAGGTGGGTTGATTGCGACAAGCCTCGAGAGCGAGCGTTCACGGGGCAAAAGCTTGGCGCTTCTCAAGGCCCACAATTTCGAGTTCAAGATCGAAAAGCGATCAGCCGCAGAAATCGCGGCTGATCAAACCCGATTCACGGCGCTGCACGCGCAGAAAGATTTGTTCAATACAAAGACCATGATTCCGTACACGCCCTGTCCTTATCGCTTCAAATATAAGTATCGAACGGATGATGGTGACCGCGAGGGAACGTGTCAGGATTGGGAGATAGAAGCGACCTATTTCAAATGGAGCCGTGACTACGGCGAAGAAGCTGCGTTGCTGCGGATGCAGCAGGTCTTTGGCGTGGACTACCCAGCAAAAGGCATGCTTCTCGCGATGGGCACTCATTCACAGTATCCAGATACGTGGCTGATAAATGGCGTCATCCGCTTAAATGACATTATTCAAGGTTCGCTGCCGTTTGGCTAACTGGAGATAGTCAGGTTCGCACTTGATCAACCCATACGGAAATGGGTCGTAGCGATCCGACTTTTTTCACTGCGCGAAGGTCCCGGCGAAAGTCAGTAGCGTCAGCATGCGGATGGGCCTTTGTGCATTCCTACTTCTTGTCCCCGTCAGCGCTCTTCTCCGCATCCGCCTCATCCAACCCCCACGCCACCTTCACCGTCATCGGCGCGTCCACGAGCTGCCCATCCTTCACCGCCGGGCGGTAGTGCCATCGCGACACGCAATGCACCGCCGCGTCGTCCAACCCGTCGGAGCCACTCGATTTGGCGACCTTCACGTCCCGCACCGTGCCGTCCGCCGACACCGTGAAGGCGAGCTCGGTGGTGCCCTCGCGGCCGAACACGCGGGCGAAGAACGGGTAGTCGTCGCGGCAGTTCTCCTGTTTGGAGAGCGCCGGCGGCTGCGAGACGTGCTGCACGACGGGCACGCGCACCTTGACGACCTTGACGGTGGCTTCGGTGTGGACCTGAAGTTTCTCGTAGACATCGTAGAAGAACAGCAGCGAGGACCCGGTCGCGATGGCGCCCGCGATCAGGACCGCCCAGAGATGGTCGCGAAACCGCCCGCTGTAGAACAGCCCGGACGACACGACGAAAATCACGAACTCGATAATGATCACTGCTGCTCCTGTCCTG
>CAZMHP010000388.1:0-2353 GCA_964566095.1 uncultured Rhizobium sp. | reverse complement strand
CGACAGGATCATGCCGCCGCGCGGGCCGCGCAGCGTCTTGTGCGTCGTCGTCGTCACCACATGGGCGTGGTCGAGCGGGCTCGGATGCACGCCGCCGGCGACCAGGCCGGCGAAATGCGCCATGTCCACCATCAGATAGGCGCCGACCGAATCGGCGATGGCGCGAAAGTGCGCGAAGTCGATGAAGCGCGGATAGGCCGAACCGCCGGCAATGATGATTTTGGGTTTATTGGCCTTTGCCAGCGCTTCGACTTGATCGAAGTCGATTCGCTGATCCTGGCGGCGCACGCCATAGGACACCGGCTTGAACCACTTGCCGGACTGATTCGCGGGCGAGCCGTGAGTCAGATGACCGCCCGCCGCGAGGTCCAGTCCCAGAAAAGTATCCCCAGGTTGCATCAAGGCAAAGAACACGGCTTGGTTGGCTTGGGCTCCCGAGTGCGGCTGGACGTTGACGAACTCACAGTTGAACAGCGCGCGCGCCCGCGCGATCGCCAGCTCCTCGACGATGTCGACGAACTCGCAGCCGCCATAGTAACGGCGGCCCGGATAGCCTTCCGCATATTTGTTGGTCAGGACCGAACCCTGGGCTTCCAGGACGGCGCGCGAGACAATGTTTTCAGAGGCGATCAGCTCGATCTTGTCGCGCTGCCGCTCAAGTTCCGAGCCGATGGCGCGCGCGATCTGTGGATCGCTGTCCGCCAGCGAGGTCTTGAAAAACCTA
The DNA here is from genome assembly GCA_964566095.1 of uncultured Rhizobium sp. Lineage (GTDB taxonomy): Bacteria > Pseudomonadota > Alphaproteobacteria > Micropepsales > Micropepsaceae > Rhizomicrobium. Next base: position 1,629 of record CAZMHP010000388.1, on the reverse strand, counting down.
GATAAATTTTCGCCAGCGGCACTTGCCACAGCTACCATCCCTTTCGCGAAGACCCCAGATCGAGCGCCCCGCGGCGCCACGCGCGATACCCCTAGCGCTTTACCAAATCTAGCGCCAGACCGCTCTTCGCCACCCACCAATGCGCCAGTCCTCAGCCGCCCTTTCCCTTCGCGCCGGCCACCAGACCCAAGGCATCCAAAGGGAAGCCCGGGCGTTCCCAAGGGGCGCATTTGGGCTGCAGCGCTCTAGACTTAAAGAGGCCAGAGAATCGGAACAAATAGAACCTGTAGTTGAGAGAATGGAAAGGCCTCTGTTCATCAAGTCTCAAGTGAAACAACCGTTTTGGGGATTTCTGTATTGCTTTCAAAGCCCGGACCACGCATTACGTGCATGTTGTTTGGTTTCAACTCCAACCCATGAGTAGAGGGTACGCGTAATGAGTAGCGAAGACATGTCTGTCGGGCGTTCCGAAGAGATCCTGAAGCTGGCCAGCGACATCGTCGCGGCCTATGTCAGCAACAATCCCGTCGCCGTCGGCGACCTTCCCGCGATGATCAAGAGTGTTCATGCGACACTCGGCGGTTTGTCCGGAGTCGATGGCGTCGATTTCACGACGTCTCAGAAGCCGGCCGTTCCGGTCAAGAAGTCGATCACGCCGGACTATCTGATCTGTCTGGAAGACGGCAAGAAGCTGAAGATGCTCAAGCGCTATCTGCGCTCGCGCTTCAACGGGATGACGCCGGACCAGTATCGCACGAAGTGGGGTTTGCCGGCCGACTATCCGATGGTCGCGGCGAATTACGCGGCGCGCCGATCGGAATTCGCCAAGAAGATCGGGCTCGGCCGTACCACCTCGTCAAAGCCGCGCAACAAGCGGAAATAGACCGGAGCGGCGCGGTGGGCCGCCGGAAGCTCACCGCACCTCGCCCGGTTTTGCGAGTCTTACGCGTTCCGTCCTAGTCTGGTTGCGCTGACGTGCTCCGCGTGACAGATGGAAGACGGAAAAGAGCCTTTTTTGACTCTTGTTCTTCGCAAGGGATGGCGAATCGCGTCCGACATCTTGGGGTCGACACGGCGCGGCCTCGGCGCGACTGCCTGAACCCCGCGGATCATTCGCAAACCGATAACCAGATAGCCTACCAGCGTCTTCTCCTTGAACAGGCTCGCTCCGGGAAACTTACGTTTCTTGGTCACGGCGCTGAGGGCGCCCAGCCGTCGATAGATTCCGAAATCTGGCGATCGACGGCAATCGCATGGCTGAAGCGGAACGGCTTCGACACCGCGAAAATGAACGCGTGACGTGACTTCAGCCTGGCGGCCGTTTTGCCAGGAGATAGCGAAGCTTGCGCACCGCGGCGTCGGACAGCGACGCGCGCGATGCGCCGGCCGGTCCCATCACGCTCGCTTCGATGCCCGTTTTGGGGTCGATGGCGGTGACCTTCACCGCGTTGCCCTGCACGACGAATTCGACGTAGACCTCGCCCTCGCCGGCGGCCATCAGGCGGCGCGGCTTAGGCGATGCGCCGTCCACACCCGATCGAGCGCGGCGACCAGCGCCTCCATCATCGCGTCGGTGTGCATCGGCGACGGCGTGAAGCGCAGGCGTTCCTTGCCGCGCGGCACGGTGGG
>CAZMHP010000387.1:0-2370 GCA_964566095.1 uncultured Rhizobium sp. | reverse complement strand
CGCGGTTCAACCTGTTCCTGCGCGACCGCTTCGAGTGCCAGTATTGCGGCGACGAAGAGGACCTGACCTTCGACCACGTCATCCCGCGCTCGCGCGGGGGCCGCACGACCTGGGAGAACGTCGTGACGGCCTGCGCGCCGTGCAATCTGATGAAGGGCGGGCGCCTGCCGCAGCATATCGGCATGCATCCCAAGCATCGCCCCCACCGCCCCACGATCAACGAGCTTCGGGCCAACGGCCGAAAATTCCCGCCCAACTATCTGCACGAAAGCTGGGCCGACTATCTCTACTGGGACAGCGAGCTGGAGCCATAAGAAAGCGAATAGCGAATAGCGAATGGTGAGTAGCGAATAGGGATACCCTATTCGCCATTCGCTACTCGCCACTCGCTTTTCTCCACATCGCCATCAGCGGCGGCGCGCCGGGGGGCGCGATGCTCCGGCGCGGCTTGAAACCGCTGCGCTCATAGAGCCGCGTGTTCTTCGGATTGGAATTCTCCAGATAGGCCGGCATGCCTGCCGCATCGACGCGCTTAAGCGTGGCGTCCAGCATCGCGCCGCCCAGTCCCAGCCCCTGCAATCGCGGCGCCACCGCGATGAAGGCCAGATAGAAGTGCCGCTCATGCGGATGGTTCTTCTCCATCGCGTCGCCCATCGCCGAGCCGCGCAGCAGGCGCGGAAAGCCGCACAGCCGCACGAACATCGGCAAAAGCTGCATCTGCTCGAAAAAGCCGCCGGGCGAGGCCGGCGTTCCGGGCGGCAGCCAGGCGGCGCAGGCGCCGCCATCGGCACTCATCCACACCTCGCCGAACGGGATCGCGCGCACGCGCAGGAGCCAGAAGAAGAACTGCTCCAGCGCCCGCGCCCGGTTGGGCGCCGGCCGCGCGATCCAGTCCATGATCGGATCGGCGCTGAACGCGGCGGCGAACAGCCTGGCCAGCGTGCCGGCATCGTCGATCGTGGCGCGGCGGGGGCGGGCGGCCGCCGCCAGCAAGGCGTTGCGGTCTTCGCTCATATCTTCTCGGAAAGCTTGATGGCGACGCGGCAGCCCGCCTTGATCGCCTCGCTCAAGAGCCGATAGCCCGGCGCCTGCTCGGCGCCGTGCGCCAGCGCGGTGTCGCGATGGGCGATCTCCTCGGCGCGGAAATCCTCCACCGTCGCTTTCAGCTTGGGATCGCTGCCGCCGAGCCTTTCGACCTGCGCGGCATAGTGTCCGTCGATCACCTCTTCCACCGCCGCGGTGCAGGCCATCGCCGCCTTCTCGCCCATCAGCGCGGTCGCGGCGCCCAGCGCGAAGCCCGCGACGCGCCACACCGGCTCCAGCGCGGTGGGCCGCACGCGGCGCTCGTTGATCAGCGCGTCGAACGCCTTCAGATGCCGCTGCTCCTGCTCGGCCATGTGACGGATCGCGTCCGCCGCGCGCGAGCCGCGCGCGCCCAGAATCGCCAGCTGGCCCTCATAGATGCGCACGGCGCCGTATTCGCCGGCGTGATCGACGCGGATCATCGCTTCGATATCGGCGGGCGTCGTGGTGCCGGGCGAGGCGGGACGCGCTTTGCGGCTCATGACTTGCGCAGCAGGTGAAAGGCGCCGAACGCGGCGGCGGCCAGCGAAAACAGGGCATTGAACCCCGCCAGCGAGATGCCCAGCAGGGTCCAGGCCGGAATGTCGCAATGGGGCACCGGCGCGTTCAGGTCGAGCGGGCCGCCATTGTATTGAAAGCCGGTCGTGCAGGCCGTCGGCCCCGGCCACCAATGCCATTCGACGCCGGCGTGGAACACGCCCAGCGCGCCCGACGCCGCGACGCCCAGCGTGGCGAGGATCGCGATGGCAAGCGCGGCGCGCGCGTTAAGCATGTTGCGGTCGATCGCGATCGCGCCGCCCAGGCCGATCGCGGCCGCGGCGATGTGCGGCCAGCGCTGCCAATGGCACATCTCGCAGGGCGGATAATGGCCGATATATTGAAACCCCAGCGCACCCAGAATGAGCGCCAGCGCCACGCCGCCTTCGAACCATGCGATCTTGATCGGGCTCATGTCGCGAATATCCGCCTTTCGTCCTCGAATGCCTTGAACTCCAGCGCATTGCCGCTCGGATCGCGAATGAAAAATGTCGCCTGTTCGCCCGGCAAACCCTCGAACCTTATGTCGGGCGCTATCAGATAAGGAACTTTTTCGCGCGACAGTTTGTCTGCAAGCGCGCGCCACTGCGCCATCGAAAGGATCACGCCGAAGTGCCGCACCGGCACTTGTTCGCCGTCCACTCCATTATGCGCTTCCGCTTGCGATGCATCCGCGCTTAAATGCGCCACGATTTGGTGGCCGAAGAAATCGAAGTCCACCCAATCGTCGCTCGAGCGTCCTTCGGGACA
>CAZMHP010000386.1:0-2372 GCA_964566095.1 uncultured Rhizobium sp. | reverse complement strand
ACGGCACGCCGGCATGGGCGACGAGCGTGGGATTGCGACCGATCTGGGCATAGGCATCGTCGAGAAGGTGCATCATCTCCGTGTCGCGGCGGTGCGCGGTGCGCCCGCCCATGACGACGCCGATGACATGCGTGCCGTTGCGCACGACCGAGGAGACCAGGTTGAATCCCGACATGCCGGTGTAGCCGGTCTTGATGCCGTCGGCGCCTTCATAGCGGCCGATCAGATTGTCGTGCGTGACGTAGTTCACGCCGCGAAAGGTGAAGGCGGGCGTCGCGAAATACGGGAAATATTGCGGAAAGTCGTAGGCCAGATGCCGCGCCAGAACCAGCAGGTCCGACGCCGTCGTGATCTGCATCGGATCGGGCAGGCCCGATGCATTGTGGTAGAACGTGTCGCGCATGCCCAGCGCGCGCGCCTTGGCGGTCATCAGCTCCGCGAAATGGCCTTCCGTGCCGCCCAGCGCCTCGGCGATCGCCACCGCCACGTCGTTGGCGGAGCGCACGACGATGGCCTTGATCGCCATGTCCACCGGAATCATGTCGCCGGCATAGAGATGCAGGTTCGTGGGATGCTGGGTCGCCGCGTGCTCGGAGATCGGCAGCATCGTCTGCATGGTGACGTCGCCGCGCTTGAGCGCCTCGAACAGCAGGTACAGCGTCATCATCTTGGTCAGGGACGCGGGATGGCGTTCCAGCGAGGCGTTGCGGGCATAGATCACCCGGCCGGTCTCGCCGTCGGCGATCAGGGCGGCGTCCTTGGCGGGATCCGTGGCGCCAGCCGCGATCGGCAGGCGGGCCCGCCCGCCGCGATGGTGATGCCCGCGCGCGAAGGCGGCCTCGCTCCCCGCGAGGAGGACGAGTCCGGCCAGGAACGCTGCGAACAGCGTTCGCGCGTGAACGCCGAATCCGGCGCGCAGTCGCTTAGGCATTGCTGCCCCATCTTGTCGTTGTCGGCGCCCCAATCAGAATCGATAACACCAAAAAGAGGCTCCCACCGCAATCGGTATTGATGCTACGGAGCCCCCATTTACGAAGCGTTAACGCTCCGGTCTATCAGGGAAATTCCCGCTGGCCGGGAACCCTTGATGCAGTGCAGCAAACCCCCTTGACAGAGCCCCTATTGCACCGCATATATCCCATGCTGCACCGCAACAAGGCCGCTGGCCGCGGCGGTGTCCCATGAACCTTAACAGGAGAGATCATGATGGCGAAAGCAAAGACGGCCGGCGAGAAGATCAACGGCACCGCGGAAACGTTCGAAACCGCGTTCAAGACCGGCTCCGAAGCGCTGAAGGCGAACTTCGACAAGGCCGTGAAGAACTATGACCAGCTTCTGGGCTTTTCCAAGGATACGGTGGAAGCCTATGTGAAGGCCGCCAACGTCGCCGGCAAGGGCGCCGAAACGCTGCACAACGAGATCTACGGCTTCTCCAAGACCGCCATCGAAGGCGCGATCGCCAACACCAAGGCCCTGATGGCCTCCAAGTCGGCGCACGAGGCGTTCGAGTTGCAGACCGGTTTTGCGAAGTCCGCGTTCGAATCCTACGTCAACGAGCTGACCAAGCTCGGCGAACTCTTCGTCGCCACCAGCAAGGACACGTTCGAGCCGATCCAGGGCCGCGTTCAGGCTTGGGTCGAGGTCGTACAGAGCGCCCACGCGGCATAATCCCCCCGCCGCGAAAGCGTTGGAAGGGCTCGGGAGCAATCCTGGGCCCTTTCTTGTTTTTGCCGCAATCCGCGGTAACCGCGTCGGCAATAGGCTCTTGATGGGGGCTTTGCTTGGACCTCTTATGGAATAGGATAGGCATCACCATATCGGGTCTATGATGCAACGACATGAAAGACGGGCGTGACGGGCGCGGCCAAAACGGCCAGGGAGACGGCAACAGCGGCACGGGCATCGTCACCAAGACGCGGCCCAAGACCAAGAAGCCGAGCCTGTACAAGGTGCTCCTGCTCAACGACGACTACACGCCGATGGAGTTCGTCGTCCACATCCTCGAGAAGATCTTCAACAAGAACCGCGAGCAGGCGGTGGAGATCATGCTGCATGTCCATCGCCACGGCGTCGGCATCTGCGGCGTTTTCACCTACGATGTCGCCGAAACCAAGGTGGCGCAGGTCATTGAATTCGCCCGCCGCCATCAGCATCCTCTGCAATGCACCATGGAGAAGGAGTAGAGCCTAAGATGCCCTCACTCTCGCGAAGCCTGGAACAAGCGTTGCACCGCGCGATCAAGCTCGCGAGCGACCGGCACCACGAATACGCGACCCCCGAACATCTGCTGCTCGCCCTGATGGACGACAGCGACGCCGCGCAGGTGATGAAGGCCTGCAATGTCGATCTGGAGGCGCTGCGCAAGACGGTCC
>CAZMHP010000385.1:0-2375 GCA_964566095.1 uncultured Rhizobium sp. | reverse complement strand
CGGGCACCGACGATCTGGTGCCGGTGAAGCTGCGCGTCGGCGGACGCTATCTGGGCGGCGCGCTGGCCTGGGCCGAGCCGCAGAAGCTGGCGCCGTTTTCCGACACCTCGCCTTTCGCGGGGCTTGTTGTCCCACCGGAGGTGACGGTGACGCGGCAGGTGCTGGCCGAGCCGTCGGTCGAGTTGGGCGATCGCACCTGGGCACGGCTGGCGGACGGCACGCCGCTGGTCACCGCGCAGGCGCGCGGCAAGGGTTACATCGTGCTGTTCCACATCACGGCGGGGCCGAACTGGTCGTCGCTGCCGCTGTCGGGACTCTATGTCGATATGATGCGCCGGCTGCTGGCGCTGGCGAGCGGATCGCGGCCGTCGGACCTGAAAAGCGCGACGACCTTGCCGCCGGTGACGACGCTCGACGGTTTCGGCCGCGCGCGCAGGCCGCCGGCCGAGGCGCTGCCGATCCGCGCCGCCGATCTGCCGAAGACCGAAGTGTCGCGCGTGCATCCGCCGGGCCTCTACGGCGTGGCGGGAACCGAGGACGCGCTGAACGCGGTGAAGGCCGATGCCGCGCTGCTGCCCATCGGCGAGATCGGCGCCGACATCGAGCCCTATCCGCAATCGAGCGTGCTGGCGCTGGCGCCCTGGCTGCTCGCGCTCGCGGCGGCGCTGCTGTTCCTCGACGCCATCCTGTCGCTGTGGATGCGCGGCTATCTTTCGCGGCTGCGTCTGACGCGCGGCGCCGCGGCGGCGCTCGCGCTGCTGTTCGTGCTGCGCGGACCTGGCGCGCGCGCCGACGATGCCTTCGATCTGAAAGCCGCGACCGACACGCGGCTCGCCTATGTCGTCACCGGCTTGTCGGACGTCGACGATATGAGCCGGGCCGGCCTGAACGGGCTCGGCGTGCAATTGCGCAATCGCACCTCGTATGAGCCGCAGGAGCCGATCGGCGTCGATATCGCCAAGGACGATCTGTCGTTCTTCCCGCTGCTCTATTGGCCGATGGACCCGCGCGAAAAGGATCTGAGCCCCCAAGCCCTGTCGAAGATCAGCGACTATATGCGAAACGGCGGCACCATCCTGTTCGACACGCGCGATCTGACGCTGGGTTCGGTGCGTGGGCCGCAGTCGCCGGGCGAGCAGACGCTGCGGCGGCTGATCGCCAAGCTCGACCTGCCGCCGCTCGAACCCGTGCCGGCCGATCACGTGCTGACCAAGGCCTTTTATCTGCTGGGCGATTTTCCGGGACGCTGGGACGGCGGCAAGGTGTGGGTGGAGGCGCTGCCGCCGGCCGATCCCAATGCCGGGCCAACACCGGCGCGCGGCGGCGACGGCGTCTCGCCGGTGATCATCGGCGGCAATGACTGGGCGGCGGCCTGGGCGATCCGGCCCGACGGCGCGCCGCTGGTCGACGTGACGCCGGGCGGCGAGCGCCAGCGCGAGATGGCGTTCCGCTTCGGCATCAATCTCGTGATGTATGCGCTCACCGGCAACTACAAGGCCGACCTGGTGCACTGGCCCGCGCTGCTGCAGCGCATGGGCAAGCAGCCATGAATCTGAGCATCGACTTCGCGCCGCATGTGCCGGCGATCCTCCTGTGGGTCGCGATCGGGATCGGAGTCGCGCTCGCCATTTTTTCCGTCGCGCTGCGTGCGCGCGGCGCCTGGGCGCGGGCGCTGGTATTCGCCGCGCTGATCTTCGTCATCGCCAATCCCCTGATCGTGACCGAGACGCACAGCCCCTTGCCCGACGTCGCCGCCATCGTGGTCGACCGTTCGCAGAGCATGGGCGTGGGCGAGCGACGGGCCCAGGAAGATGCGGTGCTGGCGGCGATCAGGAAGCAACTTGCGGGCGAAAAGGATCTGGAAATCCGCGAGAGCGTGGTGACGACGACGGCGACCGGCGAGGACAACGGCACGCAGCTCTTCGCCGGCCTCAACGCGGCGCTGGCCGACGTGCCGCCGGAGCGCATCGCCGGTGCCATCCTGATCACCGATGGCGAGGTGCACGACGCGCCTTCGCCCGAAAAGCTCGCGTTTCATGCTCCGATCCACGCGCTGATCGCAGGCAGGCGCGGCGAGAAGGACCGAAAGCTCACCATCGTCAACGCCGCGCGCTTCGCCATCGTCGGCCAGACCGCGCCGATGGTGGTCCGGGTCGACGATTTCGGGGGCGCGGCCGGGGGGACGGCGGCGGTCGACGTGCGCATCGACGGCACGGCGTTCACCTCGCAAGCGGTTCCCGTCGGGCGCGATGCGACGATCGAGGTGCCGGTGCGCCATGGCGGCGAGAACGTGGTTGAGATCGAGGCTCGGCCGGGACCCGCCGAGCTGACGCTGCAGAACAACCGCGCGGTGGTGACGGTGTCGGGCGTGCGCG
>CAZMHP010000384.1:0-2384 GCA_964566095.1 uncultured Rhizobium sp. | reverse complement strand
CCCGATCCGAAATCCAGCACGTCCAGGCCGCGCACGACCTTGGGATGATCGAGCACGTAACGCGCCAGCGCCTGACCGCCGGCCCAGGCGAACGCCCAATAGGGCGGCGGCACGCCTTGCGCTTCAAGCTCGTCCTCTGTGAGCCGCCATAGCGGCACAACTTCGCTCGCCAGATGCAGCTTGATCTCCGGCACCAGCGGCGGCGCGATCAACGCGGTATTGGCGCGAATGAAGTCTTGGGGGTCGGTCACGCCCGTTCTTATCGCCTTTGCCGCAAAGTTCAAATCGCCGTGATGGCGCGAACGCTCGGTTCCCTTCGCCTCGCGCCGCCGCTTAACTCCGCGCGCTCAGACGGGAGACGTCATGTATCGCTTCGCCATCGGCTTCGCCGCCTTGCTCCTCGCCACCGCGGCGCAGGCCGGCACGGACGGCTTCGTGCGCATCACCGTGCCCGTCTCGCCGCATGTCCATCTCATCCAGCGCCCGATCGCGACCAACGCGCCGTATGAAGGCAATGTCGAGGTCATCGAGCAGTCGGACGGTCTCGTCGTGGTCGATGCCGGCGGTTCGCCGCCGGCCGGCGCGCATGTCGTCGAGCAGATCCGGGCGCTGTCGCCGAAGCCGGTGAAGTATCTGATCTACACGCACTATCACGGCGATCACAATTTGGGCGCCGGCGCCTTCCTCGCCCAATGGCCGAATGTCGTCATCGTGTCGACCGAAGCGACGCGCATCGACATGACGACCAAGCCGATGGACTACATCAAGACCTACGGCGCCATTTACGCGGGCGAGATCGACCTCGCCAAGCAGCAGGTTCAAAGAAAGGACATTCCCGATTCCGTCCGCGCCGGCTGGCAGCAGACGATCGACGTCGGCGACAGCATCGTCGCCGGCTACAAGGACATGAAGGCCTATCCCGCGACCAGGGCCTTCACCGATACATTCTCCATTCCCGACCCCGTCACGCCGGTCGAGGTCATGTTTCTCGGCAAGGCCAACACCGACGGCGACGCGGTGATCTGGGTGCCGAGCGAAAAGATCGCCATCAGCGGCGACATCGTGGTCAATCCCATTCCCTATGCCGCGGCGTCCTTCCCGACGTCATGGTTGACCGTGCTGGGCAAGATCGAGGCGCTGGGCTACGCCAAGCTCGTTCCCGGCCATGGCGAGGTGCAAAGCGATACCGCCTACATCGAGAAGGTGAAGGCCGCGATCGCAGAGGTGCAGCGCCAGGTCGTGCCGCTGGCGCAGAAGGGCGTGGCGCTGGACGACGTCTACAAGCAGACCGATTTCAAGCCGCTGATCGTGTCCTTCGCGGGCGACGACAAATGGATCGCGGGGCTGTTCAATTCGTTCTTCCTGCACAGCCTGATCAAGAACGTCTACTTCGAGGCCACCGGCCAACCGATCGTGCAGGGCACGAGTTGACTCCGTCCAAAGTCGTCATTGCCCGGCTTGTCCGGGCAACCCAATTTGGCAGCGCAAAAATGGGTCGCCCGCATGAAGCGGGCGATGACGATGGGAAGAATGAGGTGTGAGAATTTCCTCATCCTGAGCTTGTCGAAGGATGAGGGACGCGAGTCACGCTGATCCAAATTCGGATCAAGCCGCTTGCGCCACCACCGCTTCCGGCTTCGACATCGCCATCCTCAGCACGGTCGGATAGTCGGGCTGGATTTCCATCCGCGGTCCCAACCCCTTGGCCAGCAGCATGGCATGCAGCGTGGGCAGGCGATAGCAGGGTACGTAGAAAAGCAGATGATGGTCGACGTGGTAGTTGACCCAATAAGGCGCCACCAGCGCGCGAACCCACCAGGACGCATAGGTCGTGCGCGCGTTGCGGAACACATTGTTGTTGTCCGGGACCACGGCGTGCTCGGCGATGTTGCGCACGCGCGTGATCGCCATCTGCCAGGTGATGTTCGGCAGCACCCAGAACATCAGGAAATAATGCGGCTTGCCGAACGCGGTCATCAAGCCGAGCAGGATGAGCTGCACCAGATATTGCCGGCCGATCCGCTTCCAGAAGAACCGCGCGCGCGCGCCGAGCGGCTGACCCGGCTCGCCCAGCGAGCGCAGGAACTGCGCCTTGCGCTGTTTGTAGCCGGTCTGGCCGGTCAGATCGCGGATCATCTTGCGGCGGAAGCTCGCCTTGGTGATCGGGAATTTGGCGGAGAGGCCGAGATCGGGATCGTCGGCCTGCTGCGTGCGGCGGTGGTGCACCAGGTGATAGTGCCGATAGGCGATGAGCTCGGCCATCGTCGGATAGGCGCACAGCCATTGGCCGACCCATTCGTTCAGCCAGCGCGTCTTCATCAATACGCCATGCGCCGCGTCGTGCATCAGGATGGCGAGGCCGAGCTGGCGGCTGCCGATCACGA